>JAJDZR010000043.1 GCA_022824545.1 Chloroflexota bacterium
GGCGGGCCAGTTCACACCGGTCTTCAATGTTAAGCTGCGTGTATGCTTGTCCCATGGCAACACCTTACTTTGGTGTTGCCCTTCGTTTGTGAGTCTAGGGAATCCACCCCCTCTCTATCGCTCGGCGATGGAGAGGGGCCGGGGGGTGAGGCCCGACAACCCAGCCCTCACCTCGCCGGTGTATACGGGTCCAGGCTGCGGGCCGCCAGCGCGTCGTCGTCGAACGTAATCCCCAGGCCCGGCCCCGGCGGCACCTGCAAGTGCCCGTCCGCGTAGTCAATCGGCTCCTGCAAGAGCACGTCGCCGAGCGGGTTGGGCCGCAGCGGGCCACGGTACTCACAGATCAGGAAGTTCGGTGTGGCGGCAGCCAGATGCAGGGCGGCCGCCACATGGATAGCTGATCCCATGCTGACGTGCGCGCACCACGGCACGTTGAAGAGGTCCGCGACCTGCGCGATCTTGCGTCCCTCGGAGATACCCCCGGCACGACAGATGTCGGGCAAAATAATATCGGCGCCGCGCCGGCGTAGCTTCTCATTGAACTGCCAGCGCGTGCATTCGGTCTCACCGCTGGCGATGGGCATGTCCAGCGCGGCGCACAGCGCGGCGTAGCCGTCGAGGTCCTCAGGCGGCAGCGGGTCTTCCAGCCAACCCACGCCCATCCGCTCCAGCTCCCGGCCGGCCGGAATGGCCGTGCGGGCATCGTAGGCGCCGTGGGCGTCCACCAGCACGGTGGCTTGTCCCTTCACGGCCTCGACTACTGCCCCAACCTCCGCCAAGGCGCTGCTCGTGTCGCCCAAGGCGGTCCCGGTCTTCATGGCAGTGAATCCCAGGTCCACGTATTCCTTGGCGTAGGCGACCCGCTCCGCGACCGTCTCGCCCGGCAGCCCGGTATAGCAGGGAATGCGCGTGCGGAAGGGGCCGCCGAGCAGTTGGTAGACCGGCTGGTCGAGCGCCTTGCCGACCAGGTCCCACAGCGCAATGTCTATCGCGGCCAGTGCTTCGAGCATGAACCCGGAGCCGTGGCCGCGCAGCCGCATCGAGGCGTAGAGATGGTCCCAGAGCACTTCGATAGCCAGCGGATTCTGCCCTAGCAGCAGCGGCGCGAAGAGGTCCGCAATGACGGCCTTGGCGACGCCGGGCACCGGGGGCGAGTGGGCCTCGCCCCACCCTACCAAGCCGTCATCGGAGGTCAGCCGTACCAACAGCGTCTGATCTATCGCCGGATAGGCACAGAGATGCCGTCCCGTGTTGTAGTCCAGTGCCCTGACCCCTGGCTCGGTACCGGGCTGACGACGCCCCACGGTGCCGGCCGCCGCGTGTACCTCCCGGTCGGCAACAACATGAAACGACTCGACCTTGACAATCTTCATGCACGCTCCCCACCCGGCGAGTAATCGTCCGTGGCGCCTTTCGCGCAGATCTGGTCCCGATCCACCGCTCTTGCAGACTTGCAGCAACTATGCAAAAGCCAATTGACCTTGGTGAGACTCCGTTTACGAATTGGACGGCCACTCTATATCCTTGACTACACCATCGAAGTAGAACTTCTCACGATTCCTATCAATATAGTCTAATGCAGCATAACCAAGAGCACCAGTCGCTCTGATCTTGTCGAACTCCTCTCCTAAGTCGTCAAAGATTGAGTAATTGGGATCCCGTGCCTCCATTTGCTCAAATTGACTAATCCTCTTCATCTGATCCTTGCTCGGATTTCCTCCCATTATCCTAACTGACTCTCTCATCAGTTCGTAGTGTTCAGTAGCTCCAATCTCTCTAAGACCGCGTAACACTTCTTCCCATACGATCCCGGTAGTGTTCGTGTAGAATTGCTCCCACCCTCCGTTGTTCATTTCCATATCATAGAGGTAAATCGTAAAAAGATACGCTTGCTCAACGGTTAGTCTATTTAATCCTCTATAGTATAATTCTTCATCTTCAGTATCAATATCATGAAGTAGATGCTCTACCACACAGTAAGGATCATACTTGGCAAGGCAATTGTCTATGAACTCATCGTCAATCACTATGTGCTTTTCAATGTCCTCGGGCACTGGCCTTTGTCCAAACCACGCTCGGCAACTGGCGGCCAGCAACCCACCCAAGGCGGCAAGTCCTCCCAAGAATCGTCGTCGCACGATGCCTGCTGGCCCGATGATTCTGTCAATCAAGTCTCACCTACCGGCCCTCGAATGAGCGCTCGCGGGCCAACGTCTGCAAGCCGAAGATCGCACGGCCGGCTTGGAAGTCGTCCTCGAACGGGGACTTGGGCCACGGCATCCGCACGTCGTGGGCGATCACCCGCGGCGTCACCGTCGGCTCCCCCCGCACCATGAAATCGTTCCACTGGTCCAAGTCCACGAACCGCGGGTCGCCGGCCAGCAGCCAGGCGTCGGCCGCCGCATAGGTATAGATCAGCAGCCGTCTCGACTTGCCGGAGCGGTTGGGCGCGGAGGCATGGAGCATCCGCGTGTGGTGGATCGTGATACCGCCGGCGCCGACCTCCACCGGAACGGCCGTGCTGAGGTCCGTTTCGCCGCGGCTGGGCGTGACTGCGCCGATGAAGCAGCCGTCCTGATGATGGTCCAGCACCGGCCCCTTGTGCGAGCCGGGGATCATCAACATGCAGCCGTTCTCCAGCGTATGGTCGTCGAGGCACACGCCGACGGCCAGCACGTCATCGTTGGTGTAGGGATAGAAGGCGATGTCCTGATGCCACTCGACCGCGCTCCCGCCGCCGGCCGTCTTCATGTTCAGCTTCTCGCCCTGATGGCGAATGTCCGGGCCGAGCAGCGGCTCGATCACATCCAGAATGGCATCCGAGCGGTACAACTCGCCGAAGAACGGATGGCGTTTGCTCGGCGCGTTGATGCGCGCCAGCCGCGGCGTCTCGGCGCTATGCCCCTCTTCCAGCGCAAAGGCCTCGGTGTTGCTCGTCACGCCGCGGGATTGCTCGACCAGGTCGTCCACGATCCGCTGGGCCGTGGCCAACTGCTCCGAGTTGAGCACGTTCTCGACGGTGAGGTACCCGTTGTTGCGGTAGAACTCGACCTGCGCCGGACTGAGCCTGGCCCGCTCGACGGTAACCATCGTTAACTCCTCCCTGCGATGCGCCGCCGCTGGTCACGACATAACAAGAAGCGGCCGGGTGGCTATACCACCCGGCCGCTGATGGACGATCTCGTCAGAGCACCCTTTAGCCTTCGGCTAGGGCGAACGCCTCGTCCACTTCCACCTGAGCCGCTCTCGCAGTCTCGTCAATCACCGACTTGACGCTGGCCTCACCTCTGAGCACCTTGCCGTGCATGTCCGCGCCGTTCATCGCCCGAATCAGCGCGGCCAAGCCCAGCGAGGCCGGCGCCGGCGTCGCGGCATTGATCGTCTCCAGCACCGTGTCCCAGCCCGGATTGGCCTCGTAGTACACCGGGTCCTCGGCCACCGGCCGATACATCGTGCCCCGACCCATCGAGGTCATCAAGTGCCGGTGTCCATCGTCCTGCGACATCCACCGCTCCAGCAGCCAGGCCTCATCGGGATTCTTCAGCCCGGCGCCCATCGCCCAGGTCCAGGTGTATTGGGCCAGGGTGGTCTGCTTCGAGTTCGCGTTGTTGGCGTTGCGCGGCATCCGCGACGCGCCCATCTTCAAGTTCGGCGCAGCATCGGGAGCGTTGATCCACTGCCAGGGACCACTCATCAGAATGGCCATCTTGCCGTTGTAGAAGATCGGATCGAGACCCGGCTGCCCTTCCTTCTGTTGGGCCTTCATGAAGGCGTCGAACTTGTTCCACTCCCCGTAGGCCTGATTCACGGCATCGGTCGGATAGGTGAGCGACTCGATCCCCAGCTCGTCGTTGAAGGCGACCGTCTTGCCGTCGCCCTCGAACAGCCGGCCCGTATTCACCGTATGCCAGACGTAGAAGGCGGTGCCCGGATAGTTGAAGCCCACCTGCTTGAACGAGTCACCATCCGGCTCGGTCAGAATCTTGGCCGATTCGAGCAGACCCTGCCAGGTGGTCAGTTCCTGCGGGTCAATCCCCTTCGCTGCCAGCATGTCCTCGTTGTAGAAGACGTAGGGGTTGTCGCCCGACGCCGTCTGCGGCAGCGCATACGTCCGGCCGTCGAGCTGGATGAACGGGATGATCGCTGGGAAGTACAACTCCTCCAGACTCCGCTTGTCGCGCGTCAGGTAATCGTCAATCCACGTGAGCGCATTCCGCCGGGCGAGGTCAACGGTGGCGCGCCCGTGGATCATGAACACGTCCGGGGGTGAGCCAGCTGCGATAGCGGCGATGATCTTCCCAATCGGTACACCACCGTCCACACCAGGCCCGCCCGGCGTCAAGTTCATCGTCAAGTCAACGGTGATGTTCTCGTAGGCCTCTTCGAACATCTCGATGGCCTGGTCAACCAGCGGCTCTCGCGCCGGGCCATTCCAGCGGTGCTGGAAGTCCAGCGTTACCGGCGCCTTTGCGGCGGCGCCGGCGGCGCCCTGTGCGCCCTGTGCGCCTTGTGCGCCGGTCTCACCCTTCGCTCCCGCCGGCCCCGCCGGACCGGCCGGACCGGCCTGCGGTTGGCCGACATACCGTACCGTCGGCTCGCCGCACGCGGCGGCGACCAGCCCACCCAATGCGGCGGCTGCGCCGCCCAAATAGCGTCTCCGCACGATACCTGCCATTCCCGGTACCTCCTCTTTCTCCCGTGGACGTGTTTATCCGCGCCCACTCCAGACTATGGCTATGTCCCCTATGGTACCACCTGTCGCGCGGGGCCAGCAATAGCCCTCAACCCCAGCGGCCGGCGTGCCGTACCCCCCATGCCGACCGCCGCGGCCTCCTCTGCTCGCAGTTCCTTTCCTGCATCCCTCCGCGAGTGCATGGACATGAGGAAAAGCACGCGGCCGGGGCACGTGCCCCGGCCGCGGACGATCCTGTGCGGGTGCTGGCTAGCCCTGTGCGGCCTCGTGGGCCTTGTCTAGCTCGAACTGGGCCTTTTCGGCGGCCTGTTCCAGGGCGGCGGCAACACCGAGTTCGCCTTGGACTACCTGCTCAGTGACTGCGTTGATGTGGTTCATGGCAGGTCCCGCTCCCTTCGCGATGGGCAGGGGAGTCGCGGCGTTGATCGTTTCGAGGACCAGGTCCCAGCCAGGATTCGCGTCGTAGTACAACTGGTCCATGACCACTGGCTTGTACATAGTGGCGCGGCCCATCCCGGTCATCAGCCGCCGGTGGCCTTCGTCCTGCGACATCCAGCGCTCCAGCAGCCAGGCCTCATCGGGATTCTTGGGGCCGGCGCCCGTAGCCCACGTCCACACACTGCCCGCCAACGTGGTCTGCTTGGACTGCGGGTTCTCGGCGTTGCGCGGCATGCGTTCCGTGCCCCAGTTGAGGTTGGGTGCCGCTTGCGGCACGCTCACCCAATACCACGGACCGCTCGTCGAGATGGCCAGCTTGCCGTTGGCAAACAATGAATCCACCGGAGCCGACATCTCGACCGTATGCTCCTTGATGTAGGCCTCAAGTTTTGGCCACGAGCCATAGACTTGCTTGACCGCCTCGGTAGAATGGGTGAGCGCCTCGCGGCCGATGGCATCATTGAACAGCACTTTGCGACCATCGGCATCCCAGAACTGGCCACCATTGAGCGTGTGCCACGTGGAGAAGCTGCCAGGATAGCGGTAGCCTATCTCCTTGAAGCTGTCTCCCTGTGCCACCGTGAGAGTCCTGGCCGCCTGCAGCAATCCTTGCCAGGTCTTGAGGTCGTCCGGGTTGACTCCCTTGGCTGCCAGCATATCTTTGTTGTAGTGGTTATAGGGGTTGTCACCCGATGCCGTCTGGGACAGGGCATAGGTCTTCCCTTCCAGTTGGATGTAGGGCAGGACCGCCGGGAAGTACAACTCGCCGAGACTGCGTCCGTCTCTCTTCAGGTAGTTGTCCAGCCAGGCGAGCGCGCCGCGTTGAGCAAACTCACGTGCGGGATTGGCGTGGATCATGAAACAGTCGGGTGGCTGTCCCGCTGCAATCGAAGCCAGGATCTTGGCGATTGGCACGCCCCCGGAGGTGCCTTCTCCGCGCGCGAGGTTCATCGTCGTTTCAACAAAGATTCCGGGGTTCGTTTCCTCGAACAGCTTGATCACCTCGTCCACAATCGGCTCACGGGCTGGGCCGTTCCAGCGGTGCTGGAAGTCGAGCGTTACGGGCGCCTTTGCGGCGGCGCCCTGTGCGCCCTGTGCGCCCTGTTGTCCTTGTGCGCCGGTCTCTCCTTTCGCTCCCGCTGGCCCCGCTGGCCCCGCGGGACCGGCTTGCGGCTGGCCGACGTAGCGGACGGTCGGCTCGCCGCACGCGACGGCAATCAGACCACCCAAAGCGGCGGCAGCACCTCCCAGATAGCGTCTACGCACGATTCCTGCCATGGCAGTACCTCCCTCTATCTTTCATGGACGTGCAAATACGCCCATTCAACCAACAACTGACCGTGCCCATCATACCACCGTAGTTGAAGGCCGGCAAGAACACACGGTCCTGCTGGACGGTGCGTCATAGCCCCCGTACCGACTGCCGCGGCCGGTCTAGCGCACCCGACCACGTGCGGCCACCGGCCACACGACCTCGACCCGGCCGTTCCGCGCTCCGACGAGCCAGTTGAACATGTTGACCGTGGTGCAGATGTGGTTGGGAACCACTGCGAGCACGTCTCCCACCTGCGGGCGCTCGGCCTCCGGGTAGGCGGAGAAATCCGCGTAGCCGTGCTCCTCGGAAAGCCGATACAAACGCGCCTCCGGGTATTCCACGATATGACCGAGCAATCCGTCGAGGCCCATCGTCTCCGGCGTGATCGCTTTCGAGCCGGCATCGAGAATACCGCGCTCCGCCGTTGGACGGCTGACCACCGTCGTCCGCACGGTACCGGCGCAATCGTCGAACGACCAGCCGCCCTGGAGCACGGTCTGGCGGTCGTGGAAGACGTAGGTACCCGGCCGGTGCTCGGTAACGCCCGGGACCTGCTCCACCCACCGCAGTTGCCGCGTGCCCCCCATTGTGACTTCCGGCGCCGGCCGGCCCGCGCTGCGGAATACGGCGAGGGCTGCGGTCATAAACGCGACGCTCGGCTCGGCGTCGGCAGTGAACGACATCAGACCGCCGAACGTCAGGCCGGGCAGTCGCTCGATGGCGCCGGCCAGGTCGAGTGCGTGACCTGGCTGCGTCACGCCGGCCCGGCCCAGCCCGGCGTCGCACTCGACCCATACCTTGAGCCGGCGGCCGACCTGGCGCGTCACCGTGCTCAGTCCCTCGGCAACGACCGTGCTGTCGCAGGTGAGGCTCAACTCTATCCCTGGATAGCGTTCGAGAAACGCGCGTAGCCGGCGGAGCTTCGCGGCGCCGAGCAAGTTGTAGGGGAGGAAGATGTCGTCGAACCCTAGGCCGGACGCGGCGAACACCTCCGCCTCGCCGAGCTTCTGAACCGTGATTCCCGCCGCCCCGGCTGCTACTTGTCGCGCCGCAATCTGCGGTATTTTGTGCGTCTTGATGTGGATGCGATTGCGTACTCCCAACTGCTCGCAGTACGCCTGCACAAACCGGATATTGGCTTCCATCCGGTCGAGGTCCACCACCAGGACCGGCGTCTCCAAATCCTCTACGGCCTCGCCCGGCGCCGGCAAATCCTCCGGCTCTACCTGGATATTTGGCCACTGACGCGCCGGAAGCACACCACACCTGGCGCTATCGTGTGCTTCCGGTGTCGTCACCCCACCGTTGCCTGCGGCTACTGCGGTTGCCTTCCCGGTGTGTGCGGTTGTTGATGCCATGCCGCTCTCTCCGGATTGATCGCCACGCCCGGACTCGAATTGCATCCCGTTCGCGCATCTGCAAGCGTTTCGTTGCGCTCTGTGACCCGCTGGAAATGGTAGCACGGGACTCACCGGCGCCGATCACCCGCGGGCAACGCCCTGGGCGGCCCGTCGCATACGGCCAATTGGTAGGAGCAATAGGACCATGGCCACAGCGACGGCCGCGGCGATGGCCGGTAGCCATGGAAACCAGCGCGGCTCAAAGCGGAAGATCACGTTTGTTTCGCCCGGCTCCAGCAGTACGCCGCGAAAAACGCCGTTCACGCGCAGCACGGGGCGGCGTTCTCCGTCCACAAGGGCCTGCCAGTCCGGGTGGTAGCTATCGAGCAGCACCAGGAGTGCCGGCGTCCGACTAGGCTCTTCGAGCGCCACCTGCACTTCCTCTGCGCTCTGGCGCGTGACACTCGCCGGCAGCGGGTCCTCGCCGGAACTGGCGACGGCAGTGACTCCGTCAACGTAGTCGGTGTGATTGTTGAATGATCCCTGCTCGGCAGTAGCCAGCCGTGCAATCGCATCGTTAGGTGCAGCAGCCTCCCAGCGCCGAGACCCATAGGCCATGGGGAACGCCTGCGGATTTTGGTACACCCGGAGAATACCTTGTTCGCCGAGCAGGGACCATCCCAGTTGCTCCGTCTCGGCCACGCGCTCGGACCGTCCGAGGATGCGGGTAATGCCCGCTGCATTGACGAGGTTGGCGTTGGGTGTGGAGTCCTGGTCAGTATGCATGTACCATAGACTCCCCAGACCCTCGCGGCGTTGGTCGTACTGTGTGGAGCCTGTCAACGTGCGCCAGTAGGTGAAGAACTCCGGGGGGCGAAAGCTCTCGTAGGTGTCGAGCCACCGCCCTGAAACCTCCAGGAACACGTTGGGCATATAACTTTCATGCATTTGGATGCTGAAAGACATCCACCGCCCAGCCGCGTCGTCGTGGCGAGCTACTAACGTCAGCGTGTCTTGGAATTCAGGCAATGGTTTGTCCGGTACCGGCCGCCACCTGAGCTGGCGCTCCACACCCAGGGCCAGCAGACTGACGCCAAAGACCACGATGACAGCGAGGGCTGGAAGATGAGCGCTAGTGCCGTCAGCGAGGCGGCGGAAATCCACTTTGTATACCAGGAAAGCCGTGAGTGCTGTCGCGGAGACGAGTGCTATCGCGATGGTGCCTAGCCACACGTTGGGACTCAACCCCAGTCCTGGCCCTAGCCCCATTTCCGTCATGCGGAGCCACCAGTACAACAGGCTGATCCCAATGAGAGCTACAAGGACCGCAAACATTGGTCCATGAGTGCGCCGGTCGTCAATGATCCGGCGGGCAATCCTCCCGTACAGTAGAAAGGCGATGAGCGCCGTCGCTACGATGCCTAGCCACAGCACAGGAACCGGCGCCAGCCGCCCCAACCCGGCCATTTGTAGCACCCAAAGCATCAGGCTGGCGCCAACGAGAGCGGCAAAGATCGCAATGGTTTGCTTGTTGCGCCGGCCGTCATTTAGCCAATCGAGGCCTAGTCCCGCCATCAAGGCCAGTGGTAGAACCGTCACGAACGACAGACGCTGAACGTTGGACACCGCGCTCCAGCCGGGCACCGTATGCTGTAGCAAGTCCAGCAGCGGCGTCTTGAACCCGATCAATAACGCGAGTACGACCAGAATCGGCAGTATCGCCAGGCGCCGCTGGCGCAGACTCACCAGCAGGCCAGCCAGGATAAGGGCTGGAGCCAGCGGCCCCATGTAGACATCATCGTTGATGTTGGCGCTCTGCGGCGTGCGAGGGTCAATGTGTGCTGCCAGCGAGGCACGGTTCATGCCCGAAGCGCCGGCTTCCATCACTGCTTCTCGCGTTGTACCGCGCTGTTCCCAGGCGAATGGCACAAACACCGGTGCCGCAATCGCCAATCCCAAGAGGATGGCAGCTGCCGAAAACCCGAGGCATTGGAGACGGATCCGGCGGGACACGGAGGTTGTCAGGAGCCGGTACAACACGATGACACCCACAACGTGGAAGGCCATGTGTGCCCACTGCAGCTTTGCGCCTAGACCGGATATACCGAGGCCGATTGCGAGAAGAACGATACCGCGCCGCGCACGACCGGCCCAGATTAGCTCGGCGCCCAAAATCGCAAGTGGGTAGGTGGAAAAATGGGCTGAGGAGTCCGATAGCGGTGCCCAGCGGACCGGAAGATGACCCAGGATGAGGAATATCCCTGCAATTGCAGCTGACCAGCGACTCACCCCGTAGTGGCGGGCTAACGCCATCGTTGCAAGGCCCGCGATGAGTGCATGACCCCAGATGAGCCAATCCGCCGCTTCTTCGGCCCGAGGCGCGAGCAAGAGCGCCAGCCAGCGTATTGGATAGAGATTCCCGCGGTACGATCCGACGAAGGTAGACTGTCCCAGGCCGCGCCGGTCAAGCCAGATCGGTGGGTAGCCGTGTTCGCGGACATATGCGAACTGCTCGAGGGTGTCCGGCCGGAACTGCCAGACGACATCGGCGTCCGTGTGCATGGCGTGCAGCGTCAGCGTCGAGCCGAGCGCTTCGCCGTAGAAGAGCGTGACCGCTGCGATCACTACCAGGGTCGGCCCGAAACGCACTAGGGCGGGCCTTATCGAAAGCAACATAGTGTTAGGCCGTGCAGTCTACTCACCCGACTGGACTTCAATTATCCTTGGCCAGCCCCGGCCCTAGACTTAGCATGAAGCCGTTAGGACAGAACCGAGCGACTCCGCAACAGTGCTGCTCTTGGCATCGCTAGCTTGACTGCCAGGTGAACAGCGTCTCCAGGTGTGGCCACAACGACTCCAGCTCCTTGTAGTCGTAAGCGTCGAGCGAGGTGCCGGCGCCGCGGTTGCGCGCGCTGCGGATCACCCCTCGTCTGACGAGCACTTCCTTATCGAACGGCACACCGCTCAACCGCTCCCGTTGCAGTCCCGGCATCAGCCGCATATGGAGCGTGCGGGCAGCGGTATGCTCGCCGGCGGCATACAGATCGTAAATCTGCCTCAGCACGTCCGTGAAGTGGGGCGCGGGCATCGTGCCGCTCGCACCGCGCTCCAGCTCGTCAATGAAGTTCTGCCCACCGGCCCCGCCGAATACGCCCCAGACTTTCGAGTCACCGACTTCCAGCCGGCGCCGGATATTATGGTGCGCCGGCTCAACCTCCTCTTTGACATAATGGACGTGCGCGACATCGCGCACTAGGCGGCTGACCAGATCGGGATTGATCGGCGCCACTGGAGCGTTTTGGATACACACCGGGAGTTGCGCCGTATCGGAGATCGCCTCGTAGTAGCGCAGCAGCTCTGCGGGTGGGAGCTTGGCCAGCACCGGCGGCATCGCGATCACGGCGTCGGCGCCCGCATCGCGCGCCGCGGCGGCGAAATACCTGGCGGCCGACACGCTCACCCCGGAGACACCGGCCACAAACGGCACACGCCCCCCGATGTGTCCAGCGACCAGCGGCAGGAGTTGGAGGCGCTCCTGGTCGGTTAGCGTGAACCACTCGGAGGCCATGACCGGATGGACGATGCCGTGCGCGCCGGCTTCCAGACAGAAGTCCAGTTGGCGCCGGAGCGAGTCCAGGTCGAGCTCGCCATCGTCATCGAACGGCGTG
>JAJDZR010000147.1 GCA_022824545.1 Chloroflexota bacterium
TCCGGGGTCTGGGGAACCGTCCGGCGTGACGACCCGTGCTCCCCCACGGTCTTGGTGGACCAGGGGCCAGGCGGTCTGTCACGCCCGGGTAGCCACCACTGACTACCACCCCTTAACATACAAGGGTCAGGGTGGGGGCCAGGAGAGGATTCCGTGTGGCTGGCCGAACCGGCCTCCTCGCAGCCGGTTAGACCGTGACGTCGTAGTCGCGGAGCGCCTGTTCGAGCGAGAGATTCTTGTCGTGCCGTTCGCTGCGCGTGCCGATGATATAGGCGCAGCGGATGTAGGCAGTGCCGCCGGGGAACTGGCGAGGATACACGCCGTCCACGACGACCGCCCGCGCCGGCACCCGGCCACGGTACACCCGGCCATCGGCGCCTTCCCGCACATCAACGATCCTGCTGCTCGCCGTAATCATCACGCCCGCGCCCAACACGGCCTCCGCTTCGATCACGGCGCCCTCGACAATGATGCACCGACTCCCGATGAAGGCATTGTCCTCGACGATGACCGGTGTGGCTCCGGGCGGCTCCAGCACACCGCCGATACCCACGCCGCCTGCGAGATGCACGTTGCGACCGATTTGGGCACAGGAGCCGACCGTTGCCCAGGTGTCCACCATCGTCCCGGCGCCAACCCAGCCGCCGATGTTGACATAACCGGGCATGAGAATGACCCCCGGCTCCAAGAACGAGCCGTAGCGGGCCGTGCCGGGCGGGACGACTCGCACGCCGGCGGCGTCCAGGTTGCGCTTGAGCGGCACCTTGTCGTGGAATTGGAACGGTCCGACCTCGTGGATCACCATGTCTTGCAGGCCGAAGTAGAGCAGGATGGCTTGTTTGGTCCAGGCGTTGACCCGCCACTCGCCCGGCCCGCTTTGCTCCGCTACCCGCAGGCTGCCGTCGTCCAGTGCCGCAATCGTCGCTGCGACGGCCGCGCCGACCGCGGCATCATCCGTCGAGCGCTCGCCGCTGGCCGCGGCCTCAATCAGCGCCTGCATCTTCTCTCGATCCATCAATCCACTCCTTTTCGTTGTGTGCGCCTCCGCCGCGCTCAGAGCACGCTATCGAGAATCTCAACCGCCCGTTGGCAGGTCTCCAGCGGCGGTACCAGCGCCAGCCGGACGTGCCCGGTGCCACGCGCCCCCAAGAACTCGCCGGGGAGCACAACAATCCCGCGCTCCAGCAGCCACTCGGCGAACTGCCGCGACGAACGTCCCGCCACCCACTCCGGCACGCGCACCCACAGGTAGAACGTCGCCTCGCTCGCGTCTACGACCAGCCCCTTTCGCGCCAGGACCTCGATGAACAGCTGCCGCCGCTCGGCGTAGCGCCGGCGCTGGGCTGTCACGTGTGCTTCATCGTCCCAGGCAGCCCGCGCCGCGTGCTGGATGAACTCCGGAGTCGCTACCCCCATCCGCGGGCGCACGTTGCGGAGAGTGGCAAGCACCTGCGCGTCGCCAGCGATCACGCCGCTGCGATAGGCGGTCATATTGCTGCGTTTGGAGAGCGTGTTGATGACGATGGCCCGCTCCAGCCCCGTTTGCAGCAGGCTCGATGGGGGATTGTCGTACCACAGTTCGCTGTAGGCCTCGTCGGAGGCCACGTAGAAGTCCCAGCGCTCCGCCAGGGCGAGCACCTCACGGTAGTAGGACGGTGGTGCCACGGCGCCCGTGGGATTGTTGGGATAGTTCAGCCAGAGGAGGCGCAGACGACCGAGCACGTCGGGTGTCAGCGCGTTGAGATCGGGCAGCCAATCGGCGTCGAGGGGCAGGGGAATGACCTCGGTATGGTGGAGCCGGGCGCTGTCGGCGTAGACTTGATAGGCCAGTTCCGGCACACCAACCGCCTGCGGACCGCGGCGCGGATCATCGAGCAGCGCCAGGCTCAGGTTGAACAGGGCCTCCTTGGAGCCGTTCGCCGGCAGGATGTGTACATCGGGATCAAGCATCACACCGAACCGGCGACCGAACCAACCGGCGATGGCCTGGCGAAGCTCCGGGAGACCGGCGGAGGTGGGATAGCGCGACTCCGGCTTCAGGGCGGCAGTCAGTGCTTGGCGGATGAACGCGGGCGTCGGGTCCTGGGGATCGCCGACTCCGAAGTCGAGCAGTTCGGTGCCCTGCGCTTGCAGCGCCTCCTTGCGCTGCCGGAGGGCAGTGAAGGCATAGGGTGCTAACTTCTCAATGGCACTGTTCATCATACTTTCTGTCCGAGCGGCCGACGGTTCAAGATGACCGTCTACTATGCCAGGAGCACGGCGCTCCCGTCGCTAATCGCAGTAACGGCAACTCGCTCCAACAGCGTATAGTCGTTGTCGCCGTTGCTACTGCATTCGCGGCGGAGCCGCGCCGAGTGCCCATGGTAGAGAGGCCGGTGCTATGGAAGACACGCTGGCGCAGGTCCGCGCTGCTTACGACCATGACCCCGAGTGGGAGTGGCGCCGCCTCGAGTCCGGGGCACAGTACCGGCTGGAGCATCTAATCACGATGCACGCGCTCAAGCGGCATCTGCCGGCCGTGACACCGGATCGCCCTTGCCACGTCCTGGATGCGGGCGGTGGCCCCGGCCGCTACACCCTGGCGCTGGCCGCGCAGGGGTACACGATGTCCCTGTTCGACCTCAGTCCAGCGCTGCTGGCTTTGGCTCGCCAGCGCATTGCCGAGTCCGACCCGGCGGTCCGTGAGCGGGTGCCGGCGGTGGTCGAAGGCTCGATTACCGATCTCTCCTGGTTCGGAAACGAGCAGTTCGACGCCGTGCTTTGTCTGGGTGGTGTGCTCTCTCACGTCGTCGAGGCTGCACCACGCCGACAGGCCCTGGCCGAGCTGCGGCGGGTAGCGAAGCCGGGCGCTTTCCTGTTCATCGCGGTGATGAACCGGCTGGGCGCTTACCGCTCGACCGTGCAGTGGCCGAGCTGCTACACACAATACTTCCCGCACCTGCCGGAGACGGGTATCGCCGCCATCGGCCCTGGCGGCGCGCTGACGTACTACTTTCTTCCGGAGGAGTTTGTCTCGTCGTTGGCCGCGGCGGACCTCGAACCGGTGCGGTTGTATGGCTGCAACGGTCTGGGAGCGCATCTACAGGAAGCGCACCTCGACGCATTAACGGCGGACCCGGAGCGCTGGCCGACATGGTGCCAGCTGCTGCTGTCGACCTGCGACCATCCGAACATCGTCGGCGTGTCCAATCACCTACTCGCCGTCGCGCGCCGTCCTGGCCCGGCCGACGAACCAGCGTGACATCGAGCGCGGTTGACAGGCTAATACGGAGCCGTATGCGGGTGTTCCATGCAAAATTCCCGAGGAACGGGTATTCTCTCCTTTCCGGTAACAGGCGGAAACATTTGATATATAGTAGGCATGAGTATGTACCATTTCTTGCGTAGCGGTGCCCCTCTCCTACCTGGTCCCGGTCATTCGTCACCATGACAGTTTCCACCACTCGCCACTCCGTCAAGTTGTTCGTCGGGCGCTTGGTGCCGCAGGAGACGCTCGTCGCGCTCGCCGACTACACGCCCTTCTACATCTACGACCTCGCCACCGTGCAGCGTCGTTACCGCGAACTGACGACGGCACTCCCACCCCAAGTGCGGGTCTACTACGCGATCAAGGCCAACCCGTCGCTGCGGCTCGTGCAGGAGCTCACCGCACTCGGTGCGGGTATGGAGATTGCCTCGGCCGGTGAGCTGGCCGTCGCCGAGCGCCTGGGTATCTCCGGCGACCGGGTGCTGTTCACGGGGCCGGCCAAGACGGACGACGAGTTGGCCGCCTCAGTGCGGTATGGCCTCCGCACGATCAATGTCGAGTCGCTCGGCGAGGCCCAACGACTCGATGCCATTGTCGCTGCTGGGGCACAGCACGCCGACTCCCTCCGCAGGCGCCAGCCGATCTTGCTGCGCGTCAACGCTCGCTTCGAGGTTCACGATGCCGACGCCGCGGTCCAACTCGGCGGCGGTGCCCAGAAGTTCGGCGTTGACGAGGAGCAGCTTGACGACGTACTCCCGCAGATTCTCAAGCTTGGGCACCTCGACTTGCAGGGCGTCCACGTCTTCGCTGCTACCGGAGTGCTGGAATCGTCGCTGCTCGTGGAGTACACGCGCCACGTCTTCGACCTCGTGCAGCGGCTGGAGCGAGACTACCGGCAGTGTTTTCCGGTCGTGGATCTCGGCGGCGGTCTCGGCGTGGATTACCAAGCGTTTCCAGGCCGGGACCTCGATCTGGCCCACTATGCGGCCAGCCTGCGGGGCCTCATCGCAACATTCGGATTCGGCGACAAGGAGATCGCGCTGGAGCTAGGGCGCTACTTGGTCGGCGAGGCTGGCACCTACGTCGTGCGTGTGCTCGACGTGAAGCACTCGCGGGGGACGGACTATGCCCTGGTGGACGGTGGGACGAATCACTTCCGGCGCCCGGTAGCGGTCCGGCAGGACCATCCGGTGACGTTGCTGCTTCCCGCTACCGGATCGGAGGCCGGCACAGGCGCGGTAGTTGAGGACCACCGAGGCTCGCCCCGCACCTACGCCATTGGCGGACCGCTCTGCACCTCGATTGATGTCATTGCCCGCGCTGCGCTGCTCCCCTCCCTGCGCGAGGGCGACTTGCTCGCCCTGCACAAGGCCGGCGCCTATGGACTCACGATGTCGTCGCTGGCCTTCCTCAGCCATGCTTGGCCGGCCGAGTACCTGCTGGAGATGGACGGCACGGTGACGCTGATCCGTGAGCCGCTCGACCCGACAACCCTGTTCGCCGGCCAGCATTACCGTTAGGCGCTGCTCGGCGGGCCGGCGCCTATGTGCGGGGTACCCGCCGCCGGCGCCGGTAGGCCCGCGCTTCCCGAATCGCGATTTCGCGCGCCAAGACCTCGCGTACTTCCGGAGTGAGATCGTCGGGATTGGCTTGCGCGGCTGCGACCGTCGCCAGGAAGCGCGGGGCACGCATCCGTTGCAGCGCAGCGGGAGTCAACAGCTGCAACAGGGGCATTTGCGCTGCCGGTGCCTTTCTCGCCATTGCCGTTCTCTGTGCTGCGGTGCTACTTGAACGCACATTCTAGCGCCTGTTGCCCTGATTGGCGAACACGCTGCTCTCCCTAGCACCCCGGCAAAGAGCTACATGAACCCTGTCGGAGTCGTTAGTCCCCGGTGTGGAAGTTCTTGGTCAGGAGGCAGGGGAGGAACGGTGTGCCCGCATTGGGCAGCCATGCACACCATGGTCAATCAGTCGCGTAGAGACTGTCCCGGCTGCCGGCAGGTCATGGCCATTGCCAGTAGCCGTTCCACAAAGCGAACTCCACTGCCGGTTCGCGACCGCCGAGCTATCCGGCAGCGCGGGATAGCTGATGCGACCGACGGTTCCTGAGGTTCGGCGTACTACGGCTCGTGCGTGAGGGCCGGTAGGTCTTCTTGTTCCGTCCCCATGACCGGCCACCGTCATGTGCCTGGCTCGCTTTCTGACGGTTTCTGCCCTTCTTCGGGCGACCCTTGTGCCGGCCTGATGTGGCGCGGCCGCTGTGATTTTGGTGGGTCTTCGGGGCAGCGCGGGATGTGTGCCGAGATGCATGAAGCCCGATCTCGTGCGCCTCGACGGTTGCGGCTGGATTGGTCGGGGCGGGGGAGCGGGAGAGATCCCGCAACGCGTTGGCGTCGGGAGTCGTGAACGGTTCGTTGAGGCCGATCTGGCGCTGTAGTCGGCGCAGGCCCTTCACCTGGTCAGGCTGGACGAGGGAGACGACCACTCCGCCGTGGCCGCCCCGAGCGGTGCGCCCGGAGCGGTGAACGTAGGTCTTGTGATCCTCAGGTGATTCATAGTGGACCACTGATGCTACGCCGTCAACGTGGATGCCGCGGGCGGCTACATCGGTTGCAACTAAGGCTTGCACCCGACCACTGGCGAAGTCGGCGAGCGCTCGGGTGCGCTGGCTCTGCCGGCGACCGCCGTGGATTGCTGCTGCCTGGATGCCGGCCTTGCCGAGTTGCCTGGCGAGCCGGTCGGACCGGTGTCGGGTCCGACAGAAAACGATGGCCGGCCACACTGCACTTACGGCCTCTGCGGTGATCCCCGGGCGGTCGACCGGAGCTATGTTCCAGAACACGTGATGGGCCGCGGTGATATCCGGGGTCTCCGCTCCGACCTCGTGACGGACGGGATTCTGTTGGTAGTCGTGGGTGAGCTTGGCCACGTCGCCGTCGAGGGTCGCGGAGAACAACATGGTCTGGCGCTTGGGTACCGTCTGGTCGAGCAGCCGGCGAACGGCGGGCATGAAGCCCATGTCGGCCATTCGGTCGGCCTCGTCGAGCACGACCCGGTCGGTTGCCGAGAGGCTCACGGCGACTTGGGCGATGAGGTCCTCCAGCCGTCCGGGGCAGGCGATCAAGATGTCTACACCCCGCCGGAGCGCCTTGATTTGGGTGGCGTAGCCAAGACCGCCATAGACGACTCCGATGCGGACCGCGCCGGCGAAAGAGCGCAGCACGGTGTTGATCTGTTCGGCAAGCTCACGTGTTGGTGCTAGGTTCTGTTGACATTTTATCGCAACCAGATGAGCGCACCGGCGAACTGGAGGAAAGCCAGGTAGCGAGCGTCCAGTTTGTCAAACCGGGAGCATATCCGGCGAAAGTGCTTGAGCTTGTTGATGAAGCACTTCACCA
>JAJDZR010000238.1 GCA_022824545.1 Chloroflexota bacterium
TCCGGGGTCTGGGGAACCGTCCGGCGTGACGACCCGTGCTCCCCCACGGTCTTGGTGGACCAGGGGCCAGGCGGTCTGTCACGCCCGGGTAGCCACCACTGACTACCACCCCTTAACATACAAGGGTCAGGGTGGGGGCCAACCTGGTCTCACCCGGCCGGCGTTAGCGCAGCACCGCCGCGGCGAGACGCTCCAGCTCGGCGAGGCTCTCCGTCTCGCCGGCCGCTTCCAGGCCGACAATCACCCGGTCGGCACCGGCGCGGGCGTACTGCTCGATGACCCGGCGTTCTGCCGCGACGACGACGACGGAGATGGTCAGCGCCGTGTGATCGCGGCCCGCCGCGCGGGCGATCCGATCCATTGTGGCGCGCCCGGCCGCGACCTCCTGCGGCGTCACGTCAATGGGAATCCAGCCGTCGCCCCACGCGACAATCCGCTTGAACACATTGCGTGCTTTGCCGCCGAGTAGCACCGGCGGATGGGGCTGCTGGGCCGGCTTGGGGAAACAGTAGAGCGGCGGAAAGTCGTAGTAGCGGCCGTGGAACTCGCTCACCTCATCTGTCCACAGCGACTTCATAGCCAGCACTGCCTCTTTGGCCTGGGTCCAGCGATGCGGGAAGTCGCTGCCCATGATCTGCGCCTGCTCGCGCCCCGAACCGACCCCAATCCCGAAGAGCAACCTCCCTCCCGAATAACGGTCCAAGGTTGCGACCTGCTTGGCGAGGATGAGCGGGTCGCGCTCGGGTATCACGCTAACCGCCGTGCCCAGCTTGATCGTGGTGCTCACGGCCGAGGCCCGCGCCAGGAGGATCAAGGGGTCTACGATGTCGCCCCAGAGTCGCGGCACCGGGCGCTCGGTCTTGACCGGGAGGATATTCTGCTCCGGCGCCCACAGCGACTCGAACCCCAGCGCCTCGGCCTGCTGAACCAGTACGGCAACGTCAATCGCCTCGGCGGTAGGCAAGACGGCAAGACCGATGTGCATGACTTGCTCCTTACACGCTCAACTGAGTCCTCGTCAGCCGGCCGGCGCCGCGAGCACGGCGCACTCATAGCTCCCGTATCTCCCGCCGGAAGCCGACCAGCAGGCAAAGCAGCGCCATCGCGGCGCCGGCGCCCACGAACACCCAGCCGAGACTTAACTTGATCAACGCGCCGGAGACGGCATTGGACACCGGGGACAGGCCAATAGAGGCAACCATCAGCAGGCTCATCACGCGCCCCATCATCGCCTGGGGGGTACGTCCTTGCAGCCAGGCCGTGAATAGGATATTGGCATAGCCACCCATAATGCCAATCACCAGCACCAGCCCGGCCACTATCCAGGTAATCGTGAGAAAGCCAAACGGCATCAGGAGCAGACCGGACAGCGCAAAGAGCGTCATAAAGAGCGGACCGAGGCGTCGCCTGGGCGCCGGGAGCGCCCCGGCCAGCACGGCGCCCAGTAACGACCCGCCAGCGTATGCGGCAGAGATGATTCCCAACGCCAGCACTCCTTCCGGGAGCTTGGTATTGGCTAGGACAGGGATACCGACGATGGCCGGCCCTTGCACGAAAAGCTCGATCCCGGCAATGAGGATGAAAAGCGTGAACATGGCCGCATCGGCCCGGACGAACCGTAAGCCTTGGGCAATGGAGACCCATATCCCGGTGCGACTATCCTGCTCCGCCGGTCGGTCGGCCGCTGCCGGGTCGCGTCGCTCCAGCCGCATCCCGGCCAGTAGGAGCGCAGCAACGAAAACGGCCACCGCCACCACGGCAAAGGCCAGTCCTACCCCGGTGGTACTTGACGGCGCCGCCGATGCGCTGTCCGGCGCAAGCGCAGTGCCGGGCGTACCGCTGAACAAGGCAATCAACGCACCCGCCAGCAGCGGCCCCACGAAGCCGCTCAGCTCCACAGTCGTCTGTACCACCGCGTTGGATTGGCGTAGCTGCTCACGAGTGACAATCCGCGGCAGGAGCGCGGCCTGAGCCGGATAGTAGAAGGCGTCGGCAATGCCCTTCAGGAGAGCAAAGAGATAGAGTGCCCAGAGATTGGTCAGCCCCGTCAAGACCAGGATCGCCAATGAGGTGCTCAAGACCACTCGCATCGCGTTGTTGGTCTGCATTATCAGGTGCGGCGAGAAGCGGTCCACCAGCGATCCACCGATGAGCATGAAAAAGACGGTCGGAATACTGCCCACCGCGATGATCGTGCCCACCGCCAGCGGGCCGCCAGTGATGAGCAAGACCAGCCAGGGAAAGGTGATGAGATCGAACTGATCGCCGATAGCCGACAGGGTGCCGGCGGCCCAAAGCAGCCGGAAGTTGCGACTCCTGAGTAGCTGCAAAAATGACCCGCCTCTATCAGCCGGCCGCTGCGCTGAGTTTCCCAATGACACTACGCCCCGCCTACGTGATCGGCCGCTCGACACCAGTCAGCAGGATCGCTGCTCTGGTGCGTCGCGGATGAAGCTCTATCGTAACGTATGTACAGCCCCCCTATGGCCCCCCCGCTGCGGCGGGGGGACGGCGTGTCCCCTCCCCTGGAGCTTGCTCCGGGGGAGGGCTAGGGAGGGGGCCAGGGTACAGCAAGACAACAGTGATAGCGGCAATGGTATGCTCAGATAGGCGGCTGGCAGGAGGGTGTCATGGCGAAGCTTGGTGCAAAGACCGGGGCCGCTCTTGGCACGGCCATTGGCGGGGCCCTCGACGGCGTGATTGGTGGCCGGTTTGGACAGGCCAAGGTCGGTGCTAGTCTAGGCGCCACCCTTGGCGCTGAGATCGGAGGTACCACCGGCCCCGTAATCGCGGACATGATCGCCCCAAAAGCCCCGTTGGTAGCGGGCAAAGCGGCGGCTGGGTTGGTGGACGCGGGGAGCAAGAGCAAGGCAGGAATACTGGGCGCTCGTGGCAAGGCCAAGGCAGGAGTAGCCGGTGTGGTGGTGTGGTGACCAAAGTACGACCGATGCTCCCTAGCCCCTAACTACGAATTGCGCTTAGGTATGCTCACACCAGAGCAATTGCCTGCAGCAGAGACCGGGATTGAGGTGAAGAGGTTGAAGATACTGGTAGTCGGTGCAGGCGGGTTGGGGACGCTGTTCGGCGCCTTCCTGACCCAAGCGGGCGCAGAGGTCGCAATGCTTGTCAAGCCGGAGCACCTCGACCGGCTGCGGGCGCAGGGCAATTGCCTCAAGGTCGAGGGCGCGCAGGAGGCCGAGGTCCCGGCAACACCCGTGACCAGCGGTGAGCAGGTGGGGGCGGTGGATTGGCTGATCCTGTCCGTCAAGACGAAAGACACCGGCGCGGCACTGGCCGCCGCGGCCGGGTGTACGCCAGCCGCCGCCATCTCGCTACAGAATGGGGTCGTGAAGGACGGGTGGCTCCATGACGCCTTCGGCGCCGCGGCCGTCGTCGGCGCGAGCACCACCTTTGGAGCCACCTATCTCGGCGTCGGACACGCCCGTTATACCTTCCCCGCCACGACGTGGCTGGGCGAGATCGGCGGTGGTACCTCGCCGCGCGTCAACGAGTTTGCCGACCTGCTCACGAAGGCCGGACTGGCAGGGACGCCGGTCGAGGACATCGATGCTATCGAGTGGTGGAAGCTATGCTATCTGCTACCCGGCGCGATGGTCACTGCCCTGGCACGCACCGACTATGCGATGATGTTCTCTCATCCGCTGCTGGCCGAGCGGTTCTTGCGCCTCACGCAGGAGCTTGTCTCCGTGGCGCGGGCCGGTGGTATCGCCGTGACCGACCCGTCGGGTGCGCCGCTGCCGGCGGTCGCTCTGGCCGATAGTCCACTCGACGAGGGATTGGCGGGGCTGAGGCAGCGGGCAGCGCGGTATCGTGCCGCCGGAGTGCGTGTGGTGCCTTCCCTCGCTCAGGACGTGCTCGCAGAGCGGCGCACAGAAGTGGATGTGCTGGCGGGCGAGGCGCTGCGCCGCGCCGACGAGCAGGGTATTGCCGTGCCGGTTCTGGATACGTGCTTCCGGCTGCTGCGCGGGCTGGAGGACAGCTTCCCGCCGAGCGGGTGAAGGGTATCCCTCTCCCTGGCCCTTGTATGTTAGAGGGTGTCTCCAAAGGGGCTTCAGGCGGGAGCGAGCCGGCGGAGCATACGGTGGATCATCGCGATGTAGACCCACGACTCCGTGGTCGTCGGCAGGGCTGCATAGTCCTTGCTCAACCGCCGGCACTTACTCACCCAGG
>JAJDZR010000056.1 GCA_022824545.1 Chloroflexota bacterium
CTTCGGGCCACCGCTGAACCCGGCGAACAGGTGCGGCTCGATGAAGCCGGTGAGCAGACGTACCGAGGCATTCAAGAAGTGCTTGTTGATCCACACCGGCGTCCCGCGCGGCGTGGTGCCGACGCGGGTCAGATCGTCCTCGTTGCGGGCGTCGTGCTGCACAATGCGATACTGCGCGACCAGCTCCGGGCCGAGCATCTCGCGTAGCTCATCCGGCGTGTTGGCACGGTGGGTGCCCGTGCCGTTGATGAGCACGATGCGGTCGCGCCCGACGACCGTCTCGACTTCCTCCAACAGCACCGGCAGTACCCGGTCGCTCGGCATCGGCCGGGTGATGTCGCAGAAGACGACAGCCACCGTATCCGTTGGCGAGAGCATCTCACGGAGCGGCGGCATCCCCACCGGTTCGCGGAGCGCCGCCCGCAGCGCCGCCGCCTCGTCGGGCACGCCGGGCACGTAGCGTGGCTCGACCACCGTCACCCGGTCGGCGAGGTCGTCGGGAACCGCCAAATCCAATCCGGAGCGGCCATACGCCAGGGGTACGATCATTGGCCCACCTCCGCCGCGGCGCCGCTGCGCTGCCGGTAGTCCTCAACCGCCGCTCGCACCACGTCCTCGGCGAGCACCGAGCAGTGCAACTTGTTGGCGGGCAGGCCGCCGAGCGCTGCCGACACGTCCTCATTCGTCAGGCGCAGCGCCTCCGCGACGGTCCGCCCAATGAGGAGCTCGGTCGTGATGGAGCTGGCGGCGATGGCGGCCGGGCAGCCTACGGCTCGAAAGCGCACCGCGGCGATGCGGTCGTCGCGCACGCGGATCGTCAGCACGGTGCGGTCGCCGCAGACGGGATTTTCCACGTCGCCGATCCCGTCAGGGTCGGCAAGCTCACCGAGATTCCGCGGCGAGCCGAAGTGGTCACGGACGAGATCGGAATACTTCATACGCCATGCCGAGTGAGTGATGCGGAGACGCTGCCATCAGCCAAGACAGGGTAGCATACGTAGCGGTATCACCCCCCCCGTCCGCCGTCCGTCATTCCCGCGTGCGCGGGGATACACGTCCCCCTGCCGGGCGGGGGGGCCATAGGGGGGCCGGATGCAGCACATGGCTCCCTATTCCCCGGCCTACCAGATACCCAACTCCTCCTTCGCCTCCTCCGACATCATATCCTTGTCCCAGGGTGGATTGAAGGTGAACTCGACGCTCCCTTTCGTCACGTCCGCAACGTTGCTCTTGATGACTTGGTCAATCTGCGCCTTGATCTGTGGGCCGACAGGGCAAAACGGTGTCGTGAGCGTCATCAGGACGTTGACCTCGGTGCCCTCGATAGCGATTTCGTAGACCAAGCCCAGATCAACAATGTTGATCCCCAGCTCGGGGTCGTCAACCTGTTTCAGCGCGTCGCGCACGCTCGCTTCGGTCAGCGCAGGCTTCTCCATCATCGGTTTTGCTCCTCTCATTACTCCCCGCCCGCCGCTTCCTGCCGGGGAAGGCGGTCAGCACGACGGCCTGCAGCCCCTTCCCTTCAGGGAGGGGGATGGGGGTAGGTATCTTGGCTCTACTCCGTTGTGACGACGGCGTGCTCCTGCGCGGCCGCACCGCCGGCGAGCGCCTGCCGTAGCGCCACCCGCAGCGCCTCCCAGGCCAGCAGCGCGCACTTGATCCGCACCGGATACTGCCGCACCCCTTCGAGCGCCTCCAGATCGCCCAAGTCCAGCTCCGCATCTATCTCGTCCGGGTGGTTCGTCAGCAGCCCGTGGACGGTCCGGTACCAACGTTGCACGTCCGTGACCGCTTTCCCCTCGACCACCTCGGTCATCATGGACGCCGAGGCCTGACTGATGGCACAGCCCCGTCCGTCGAAGGCAACGGCAGCGACGTGGTCGTCATCCAACGAGACGCACACGTCAACGCTGTCGCCACAGATCGGGTTGTCACCACCGGCGCAGGTGCAGGTCGTACTCTCGATCTGGCCCTTATTGCGGGGATATTCGTAGTGATCGAGGATGATGTCCTTATAAAGCTCGTCCAATGGCACGGTGGAACACCTCCTTGACGCGGTCCAGCCCGCTCACCAGTGCATCCACGTCTGCGGGCGTGTTGTAGAGGTAGAAACTGGCGCGTGTCGAGCCGGCCACGTCGAGCCACTCGTGGAGCGGCTGGGTGCAGTGGTGGCCGGCGCGCACGGCAATGGCCTGCTCGTCGAGGATCGTGCTGACGTCGTGCGAATGGACGCCACGCACGTTGAAGGAGATCACCCCACCACGCTCGTCGAGGTCCGGCGGACCGTACAGTTCAAGCTCTGGACGGTCCGCCAGTTGCTCCAGCGCATAGGCCAGCAGGTCGCGCTCGTGGGCACGCACCGCCGCCATCCCGACCCGCTGCAAGTACTCGATAGCGGTCCCAAAGGCCACCACGTCGGCGATGTTCGGCGTGCCGGCCTCCAGCTTGTACGGCAGTACGTTCCAGGTCACGCGGTCCAGGGTCACCCGGCCAATCATACTGCCGCCACCCAGGAACGGCGGCATGGCCTCCAGTAACTCCTGTCGTGCCCACAGCACGCCTACTCCCGTCGGGCCGAGCATCTTGTGCGCCGAGAAGGCGAGGAAGTCACAGCCAAGCTCCTGCACGTTGACCGGCTGGTGCGGCACGCTCTGCGCGGCGTCCACCAGCAGGCGCGCTCCGACGGCGTGCGCCCGCCGGGCAAGTTCCGCCACCGGCGCGATGGTGCCCAGCACGTTGGAGGCGTGCCCCACGGCCACCAGCTTCGTCCGCTCGGTCAGCAGCTCGTCGAGCGGGTCGAGGTCGAGCCGTCCGTCCGGGGTCAGCTCGATCACGCGCAGCGTGGCCTCGCGCTCCTGGGCCAGACGCAGCCACGGGACCAGATTGCTGTGGTGCTCCAGCCGCGTCACGACGATTTCGTCGCCCGGTTGTAGCGCCTCTAGCGCCCACGTGTAGGCGACGAGGTTGATCGCCTCCGTCGTGTTGCGCGTGAAGATGATCTCCTCGCTGCTCGCCGCCCCGATGAGGTCGGCGGCGAGCGTGCGCGTCCGCTCGTAAGCGCCGGTCGCCTCCGCTCCCAACGTATGCACGCCGCGATGGATGTTGGCGTTGGAATGCTCGTAGAAGTGGACGAGTGTGTCGAGGACTTGCCGCGGTTTTTGCGACGTGGCGGCGTTGTCCAAGTAGACCAAGGGCCGGCCGTTGATCCGGCGGCGGAGGATGGGGAAGTCCTCCCGCAGCGCAGCGAGGTCGAGCGTCGGTGCCGAGGCTGTCTCTACTGCCACTGTCTTCGTCCTCGAATTTCCTCGCCGCCGTATCCTCTACGCCGGCAGCCCGACGAGCACCTCGTCGTCCTCGATAACCACCGGATACGTGGCGACCGGCACGACCGCCGGCATCATGGTCGCTGCACCGGTCCGCACGTTGAACCGCGCGCCGTGACGCGGACACTCGATCTCGTCGCCTTCCAGTTGCCCTTGGTCGAGCGGTCCGCCGTCGTGCGTGCAAACGTCGTCAATCGCGTAGTACGTGCCGTCCAGGTTGCACACCGCGATACGATAGTCGTCAATCTCGACGACCATCACCTGCCCGGATTCCAGGTCTCCAACCTCGCCAACGACAACGTATTCCACAGCCATCCGTTACCCCGTGTCGCGCTCGATGCCGCCGATCTTGCGATCTATGGCCTGGCGCAGGTGATCTTGCAGGGCCGCGACGCCCATACGCTCGACAATCGGTTCGAAGAACCCTTGGATAATCAGGCGCTCGGCTACGTCGCGCGGCAGCCCGCGGGTCCGCAGGTAGTACAGGTGCTCCGGCTCCACCGGCCCGGTGGCCGAGCCGTGCGTACACTTGACCTCGTTGTTCTTGATTTCGAGCATCGGAATCGAGTCGGCCTTCGCCGTCTTGCTGAGGAGCAGGTTACGGTTGGCCTGGTAGCCATTCGAATCGCTGGCGGTGGGCTGGATTACGACTAACCCCTCGTAGACGAGCCGCGCCCGGTCTTGCATCGCTGTCTTGTAGAGTTGATCGCTGTCGGTGTTCGGCGCCGCGTGGTCTTGCAGCGTGTGGAAGTCGAAGACCTGCGTGCCGTTACCGAACCCCAAGCCCAGCATCTCGGCGTTAGCGCCGCGTCCGTCGAGCACCACGTCGGCCGTTGCCCGCGTATAGGCGCTGCCCATCCCGACGACGACCCAGTTGACATACGCATCGCGGCCCAGCCGACAGCGCTGCGTGATGAAGGTATGCGCCTCCGTCGCCTGCTCGTGGAGCGACAGGAAGTTGAGCCGCGCGTTGTCCTCCACGTACAGCTCGGTGACACCGCTGGTGAAGAGCGACGGGGCCGACGGTGGCAGGGTGGGGGAATGGACTTCCTCGACGCACGTCACGCTGCTATTGCGATCCACAACGACGACGGTGTGTGGAAAGCTGCCCACGCCCGGCGTGCCGGTCCACTGGAGCATCCGTAATGGTAGCTCCACCTCGGTGTTAGGTGGGACGTAGATAAACACGCCCCCCGACCAGAAAGCGCCGTGCAGGGCCTCGAACTTCCCGGCATTGGACGGCTCGCCCGGCTGCCAACCCACCGGCACGATGTTCATCAGGTAGGGTCGCACGAGATCGGGATGCTCGCGCACGGCCGCATGGATGTCCATGAACAGCACACCCTGGCGTTCTAGCTCGTTGCCCAGGGTCCGGTGGACGGTCGTGGAGTCCTGCTGGATGACTAGCCCTCCCACCGGGAAACGCACGTCGAGCGCCGCTTGCAGGCCGGCGTCGAGATCGCCCAACTCCACGTCGTGCAGGTCGTTGCGGGACGCCGCCGGCTTGACGGTATGCAGCCGCGACGTGATCGGCCGCAGGTCGGTGCGCCGCCACCCTTCCGTCGTCGCGGTGGGCAACGGTATGCGCTCCCACGCCGCCAAGCTGGCGCGGCGCAGGTCTTGCACCCAGTCCGGGTCGTCGCGCGACGCATTCAGTGCGGCGACTGCATCCGCCGTGATGGTTGGCTTGCGTGCAACGGACCTGCGGCGTCGCCGCACGACCGTCCGCACCGGTGCGACTACACTCACACGTATTCTCCTCAGGAAATGGGGACACCTAATCCTCGGCTGCCCTCTCCCTCAGGGTGGGGCGGATTCCCGCTTGCGCGGGAACGATGGATAGGCGTTATTTTCATCGCAACGGCGGGGCAGCAGCAGGACTTAAGGGCGCCTCAACCGACGGCAGCGTCCATCTGGAGCTGGATGAGGCGATTAAGCTCCACCGCGTATTCCATCGGCAATTCCTTGCTGAACGGCTCCATGAACCCGTTCACCACCTGGGTGACCGCTTCCGCCTCCGAGAGGCCCCGGCTCTGCAAGTAGAACAGTTGCTCCTCTCCCACCTTCGAGACCGTCGCTTCGTGCCCGATGGACACGTCTTCCTCGTCAATCTCGATGGTTGGGTAGGTGTCGGAACGGCAGTCCGGCGTCAGCAGCAAGGCGTCGCAGCGCATCTGCGAGGCCGACTTCTCGGCGCCCTTGTAAATCTTCAGCAGGCCACGGAACGACGCCTGGCCGGTTCCGAGCGTCACCGACTTCGAGTTGATGGTCGAAGAGGTTTCCGGCGCCGCGTGGTAAATCTTGCCACCGGCGTCCTGCACCTGCCCGGAGTTGGCCATGGCCACCGAGACGATCTCCGCCTTGGCCTTCGGCCCGGTGAGATACACGCCTGGATACTTCATCGTCACCTTGCTACCCAGGTTGCCGTCAATCCAGGCGACGGTCGCTTCCTCCTGGGCCACTGCCCGCTTCGTGACGAGGTTGTAGACGTTGTTCGACCAGTTCTGGATGGTTGTGTAGCGGATCGTCGCGCCTGGCTTGGCCATCAGCTCGACGACCGCGCAGTGCAGGCTGTCCTCGGTGTAGATCGGTGCCGTACACCCTTCGATGTAATGTACGTAGCTACCTTCCTCGGCAACGATCAAGGTCCGCTCGAACTGCCCGGCGGCCTCCGAGTTGATGCGGAAGTAGGCCTGCAACGGGATGGCGACGTGAACCCCCGCCGGAACATAGACGAACGATCCGCCCGACCAGACCGCCGAGTTCAAGGCGGCGATCTTGTTGTCCTTGTAGGGGATGACCGTGGCCCAGTACTCCTTCACCAGGTCCGGGTACTCGCGCAGGCCACTGTCCATGTCGGTGAAGATGACGCCCTGCTGGGCCAGCTCTTCGCGGACGCTGTGATAGACCGCCTCCGAGTCGTACTGGGCGGTCACACCAGCGAGGAACTTGCGCTCCGCCTCCGGGATGCCGAGCTTGTCGAACGTATTCTTGATGTCGTCGGGGACCTCTTCCCACGTGCGTCCCTGCTTCTCGGTGGGCCGGATGTAGTAGTGGATGTTGTCGAAGTCCACGCCGCTGAGGTCCGCGCCCCACTGCGGCATCGGACGAGCCTCGAAATGATCCAGCGCGTCCAAGCGGAACTGACGCATCCAATCCGGCTCACTCTTCATGGAAGAGATTTCCTCGACGACCCGCCGGTTCAGCCCCCGCTCGGAGCGGTAGGTGTACTCCACGTCGTCGTGCCAGCCGGCCGAGTACTCGGTCGGCAGCTGCGCCGCGGCTTCCTGCATCAAGCGCAGCTTTTCCGGGTCGCGTGCTGCTACGGCTACCTCTGCTGCCATGCTCTTACTCCTTAGAACGTTGAACGCTCACCTGCTTAGATAGCAGTCCGACCATGTGACCGGAAGGGATCGTGCTCATCCCCGCCGACCACGCTATGCTCGCGCATCTCGGTCGCGCTTTCGATTCCGGCGCCGTCGGCTGTGTCCGTTGCAGCCGCCTGGTCCGTCGCGCGCAGTTCCTTGATGAGCGGATCGTAGCCGTGCTCTTCAAGATACAAGGCCAGCTCCGGCCCACCGGACCGTACCAAATGGCCGCCCAGCAGCACATGCACGAAACCCGGCTTGATGTAGTTCAACAGCCGTTGGTAGTGCGTAATGACCAGCACGCCGAGGTCGGGACTCATCTGCGCGTTCACGCCGTCGGCGACGACGCGCAGCGCGTCAATGTCCAGCCCCGAATCGGTCTCGTCGAGAATGGCGAACTCCGGCTCCAGCAGCGCCATCTGCAAGATTTCCGAGCGCTTCTTCTCGCCCCCGGAAAAGCCGTCGTTGAGATACCGGCGCATGAAGGAGCGATCCATCTTCAAGAGCCGGAGCTTCTCCGTGAGCAGCTTGCGGAACTGCCGCGCTCGCTCCTCGCCAAAGCGCGCCTTGACTGCCAGGCGGAGGAAGTTGCCCATATTGATGCCCGGAATGGAGGTGGGGTACTGAAACGCCAGGAAGAGACCGGACTTGGCGCGCTCGTCCGGCTCCATTTCCAGCAGGTCTTCACCCTTGAAGAACACGCGGCCGTGCGTAACCTCATAGGTCGGGTGGCCCATCAATGCGTAGGCCAGCGTACTCTTGCCGGAGCCGTTCGGCCCCATGATGGCGTGGACTTCACCCTTATTTAAGGTCAGGTTGATCCCGTGCAAGATTTCCTGGCCATTAATGGCCGCGTGCAAATCCTCAATCACCAAGGTTGGCGACGCAGCGCCATTTCCCACCATGGATATCGCTCCTCCTGCCCTGCCGCCGTGTCAAGCACGTCGCTGACGGCCAACTTAAGTATACGCGGACATATAAAAAAGCGACAAGGCGGCGCTGGCCCCCCCTATAGGTCCCCCCGCTTCGCAGGGGGACGGTCTATTCCCTCCCCTGGAGCTTGCTCCGGGGGAGGGTTAGGGTGGGGGCCAAGCCCCCCGCCGCAGCCACTCACCCCTTAATCACGACAACCGGCCGCATGCGGACCACCGTCCGGGCGAGGCCGGCGCCGACTGCCGTGCCTACCACTTCGGAGGCGTCCTTGTAGGCATCCGGTGCCTCTTCGGCCACGCCGCGGATGGAGCCGGCACGGACGACGATACCTTGCTCCCGCAGGGCTGCGACCAGCTCCTGGCCGGAGGTGGCCCGTTTGGCCGCGGCGCGGGACATCCGGCGACCGGCCCCGTGGCAGAGCGAGCCGAAGGTCTCGGTCATCGTCTGCGGCGTGCCCACGAGCACATACGAATAGCGGCCCATGTCGCCGGGCACCAGCACCGGCTGGCCGACCGAGCGGTAGGCATCCGGTAGCTCGGCGTGCTCGGCGGGGAAGGCGCGGGTGGCACCTTTGCGGTGAACGAGCACGTTTCGTGTCGGGCCCTGCTCGCCGGGGATACGATGCCGCTCGAACTTGGCGATGTTGTGCGCCACATCGTAGACCGGGTGCATACCCAGCACCTCCGCCGTTTGCTCGAACACCGCCGCAAAGCCCTCGCGGATCAGCTGCGCCAGCACCTGCCGGTTGGCCCAGGCAAAGTTGGCCGCGCAGGTCATCGCGCTGAGATAGGCTCGGCCGGCCTCGGACCTGATCGGCATGCAGGCCAATTGCCGGTCCGGCAGTGCAATCCCATAGGCCGCGCCGGCGACCTGCGCCGTTTGCAAGTAATCGGTGCAAATCTGGTGCCCGAAGCCGCGCGAGCCGGTGTGAATCCAGATAACCACCTGCCCCAACGACAGGCCGAAGGCCGCGGCCGCCGCCTCGTCTTCTACGGCGTCAACGACCCCGACCTCGGCAAAGTGGTTGCCGGCGCCGAGCGAGCCGAGTTGTCCGCCGCCACGATCCCACGATTGGATGCGGCCCAGCCCGCGCTCGAAAGCGCGGCTGCTCACGTCGTCCGGATTGGCACCCGGTAGCTGTCCCCCGGCCTCGCAATACTCCAGGTCCGCTTGCCAGCCCAGACCGGACCGGACCGCCCAGCGGGCGCCGTCGGTCAACGCCCGCTCACGCTTGCCCTGACCTTTGCCGAGGCCGCTGCCTTTTCCCAAGCCGCTCGGTAGCTGCCTGAATAGCTCATCGGCCAGCCGGTCGAGCCGACCGCGCAGGTCGTTCTCGCTCAGATCGGCGCGGAGCAGTCGCACCCCGCAGTTGATGTCGTACCCGCAGGCACCGGGGGAGACAACGCCGGTCGCTGCGTCGGTGGCAAAGACCCCGCCGACCGGCGCTCCGTAGCCCTGGTGTACGTCGGGCATCGCCAAGGCGCGGCCGAGAATGCCCGGCAGCGTCGCCATGTTGGCCAGCTGGCGCACCGAGCCGTCGCCCTGGAGCAGTTCGCGCAGCGTGTCGTTGGCATAGACCCGCCCCGGCACGCGCATACCCTCCTGGGCGCCCAGCGGAATATCCCAGCGCCAGTCGTCAACCGCGACCGGCCACGTGTCGGCCGGTGCGCTCGCTTGGGGCGCAGGCGGTGGCGGGAATCCGGCTACCGACTCGAACTTCGCCGGGATGTCCATGGTGGGCTGCCGCTCCCGCCCGCGGCGGCGCCCGCGGCGGCGCGAGGAACGTCGGCTCATTATCGTGTTCCTTCCTCCTCTGTGGCGCCGGTACTCGCCTCAGACGTCAAAGATGATATTCGTGCTCCACGTGCCGGCCCGCTGGCGCAAATCCAGTTGGTGGTAGGTCACCGCTTTGATGACGCCGCGATAGGGATGCCGCTGCGGATCGACCGGCTCGCCGTGAGCCACCGCCGCGAGCGCCGTATCGGAGAGAGACTCAATCGTAAAGCGTGCGAATACTAGGTCCTCGGCCTCGATGAGCCACAGCACCTCGCTCAACCACGCGACAAGCAGGCTCTCCCGGTCCGGGGCTGCCACCTCGACACTCCGGGTCTCCCGTTCCAGAACGGTATCGGTATCGGTGACGAGCGAGCAGAGGCCCAAGGCCGCATGTGTGAACAACGCGGCAAGGTCGCGGCCATAGACCCGGATGCCCACGTCGGCTGGATGCTCGATAAGCTCGAAAGGTGGCCGGGCCGGGCCTCGCGCCGTCTTCCTATCCATGGCCGCTTGCCTGGTCCGGGTCACTACCCTCCCTTGGAGAAACCGCCGCTGTTGCGCGCACCCGTGACCGGTGGCTGCCGGGGATAGACCAAGTCGCGTGGAAGGTAGTATCCTACTATTATCGGGCCGGGACTCACCCCCGGCGGTTCGGTATGCGTTTCTGTCCGCAAGGAGACCGGCACAGACGAGCGCATACATTTATATTGTACGTCATTCTGTCGGGCGCCTGTGTACGGCGCAACGAGGCCGCGGGGAGCAGTGCGGTTGGCAGGTGGTAGACTGCCTAGTGAACGGGAGGAGTTGAAATGGGGCGTAAGGCGATTGGTATTGAGTTGTTGGTGGTTGGGGCAATCGTGCTGCTTGTCTCGGTTGGCGCGGACTTGATGCCCTTCTCGGTTCCCGGCTTCGGCTGGAAACAGATCGTCGGGACCGTCGCCGGCGTGGCCCTCTTGGCCGGCGGGGGCTACGTCTATCGCGCCGCAGCCCGCAGCGCCTAGCCGCGCCGCTGGCTGAAAGCTGACCACTGACGGCTAATTAGCCACCAATCTGCGACATTGAGCGCGAGGCCCGCTTGAAGGACGGGCCTTCGTTGATATGGTGCTTCAGTTCTTTGCGCCAGATAGCATGGCGCAGCAGCAGTTCCAGCTCACTGTCGGGAGCACCGATCCGCATAGGGTCGCGCAGGTTGGTCTCGTCAATGGAGAACAGGCAGGTCCGGAGCTGCCCGTCGGCGGTGAGGCGAATGCGGTCGCAGGAGGCGCAGAACGGCTGGCTCACGGGGTTGATAAAGCCCATCTCGCCGCTGCCGTCGGCGAAACGGTACACGCGGGCCGTGCTACTCGCCCCGACTCGTACCGGCACGAGCGGATAGACCGCCTCGATAATGCGCTTGATTTCATCGCCGCTCAGGACCTGCATCCGATCCCAATGGCCATCGGCGTCGAGCGGCATGAACTCGATAAAGCGGATGACGTAGGGCTTGCGTCGGGCCAACTCGGCAAAGGCGAGAATGTCGTCGTCGGTCGTAAAGCCCCGCACGGCCACCGCGTTGACCTTGATGGGGTGGATGCTTGGCACTTCCTCCAGTGCCTCCAGCCCGTCGAGCACCGCCTTGATGGCATTCCGCCTCGTGATCGCCGCAAACTTATGCGCGTCGAGCGTGTCCAGACTGACGTTGATGCGCGTGAGGCCGGCTGCCGCCAGGTCCGGAACCAGCTTGCGGAGCAAAAAGCCGTTGGTGGTCAGCGCCAGACTCTTCAGCCCGGGGATAGCCGAGAGGCGCGCGATCAACTCCGGCAACTGCGGCCGCAAAGTTGGCTCGCCGCCGGTGAGGCGAATCTCGTCGATTCCCAAGGAGACAGCCAAGCGCACCAGTCGTTCGATCTCATCAAAGGTCAGGATTTCGTCGCGTGGCAGCCACTCCAAGCCTTCGGCCGGCATACAGTAGGTGCAACGGAAGTTGCAGCGATCAATGAGCGAGACCCGCAAATTGCGGATACGGCGCCCGAACGCATCCTCCAGGGGACCTTCGAGCGGCATCGGACGCCCCATCTGAGCACGCAATTCTTGCGGTGCGCTGGGGCTAATCCACGGCTCGGACGGCGCTGTTTCGATGACCATGGGGAATCAATGAGCGACCCGGGCTGCTCACGTTAGTAGTGTAGCCGACAAGGCACGTAAATAGGTAGGTAGGCCGCCGAAATTGCCGGATAATCCGGCCGCCGCCGCCGGGTGTTGAGCGGCCGCCAGTATACTTGCCTCCGGCACCGCTCCCGGTGCTATCCATTGCTGTAGCACCTTACCTGCCGTCAGGTGTGAATCCGTAGGCGAGAGAATCTTCAACCCGCGCTCAACACACGGCACGTCCTCCATAAGAGTCCCCTTGTATGAATGAGTCGCTGACCCAGCGCATCGAGGAAGCGCAGCCCGCGTGGCAACGCAGCGCGCTGCTGCGGTGGGTGAGCGTGCTGGTGCTCGTGTATGTGTTGATTCTCGCCGTTGGGCTTATCGGCGCAGGCTTCAAGGCCGTGGCCGGCGAGCGGGCGCAGGAGCTTTTTGCGTTTGCCACCAACCCTTTCCTGGGCTTGCTCGTGGGCATCATCGCCACCTCCCTCATTCAATCGTCCAGTACGGTCACTTCCATCATCGTCGGGCTGGTGGCGGGCGGCCTGCCCGTGGTGATTGCCGTGCCCATGGTCATGGGCGCCAACGTCGGCACGACGATCACCAATACACTGGTCAGTTTGGGGCACGTGGCCGAGAAACGGGAATTCAGGCGCGCCTTTGCCGCCGCGACCATTCACGACTGCTTCAATCTCCTCAATATCGTCATCTTTTTGCCGTTGGAAATCCTGTTTCACCCACTCGAAAGGTTGGGATTATTCATTGGCAACCTCCTGGTCGGCGGCGGCTCCTACGCGCCGACCCATTTGAACGTCGTCAGCGGCGCCACCAAACCGGTGATCAAGCTATTTGCGGGGTGGACACACGTCCTGCCGCACCCTTTTGACGGCCTGCTGACCATCATCGTCGGGGTCATCCTGATCTTCATCTCCATCTCCCTCATCAGCAAGCTACTCAAGGCGCTGATGGTCGGCCGCGCCAGGGAGATCATGCATTTCGCGATTGGGCGCGGCCCGTTGGCCGGCATTGCCGCTGGCACTGGCATTACCGTGCTGGTCCAGTCATCGTCCACCACCACGAGCCTGATCGTCCCCTTGGCCGGCGCGGGTGTATTCCGGTTGGCGCAGGTGTATCCGTTTACCCTGGGTGCCAACATCGGTACCACGGTCACGGCCTTGCTCGCCGCCACCGCGGTCTCGGGAGCGGAAGCGTTACCCGCGCTCCAGATCGCGCTCGTTCACTTGATCTACAACCTGTTCGGAGTGGTGGTGATTTACGGCATTCCGTGGCTGTCCCGCTTACCGCTGCTGGGGGCCGAACGTCTCGCCGCGATAGCCAGCGAGCGAAAGGCGCTCGCGTTCGCCTACGTCGTCGGCGTGTTCTTTCTCATCCCGGCCATGTTCCTGGGCATCACGACGCTCTACTAACGCCGCGCCGCTGCGGTGGCAACGTGCCCTTGGTGAATAATCCTGGCCACCCTGCTGTATTAGATGGTGTTTCCAAAGCCACAACGGGATACTATACTACGGGGCATGAGTAGGAAAGTGTACCCCAGTGACTTAACGGATGACCAGTGGCATATTCTGGCCCCGTTACTACCGCCTGCCAAGCCTGGGGGCCGCCCCCGGAGCGTGGGCCTGCGGGAGATACTCAACGGTATTCTGTCCGTCCTGTGCAGCGGTTGCTCGTGGCGGATGCTGCCCACGCCCTCCCCCCGTGGCAGACCTTGTACAAATACTTCCACCGGTGGGCCAGCGATGGTACCTGGGCAGAGGGCCACGCCGCGTTGCGCCCCCAGGGGTGGCAAGCTGCCGGGCGCGATCCCACCCCTAGTGCCGCGATTATCGATAGCCAAGCGGTTAAGACCACCGAAAGGGGGCCGCGGGGCTAGGGCATCGGCAAGCACGTGCTGGGCCGGAAGCGGCACCTTGTGGTAGATACCCTGGGGCGGTTGTTGGCCGTGGTGGTCCATCCGGCCAAGCTGCAAGACCGGGCGGGGGCGAAGCTGGTGCGTGCGCCCCACCTGGCGGGCCGGGGTCCCCGCCTGCGTCTGATCTGGGCGGATGCCGGGTACGCGGGCCAGTTGGGGCCGTGGGTGCAGCCCCGGTGGGGGGATGGAGATTGTGCGCCGCCCCAAGGGCAGTCAGCAGTTCCAGGTCTTGCCTCGCCGCTGGGTGGTGGAATGGACCTTGGCCTGGGTGAGTAAGTGCCGGCGGTTGAGCAAGGACTATGCAGCCCTGCCGACGACCACGGAGTCGTGGGTCTACATCGCGATGATCCACCGTATGCTCCGCCGGCTCGCTCCCGCCTGAAGCCCCTTTGGAGACACCCTCT
>JAJDZR010000203.1 GCA_022824545.1 Chloroflexota bacterium
ACGCCCATGCGGTGAAGCTGGAAGGGGGACGGCCGGTCGCGGCGACTATTGGCGCGTTGGTCGCAGCCGGTATTCCGGTGATGGGACATATCGGTCTCACGCCCCAATCGTACTATCAACTGGGCGGCAATCGGATCCAAGGGCGCACGCCCGCCGCTGCGCGAGCGCTGCTCGACGATGCGCTGGCGTTGGAGGAGGCCGGATGCTTCAGCATTGTGCTGGAGGGGCTGCCTACGGAGGTGGCGGCGGCGATTACCGAGCGGGTCGGCGTGCCGACCATCGGCATCGCCGCCGGGCCGGACTGTGACGGGCAGGTGCAGGTGCTCCACGACCTGCTGGGCTTCACGGCCGGCCGGCGCACCAAGCGCCACGCCCGCCGGTACGTTCACCTCGATGGGCTGGTCGAGCAGGCGCTCGGAGCGTATGCGGCGGACGTGCGGGACCGGAAGTTCCCTGGTGCGGCCGAGAGCTTTCCGGCCGACGATGAGACGCTGGCTGCGCTGGCCGATTGGGAGGCGCCCGGGGTCGACTCGGACGAGACCGCTCCTTCTGGGAGCGGGGCCTGACCGGGGTGGGAAGGGACTGATACATGCGTGTTGTGTCGGCGATTCCCAGTTTGCGTCGGGCGCGGGCCGCGGAGGGGCGGCCGATTGAACTGGTGCCGACATTGGGGGCACTCCATGCGGGCCATGTTTCCTTGCTGGAGCGTGGGCGGGCGGCGGGTGGTGCGCTCTGGATGACCTTGTTCCTCAATCCGCTGCAATTCGGCGCCAACGAGGACCTGGCCACGTATCCGCGACCGCTGGAGCGCGATCTGGAGCTGGCGAAACAAGCCGGCGTGGAGCTGGTCTTCACCCCGACGGTAGACGACCTGTATCCGCCGGCCTTTGCAAGCTACGTGGAGCCGACCGGCGCGGCGACGCGCTGGGAGGGGGAGAGCCGCCCGGGGCACTTCCGCGGCGTTGCAACGGTGGTGGCGATCCTGTTCCGTCTCTGCCAGCCGCGGCGGGCCTATTTTGGGGAGAAGGACTACCAGCAGCTACAGGTGATCCGGCAGTTGGTGCGGGACCTGCATCTCGACGTTGAGATCGTGCCTTGTCCGACGATCCGCGAGCCGGATGGTCTCGCCTACAGTTCGCGCAACGTCTATCTTGCGACGCCGGAGCGCCGGAGCGCGACCGTGCTCTATCGCGCGCTGCAGGCGGTGCGCCGGGCCTACCGGGCCGGGGAACGGCGCGGCGACCGCCTCGTGGCAACTATGACCGAGACGGTCGCCGCGGAGCCGGGTGCTAGACTGGACTACGCCGCGGTGGTGGACCCGGACAGCCTGGAGCCGCTGCGTGAGGTGGAGGACGGAGCGCGGCTGCTGATTGCGGCACACGTGGCCGGCGTGCATCTGATTGACAATATGGCGGTTAGCTTGTAGCGGTCAGCTATTAGCTATCAGCCGTCAGCCTTGTCGCCAATGCGCGAGAATCCGGGCCATCTCTCCCGCTGGGAGGTGGCCCGGGTGAGGCCTGACCACCTATGGTCCCCCGCTACACAGGGGGACGGCGAAGGGCATCCACTGCAAGGGCGGCTCCGGCTGAAAGCTGATGGCTAGCGGCTAAAGGCCGGTACGCTGACGGCGGCGCGGGCGCGGTGGTATCCTCGCAGAGGTAGGGGCTAGCTACTCCCGCTCGTTATGGAGGAGGCGGTCTCGCCCGCGGCCACGTGTCCTGGACGCCGCTGCGACCGGTTATGACCTCACGTTACTTGCTCGCTCGCTATCGTCGTCGCCATGCCGCCAACGGCTCGAAGGCGCCGCTGCTCGTCGCCGTCGCGGGCGGCATGATCGGTTTTTTCGGTCTGATGAGCGTGGTGGTCTTCTTGGCACTCGCGGGTCTGGCGGCGACAGGCGCCGGTGCAGCCTTTGCCTATGCCCGCGAGACGGTCTTCAGCGACCTGCCGGACGCCTCCACGCTGGGGGAGCAGCCGCTGGCGCAAGTCACGCAGATTTACGACCGGACCGGCCAGGTGCTGCTCCACGAGTTCTACGAGGAGCGGCGGGTCAACGTGCCGCTGCACGCCGTCTCACCGCATGTCATCCGGGCGGTGGAGGCCAACGAAGATGCAAGCTTCTACACGCACGCCGGCTTTGATCCAAGGGGTATCATCCGGGCCGTTTTTCGCGACATTACGGGCACGACCGCCTCCTTGCAGGGTGGCTCCACGATCACGCAGCAGCTCGTCCGCGATACCTTCCTCTCGCGGGAGCAGACAGTGCCGCGCAAGCTCCGCGAATTAACCCTTGCCATCCAGGTCGAAACGCAGTTCTCGAAAAACGAAATCCTGGAGATGTACCTCAACCGGATGTACTTCGGCAATCAGGCCTATGGCATCGAGGCCGCGGCGTTGAGCTACTTCGGGAAGCACGCGAAGGACCTGGACTTGGCGGAAGCGGCGTTGATCGTCGGTCTGCTGCCGGCGCCCTCGGAGTATTCGCCGGTGGTCAACCCCAGTCTGGCGCGGCGGCAGCAGGCTAGTGTGCTGGAAAACATGGTGCGCTTGGGGATGATTACGCGCGCCGAGGCGGAGGCGGCCAAAGAGCAGGGTCGGCAGATGGCCTTTCGGGCGCCGCGAGTCTCCATCCAGCATCCGCACTTCGTGTTCTACGTGCGCGAGGTCTTGAAGCGCACGATGGACCCGGATGATTTGCGTCGGGGACTGAAGGTCATTTCGTCCCTCGACTTGAACCTGCAAGCTGCTGCCGAGGCCGCGGTGCGGCAGCGTGTGGATGAACTGAGAGGCCAGGCTGTCAACAACGGCGCGCTGATCGCGTTGCGGCCCGAGACCGGTGAAATCCTGGCGATGGTCGGCAGCTACGACTTCTACGACGTGGGGATTGACGGCCAAGTCAACGTCGCCCTGGCCGCGCGGCAGCCCGGGTCGGCGTTCAAGCCGTTTACCTATGCTACGGCCTTTGCCTCTGGGAAGTGGACGCCCGCTTCGTTGATCCATGACCGGGCCATCGAGTACGATCAGCCGGGCGTTGTGTTCGCGGAACGGCAGTTCAAACCCCGCAACTACGACGAAAAGTGGCACGGCTATCTTACGCTGCGCGAGGCGCTGGCCAACTCGCACAATATCCCGGCCGTGATTCTGATGGATCGCGTCGGGGCCGGCCGGGTGATCGAGACGGCGCGGGCCATGGGTATTACCACCTACCTGCCGCCGGTGCTCAGTCTGACGCTGGGCAGTGGGGGAGTGCGCTTGCTGGAGATGGCGCGTGCTTATGCGGTGTTTGCGAATAACGGGCTATATTACGACAGCAGCCCAATTCTCCGCATTACCGATCTGGACAACCGCCCGGTGTGGGAGCATCGGCCGCGCGGGAAGCCGGCGTTGATCCCGGAAGTGGCGTTCATGATTACCGACATCCTGGCCGACGAGCGGACCCGACAGGCGATATTCGGCACCACGCTCAACGTGGGGGTGCCGGCGGCCGTCAAGACCGGGACGACGAACGATTTCCGCGACTCGTGGGCGGTTGGCTATACGCCCGACTTGGTGGTGGGTGTGTGGGTTGGCAACACCGACAATTCGGAAATGCGGCGGGTGCCCGGCTCGCAGGGTGGCGGCGTGATCTGGCGCAATTTCATGCAGGTGGCGACCAGTGGACAAGTGCCGCAGCTCTTCATCCCGCCGCCCGGGCTGGTGCAGTCGGCAGTTTGTGGCTATCCGGAGTATTTCTTGCGCTCGGCCGTTCCGCAAGTAGAGGATTGCACGAAACCGGCGCCGGTAGAGCCGCTGCCCGCCGACCCTGCGGCGCCGGCGCCGACGCCGACCGTGATCCCGGTGTGGACGCCGTTCCCGGTGGCCGGGCGGCCGGTGATCGGACCGGAGCCGCTGCCGACGCCGTATGTGCCGCCGACGCCGGTTGGGCTGCCGGTGGTGCGGCCGGGGTAGGGTAGCCTGGGATTAGGCTGCGTAGGAATTCCTGCCGCTGAGAGTATTGACACTATTGCGCTCAAGTTTTATACTAGCTAGTGTCATAGGTTGCACTCGCTGGGTCTCGTGTACTGTCGGCCGCACGCCGACGGGGCCGCCGCCCCCGGCAGCAGTTCAGGACCTACGAGGTGGTAGGCACTAGCCCCAACAAGCGCTAAGGAAGCCATATATGTCGCAGTCCGAAACCCGGTCGCCGGGCATTGAGACGATGCCGTTGGACGAACTGCCGCGTCGTCTGCCCGTGCTGCCGCTGATTGACGCCGTGGTGTTCCCACGCATGGCAGTGCCGTTACTGGTGGGTAAGCCGCGGTCGTTGGCGGCCGTGGAGCACGCCTACGAGTCCGACCGCCTGGTGTTGCTGGTTGCCCAACGCGATCCCGAGCTTGAAGAGGTCAGCCCGAAGGACCTCTACCGTTTCGGGTCGGTCGCGCTCATTCGACAACTGGTGCGCGTGCCCGATGGCACTTTGCGGGTCATCGTCCAAGGGCAGGCCCGTGCCAAGATCACCTCGGTGCGTGTGGTCGAGGACTGTTTGGTGGCCCGATACCGCCCGCTGGCCGAGCCGCAGGAGGCCAGCCTGGAGATCGAGGCCTTGATGCGCTCGGTGCTGGGGCAGCTGGAGCAATACGTGGAGGAAGGGCGCTCGGTGCCGAGCGAGATGTTCCACGATGCCCGCAATCTCGATGACCCGGGGTGGCTCGCCGACCTGGTGGGCTTTGCGCCGGAGTTGACGCTGGAGCAGCGCCAGCAATTGCTGGAGACGCTCGACGTGTCGGAGCGGCTGCGCCTCGTGAGCGCCTTCCTTGGCAAGCAGTTGGAAATCCTGGAGCTGCGAAACAAGATTCACTCGGAAATCCAGGAGGGCATGGAGAAAACGCAGAAGGAGTACCTGCTGCGCGAGCAGCTGCGGGCAATCCAGAAGGAGCTGGGCGAGGATCCGCAGCAGGCAGAGCTGAACGAACTGAAGGAGCAGATCGAGAGCGCCGGGATGCCCGACGAGGTGAAGGAGCGGGCGCTCAAGGAACTGGATCGCCTCCAGGCCGTGCCACCGGCCTCACCGGAAACCGGCATTATCCGTACCTACATTGATTGGCTCGTCTACCTGCCGTGGGCCAAGGAGACGACCGATCAGCTAGAGATCGCGGCGGCGGCGCAGGCCTTGGAGGAAGATCACTATGGGCTGGAGAAGGTCAAGGATCGCATCCTGGAGTTTTTGGCCGTCCGGCGCCTGAGCACCACGCTGCGTAGTCCCATCCTCTGCTTTGTCGGACCGCCCGGTGTGGGGAAGACGAGCCTGGGCCGCTCGATTGCGCGGGCGATGGGGCGCGAGTTCGTGCGTCTCTCGCTGGGTGGGGTGCGCGATGAGGCCGAAATCCGCGGGCACCGGCGGACCTACGTCGGCGCGATGCCGGGTCGGATTATTCGAGGGATGCGCGACGCCGGGACGAAAAACCCGATCTTCATGCTCGACGAGATTGACAAGCTCGGGATGGACTTCCGGGGCGATCCGTCGTCGGCGCTGCTGGAAGTGCTCGACCCGGAGCAGAACGCGCACTTCTCGGATCACTACCTGGAAGTGCCGTTCGATCTGTCGCGGGTGATTTTCGTCACGACGGCAAATCTGCTCGATCCGATCCCGCCGGCCTTGCGCGACCGGATGGAGGTCATTCAGATCCCCGGCTATACGGAAGAAGAGAAGCTGCACATCGCGCGCCGCTTCCTGCTGCCGCGACAACTCACCCAGCACGGCCTGGCCGATGGGCAGCTGACTCTGCCGGACGACACGGTACGCCAGTTGATACGGGGGTATACGAAGGAAGCCGGCGTGCGGAACCTGGAGCGTGAGATCGCGCACGTGTGTCGCAAGGTGGCCAAGCGGATTGTGGAAGGAGCGGTCGAGACCATCACGGTGGCGCCCGACGACCTGGCCCGCCTGCTGGACCCGCCGCGCTTTGAGGCGCTGGTCGAGGAGCGGCGCGATGAGGTAGGTGTCGCCTATGGCCTCACGGTGAGCGAGGTGGGCGGTGACGTGGTGGCCGTGGAGGCGACCTGGATGGAGGGGAAGCCCCGGCTCACCTTGACGGGGCAGCTCGGCAACGTGATGCAGGAATCGGCGCAGGCGGCGCTGACGGTGGCACGCCAGCAGGCCCGCGGCCTGGGGATTGAGGCCAGCTTCTTCGAGCAGCACGCCCTGCACGTACATGTGCCGGCCGGCAGTGTGCCCAAGGATGGACCGTCGGCGGGTATCACGATGACCACGGCCATCGTCGCGGCTATGACGGGCCGGCTGGTTAGCTCTGATGTTGCCATGACAGGTGAGATCACCTTGCGCGGACGGGTGCTGCCCATTGGTGGTGTCAAGCACAAGGTCTTGGCAGCCCACCGGGCGGGTGTGCGTGCGGTGATCTTGCCGGCTGAGAACAAGCAGGACCTCAGTGAGATACCGGAGGAGATACGCAAGGACATCGAGCTGATCTGGGTGGACCACATCAACGCCGTACTCAAACGGGTGCTGCGGCCGGCGCGACCGGCCGTACCTGTGCCGGCGGCGTCCTGGCTGAAACCGGCCGAGGCGTCGCCAGCCGTGCCGATGGTAGCGACGTAGGGTCGTCGCACGACCAACGGAACTCAACGAACGAGGAGGAGTCGAACAATGGCAGAACGGGTAGTAGGGATTGATTTGGGGACGACGAACTCCGTCATCGCCATCATGGAAGGTGGCGATCCCCTGGTCATTACCAACGCAGAAGGATCGCGGCTGACGCCGTCGGTGGTGGCGTTCACCAAGTCGGGTGAGCGGCTGACCGGGCAGCTGGCCCACCGGCAGGCGGTACTCAACTCGGAGAACACCGTCTACTCGATCAAGCGTTTTGTGGGTCGTCATCACGGTGAGGTGGCCCATGAGCGGGGGCTGGTGCCCTACGAGGTCGTGCAGGGGCCGAAAGGCGAGGCGCGGGTGAAGCTGCCGGCAACCAACCGCGAGTACAATCCGGAGGAAATCTCCGCGATGGTGCTGCAGAAGCTGAAGGCGGATGCGGAGAAGTATCTTGGGGAAGAGATCACCAAGGCGGTGCTCACGGTCCCGGCGTACTTCAACGACAGCCAGCGGCAAGCGACCAAGAATGCCGGTCAGATTGCCGGGCTGGAGGTGCTGCGGATCATCAACGAGCCGACGGCGGCCTCGCTGGCCTACGGTTTGGACAAGAAGAAGACGGAGACGATCCTGGTCTGGGACCTCGGCGGGGGCACCTTCGACGTGTCCATCCTGGAGGTGGGCGACGGCGTGTTCGAGGTGAAGAGCACGTCGGGTGATACTCACTTGGGCGGCGACGACTACGACCAGAAGATCGTGGAGTACGTCGCACAGGAGTTCCAGCAGCAGGAGGGCATTGACCTGCGCCAGGACCGGCAGGCGCTCCAGCGGCTCATCGAGGCGGCCGAGAAGGCCAAGATCGAGCTGTCCAGCGTCGTGCAGACGGAGGTCAACCTGCCGTTCATCACGGCCGATCAGCATGGGCCGAAGCACCTCGCCGTGTCGCTGACGCGGGCACAGTTCGAGGAGAGCACGGCGGAACTAACCGACCGCTGCGTCGGGCCGTTCCGGCAGGCGCTGGCCGATGCCAAGCTGAAGGCGAGCGACATTGACGAGGTGGTGCTGGTCGGTGGCTCGACGCGGATGCCGGTGATCCAGAACCTCGTCAAGAAGTTGACCGGGAAGGACCCGCACCAGGGCGTCAATCCCGACGAGGTGGTTGCCGTTGGCGCGGCGATCCAAGCGGCGGTGCTGACGGGCGACGTGAAGGACGTAGTGCTGCTGGACGTGACCCCGCTGTCGCTCGGTGTCGAGACGCTGGGTGGCGTGATGACCCGCCTGATCGAGCGCAACACCACTATCCCGACGCGCAAGACGGAGGTGTTCTCGACGGCCGAGGATGGGCAGACGGCCGTGGATGTTCACGTCTTGCAGGGCGAGCGGCCGATGGCCCGCGACAACATGACCCTCGGTCGGTTCCGGCTGGAGGGTATTCCGCCGGCGCCGCGCGGCGTGCCGCAGGTCGAGGTCGCGTTCGACATTGACGCCAACGGCATTCTGAACGTGTCGGCCAAGGACCTGGGGACCGGCAAGGAGCAGCGCGTGACTATCACAGCCTCGACTCACCTCGACCAATCGCAGGTCGAGCGGATGGTCCGGGAGGCCGAGCAGCACGCCGATGAGGACGAGCAGCGCCGCGAAGAGATTGAGGCCCGCAACCGCGCCGATAGTCTCGTGTATGGTACCGAGAAGGGCCTCAGCGAGTACGGCGACAAGATCGGCGAGGAAGAGAAGAGCCAGATCGAGACGGCGTTGAACGAACTCAAGACGGCCTTGAAGGAAGAAGAGGCGGACATTAGCCGTATCCGCGAACTGACGCAGGCACTCGAACAGGCCTCGTACAAGATGGCCGAGGCGATGTACAAGGATGTTGGTCAGCAGGCCGCGGCTGGTGAAGGGCCGCCTCCTGGAGAGACACCGGGCGGTGCGCCGGGTAACGAGACCGGCTCCGCCGCCGATGACGTGGTGGACGCGGAGTTTCGCTCCAGCGACGATGACGGGAAGAAGTAGGCGGAGGGAGTGATGGCAGAACGACCACCGGCAGCGGATGCGGCCGCCGGCGTGCCGGAGCCAACTCCCGCCGCCGTCCAAGAGGAGGTTGGCGCTGACGGGACAACGCCGGCGCCAGCCCCCCAAGCTGAACCGACGAAAGTTGAGGATGACACCGATCCGGCAGCGACGTTGGCGGCCGCGCAGGCCGCAGCCGCGGCGAACGAGGATAAGTTCTTGCGGGCGCGGGCCGACCTGGAGAACTACCGACGGCGCGTGATCCGTGAGCGAACTGAGGTAGCACGGGAGGCGAAAAGGGAGGTGCTGCTCAGAGTGCTCGATGTTCTGGATAACCTGGAACGGGCGCTCGGCTATGAGCAGGCCGACGCCCAGGCGCTGCTGATGGGCTTACGCATGACGGTCACGCAGTTCGAGGACGTGCTGTCCGGCTTGGGCGTCAAGGCGGTCGCCGCGTGCGGCGAGCAGTTCGATCCGCGCTGGCACGAGGCCGTGGCGACGGTCGCGGACTCGGAGCAAACGGATGGCACGATTGTCGAGGAGATACAACGTGGCTACCACCTGGACGATGCGCTGTTGCGACCGGCGCGGGTGAAGGTCGTGGCTGGACCGGCGGAGGCGGGGTAGGGCATGGCCCCCACCCTAGCCCTCCCCCGTGCTGAAGCACAGGGGAGGGGACCATAGGGGGCCGGTCCGGCAGGAGGCGGAGCGGTGGCGTCGAGAGCGAGCTTCAAAGACTACTACAAGACGCTGGGCGTGAAGCGCACTGCGAACGAGCAGGAGTTGAAGCAGGCCTACCGTCGCTTGGCGCGCAAGTACCACCCGGACGTGAATCCCGGAGACGAGGCTGCGGAGGAGCGGTTCAAGGAAGTCCAGGAAGCCTACGACGTGCTCCGGGACAAGGATAAGCGGCGCAAGTACGACCAGTTCGGGGCGGCGTGGCGGCAGGGCGGCGCGACGTGGCAGCAGGCGTGGGACCAGGCGCGGCGAGCGGGACCGCAACCTGGCGGGACACCGGGATGGGATGCGACCGGCGACTTCGACTTCGGTGATCTGCTCGGCAACCTGTTTGGCGAGCGTTTTCGCGGCGGCCGGGGGGCCGGCCGGCCGCGCGCGGGGGAGGACATCGAGCAGGGCATCGAAATCTCGCTGGAGGAAGCGTTTCACGGCGGCAGTCGGATGTTCCAGATTCAGGTGCCGAACGAGTCCGGCGGGCGCTCGACCGAGCGGATTGAGGTGCGTATTCCGCCGGGTGTGCCCGACGGCCAGCGGCTGCGCGTGGCGGGCAAAGGTCACCCCGGGGTGGGTGGCGGGCCGCGCGGCGACCTGCATCTCAAGGTGCGGGTACGGCCGCATCCGCGGTTCGAGCGCGACGGCGACGACCTCACTACCGATGTGCCGGTACCGGTGTGGCAGGCGGCGCTCGGTGGAGAGATCGAAATTCGCACGCTCACGGGCAGCGGGAGCTTTCGTATTCAGCCGGAAACCCAGAACGGTCAGCGGATCCGTCTCGCTGGCCAGGGGATGCCCCGCTTCCGCAAGCAAGGGCGCGGCGATCTGTATATCCGGATGATGGTCCAGATACCCAGCCGCCTCACGGCCCGCGAGAAGGAGCTGTTCGCCGAGCTGCGGCGGCTGCGGCAGGGAGAGGCGCGGTCTGCGACTGCCGTCTGAAGTAGCTTCAAGGGAGGCGTGACGATGGCTTCAGGAGACGAGGGGTACTACCACATCGGGATCGCTGCGCGGATTATCAAAGTGCATCCCCAGACCCTACGCCACTACGAGCGGATCGAGCTCCTGCACCCACAACGTTCGGAAGGCGGCGAAAAGGGCCGGGGTATTCGCCTCTACTCGGACCGTGACATCGCCCGCGCCAAGCGAATCCGCCGGCTCGTCGAGGACCTGGGGGTCAATCTCGCTGGCGTCGAGGTCATCCTGAATATGGAAGAGCGTGTGGAGCGTCTGCGCGTTGAGCAGGAGCAGGAGCTACAGCAGCTCCGGGAGGAGAATCAACGCCTCAAGGATTTGCTGGTGCGCTTGACGATGAGCGCGCCGAGCCAGCCGCGCGACCCCGTTGTCAGTCCGCAGCCCCGGCGCCGGTAGGCGGGGATTTACATTTTCTTCCTCTGTGGTTCAGCGTGGGGGAGAGCGAGGGCGAGGGCCAAGTAGGGTACTGGCCCCCCTATGGTCCCCCCGTTGCGACAGGGGGACATGGATTCCCTAGACTCACAAACGAAGTGCAACACCAGAGTAAGG
>JAJDZR010000042.1 GCA_022824545.1 Chloroflexota bacterium
TGCAGCGATTTGCCGGAGCGAGCAGCCCTGGGCGTGTAGACGGGCCAATTCACACCGGTCTTCAATACCAAGCTGCGTGTATGCTTGTCCCATGGCAACACCTTACTCTGGTGTTGCACTTCGTTTGTGAGTCTAGGGAACGAAGACTGATCGCTGATGGCTGATAGCTAACGGCTGATAGCTATCAGCGAGGCGTGCTACACTGGGCATCCGGTACATCCCTGGTTGTGGTGCTTGCTCCGGTCCGGGAATAGGGAAGGCTGTGGCACGCATTATCGCGATTGCCAATCAAAAAGGGGGGGTGGGGAAGACCACAACCACCCTCAGCTTGGGCGCCGCGCTGGCGCACTGCAACCTGCGGGTGCTGCTGGTGGACCTGGACCCACAGGGCAACCTCACCAGCGCCGTCGGCCACCAATCCGCGGAAGATCAGACCGTCGCCGCGTCTCTCCTTAATCTCCGGGTGCCGTTTCCGGCAGTGCCTTTCGAGGAAAACGGCCAGGTCCTGTTCGATATTGCGCCGACCACCGCGGCGCTGGCAGCGGCCGAAGCGGCGCTCAGTGTGCGTATCGGCCGTGAGCTGCGCTTGCGGGACCAGCTTGCGCCGCTCGCCAACCGCTACGACTACATCCTGATTGACACGCCACCGTCCCTGGGCCTGCTGACAATCAACGCCTTGGTGGCAGCGCAGGAAGTGATCGTCCCCACCGAAGCACGCTACTTCTCGCTCCAAGGGTTGCAGCTACTGAAGGCGCGGATCGAAGAAGTGCAGTACCTGAACGCCAAGCTGCACCTGGGCGGCATCCTGCTCTCTAAGCTCGACCGCCGTTTAAGGGAGGAGAAGGCGGTGGCGGCCTATCTCCGTGAGGAGTGGGGCGAGGCGGTGTTCACCACCGAGATTCGGTCCAACAGTAAAATCCTGGAGGCCGCCTCGGCAGGCCAGACCGTCTTTGCCGCGCCGCAAGCGCGGGCAGCGGCGGAAATGTATCGTGCGCTCGCGCAAGAGGTCATTGCGCGCGGCTGACGCCGTGGCGGGGGCAGGAGCGCACCCCACCCACCGGGAGCGAGGGCCAATACGGGAGGTTGGAATGCCGGAAAAGCGACGCGCCGCCTTTCGTCCCGAACGCCTCCAATCTGCCAGGTCGCCTGATCCGATCATCCCGCAGATTCTCGGGAGTCCCGACCCGGAGATGGCCGGGGAAGGGTTCACGGAGGTCCGGATCATCGGCGTCGGGGGCGCCGGTATCAACGCCGTTGGGCGCATGATCGAAGCCGGGGTGAGCGGGGTGCGCTTCATCGCGGTCAATACCGATGCCCAAGCCCTTGGTCAGAGCGAGGCGCTGATCCAGGTGCAGATCGGGCGGCGCGCCACAGGCGCCAGGGGGACCGGCGGCGATCCGGACCTGGGCCAGCGGGCCGCCGAGGAAGGCCAAGCCCGTCTCGAAGCCGTGCTGCGCGGTGCTCATCTGGTGTTCATCGCCGCCGGACTCGGCGGCGGCACCGGCACCGGCGCCGCTCCGGTGATTGCCAGCCTCGCGCGGGAGGCAGCGGCGCTCACCGTGGCGGTAGTGACGCTGCCGTTCACCTTCGAAGGCACCCGCCGCCGGCGAGTGGCCGAAGAGGGCCTCGAAGCGCTGCGCGAGCAGGTGGATGCACTGATTGTCATTCCCAACGAGCGCCTGCATCAGGTGGCCGACGCCAACATGTCCATCAAGGAGGCCTTCAGCCTCGCCGACAACATGCTCCGCCACGGAGTCCAGGGTATCGCCGATTTGGTCACTGTGCCGGGGCTGATCAATCTCGACTTCAGCGACGTGCGGGCGGTGATGGAGCAGGCCGGCAACACGATGATGTCCATCGGCGAGCGCACTGGCAGCCGCCGGGCCGTCGAGGCGGCTCAAGCGGCCACCGAAAGCCCTCTGCTCGACGCCTCCATGCGCGGCGCGCGGGCGGCCCTCTTGAACATCACAGGCGGTCCCGACCTCACGCTCGCGGAAGTGAACGAGGCAGCGCAACTCGTGACCGATCTCGCCGACCCTCAAGCGAACATCATTTTCGGTGCCGTGATTGATCCACGCCTCCAGGACACCGTCCGGGTCACGCTGATCGCCACCGGCATCGAGCAGGAGCCGCCACTACCGGCAGTAGCACCCCGTTCAATAGCGCCGCGCGCGCTGCCCCCTACCCGGACCGAACGCGAGCCGCAGGGAATCGCCACCGACAGCGTGGAAGTACCTTCGTTCCTGCGCCGGCGGGCGCGTCCGCGTCACGAGGGCCGCTGAGGCCGTTCAACGTGGAACGGCGCACTGCCCTCCGCCGCTATCCGGACCCCGACACCGTTGCCGAAGGAGCAGTGATGACCCAGCCACCGACCGGCACAGCGCGACCCGTGCGCCGGCTGCGCCTCGGGCATAGCCCCGATTCCGACGACGCCTTCATGTTCTACGCCCTCGCTTCGGGCGCGGTCAGCCACGCCAACGTGCAGTTCGACACCGTACACCGGGACATTCAGACCCTAAACCGGCTCGCGCTGTGCGGCGAACTGGAAATCACGGCGCTCTCCGCCCACGCCTACGCGCACGTGTGGCGCCACTACGCGCTGTTCACCCACGGCGCCAGCATGGGCCAGCAGTACGGCCCGGTCGTCGTCGCGCCGGAGCCGCTGGAGCTTGACGCGCTGCTTGGACAGCGTATTGCGATCCCCGGCTTCCTCACGAGCGCCTACCTCGCCTTGCGCCTGCGCTTGGCGTGCTTCGAGCCGGTGTTCATGTCGTTCGACCGGATCATGGCGGCGGTCGCTGCCAATGAAGTGCCCGCCGGCCTGCTCATCCACGAAGGCCAACTCACGCACGGCTCGCTGGGACTGCATCCGGTGTGCGACTTGGGCGTGTGGTGGCACCAGGAGACCGGGCTGCCGCTCCCACTCGGCGTCAACGCCATCCGCCGCGATCTTGGACCGAAACTCCTCGCCCAAGCCTCGGCCCTGCTCAAGGAGAGCATCCGATACGGCCTCGCCCACCGCGACGAAGCACTGGCTTACGCGATGGGGTTCGCCGACGACGTGCCGCGCGACCTCACCGACCGGTTCGTGGCGATGTACGTCAACGACCTCACCCTGGACCTCGGCTCGACCGGCCGCGCCAGCGTGGAGCTGTTCCTCCAGCGCGGCTACGAGGCTGGCATCATCCCCGACCTGCCGCAGGTAGAGTGGATTCCCTAGGCGCCGCTGACATTGCTCGGCCATTTCCATCCCGGCCCCGTCATTCCCGCGAACGTGGGAATCCGCGTCCCCCTGCACAGCGGGGGGACCATTGGGGGTTGGTAGAAGCGCCTCAGGCGTAAGTGGCGATCACGCGGTAGTGCGTGTCGCGCAGCGCCGGAATTCGCCCACACTCGCGGATCAGCTGCACCATCGCGTGGTCGGTCATGCGATGGCGCAGCCCGGTAGCCCGCACGACGTTCTCTTCCAGCATGATGCTGCCGAGGTCATCGGCGCCGTAGGTGAGGCTTGACCGCGCGGCGGTGGTGCCGGTGGTCAGCCACGACCCCTGGAGCGAGTAGAAGTTGTCGAGGAACAGCCGCGAGATCGCCAGAGTCCGCAAGTAGTCGGCGATAGACGTGGCCCGGCCGCCCAGCTCGGTATTACCGGGCTGATAGATGAACGGGATAAACGCCCGGAAGCCCTGGCCGGGGTCGGCCTGGTCCTGCACGTCGCGGATACGCTGGAAGTGCTCAACGCGCTCGGCAAACGTCTCGACCATGCCAAAGGTCATCGTCGCCGTGGTGCGGATATGCTGCCGGTGCGCCTCCTCCATCACCTCCAGCCACGAATCCGAGCCAGTCTTGAACGGACTCACCGCCTTGCGAACCCGTTCGACGAGGATCTCGGCCCCCGCGCCCGGGAGCGAGTCCAGACCGGCTCGCCGCAACCGCCGCAGCACCTCCGGCACCGTCAGCCGCGAGACCTTGGCGATATGCAGCACTTCCGGCGGTCCCAGCGAGTGCAGCGTCACCGGATACCGCCGCTTCACGCTGGATAGCAAGTCTTCATAGTAGTCAATCTTCAGTTGGGGGTCATGCCCACCCTGGAACATAATCTGGGTCGCGCCCATGTCCAGGGCCTCTTCGATCCGGCCGAAGATCTCCGCCTTGGAGCGCCGGTAGCCTTCCGCGTGGCGCGGGAGCCGGTAGAACGCACAAAACGAGCACCGCGCCACACAGACGTTCGTGTAGTTGATATTGCGGTCAATGATGAAGGTCGCCCGATTGTCCGGGTGTATCCGGCGCCGCACGGCATCGGCCGCTGCACCAATGCGCTCCAAGTCGCCATACTCGAAGAGATAAAGGGCATCCTGGGCGGACAGCCGCTTTCCGTCCTCGATCACCGCAGCGAGAATGGCCTCATCTCGACCCGCCTCGAAGCGGCGCGGCGCGGCTTCCAACTGTTCCGCAATGGTCGGCGCGGTGGGCGCCAGCACGGCCGTCATGCACGTCTCCTTCGCAACGTCACCCCACATTGTAGCCGATGGCCTGAGCTACCGCGAACGAGCCGCGGGCCATTCGACAAGCTATCATTCCTATCCTGGGATGATGACGGCCCGCTCCACTCCCCAACGCTTGCCCAATAGGCACAGGTGACGGTATCGCCGGGCCAACCAGTTTCAGCCGCTGGGAGCATTCCATGAGTGTAGCCAGGCGTGACGTGTACACGGCGGCACACACACTGGGCCTCTCCGGCCGCCCCCTGTGCGTGCATGCTTCTCTGCGCTCGTTCGGCTGGGTCGCCGGCGGCGCGCCGACCATCATCGCCGGTCTGCTCGAAGCTGGCTGTACGCTCTTGGTTCCGACATTCTCCTGGGACACCTTTGCGGTAGCGCCACTCCCGCGTCAGTGCCTCGCGCAGAACGGCACTTCCCCAGGCTACTACGAGACATCGCAGCAGACACTGTCCGGTGTTTCGCGTATCTATGCGCCAGACGCGCCAGACCTTGACCGCGCGGACATGGGAGCGCTCCCAGCCGCAGTGCTCGCGATGCCCGGACGTGTCCGTGGCGACCATCCGCTCTGCTCGTTCACCGCGGTTGGTCCACTCGCCAATGAGTTGGTTGCCGCGCAGCAGCCATTGCACGTGTTCGCCCCGCTCCGAGCGCTGGCGGAGATGGGCGGCTCCGTCGTGCTGATGGGCGTTGGGCTAACGGAGCTGACCCTAATCCATCTGGCCGAGCAGGTGGCCGGGCGGAACCTGTTTCGGCGCTGGGCCAACGGCTCCGATGGGCAGCCCATGGCCGTCGAGGTGGGGGGCTGCTCCGATGGTTTCGGCAAGTTCGCGCCCATTCTCGCACCCGTGATGCGGAGCACCGTTGTCGGCCAGAGCAGGTGGCGCGTCTATCCTGCCCTGGAGACACTCAAGCGACTGGCTCAGGCCATCCGCAATGACCCAATGATGACGCACTGTGGCCGCACAGACTGCACCCGCTGCGACGATGCGGTGCTCGGCGGCCCAATCCTGACCTCCTCCGCACCGATTATCAAGTAAGCAGCCAGTGGTGCCTGGCCGGGTGTGTTGTGGGGCATATCCCCTTGGCAGGGATGCCTAGCGCAGCACGGAATTAGACGGCAACCGGGCGGCGCACCTTCGCCAGCGCCGCGGATAGCGAGGTAGCAAAGATGGGGCTTGTCCGCAGCACATGCTCAATGTGACGTTGGGCTAGAGCATAGTCAACCGGCTCGTCCACGACCGGCCGCTCCTTACCTGCTTGGTCGGCCAGCCAGTAGTCGAAAGGGCTGATGGTCAGACTCAGCGGCACACCTGTCTCTTCGTCAATACGCAGGTAGAAGTCCCAATCGGCCACATCAACCCAAAGTCCGGATCGCCCCGTGCTGCCGGGCAAGACAACCTCCATCTCGCCCGCGTCGGTGTCATAGCGCCACTCCGCTGCAGGCAAGGCCGCCGCAATGCGATCAGCCATCTCTCGCACGGCACATTGAGTGCTCATCGTGACCACCAGCCACCGGTCAAGCCGCGCGGTAACGCTCGGCGACCTGATGGTTGAGAGCAGCCCCCAAGCCCGGCGCCGTAGTCAACTGCACCGCCCCGTCATGCACGGCCAGCGGCACGGTGAGCAGGTCGTCAACCCACGGTACGTCGCCCAACTGATACTCCAGCACCAGATTGTTGGGGATGCACGCGCACAAATGCGCGCTGGCCAGCGTGGCAACCGGGCCGACCATGTTGTGCGGCGCCACCGGGATGTAGTAGGTATCGGCAGCGGCGGCAATCTTCTTCATCTCCATGATGCCGCCCGTGCGGGCCAAGTCCGGCATGATGATGTCCGCTGCCTGCCGCTCGAATAGCTCGCGGAACTCGTAGCGCGTGTTCAGCAATTCCCCGGTACAAATGGGCGTGGTCGTGCCTTCAGTCACCTTTGCCAGCGCCCGCACGTTGCCCGACGGCACCGGGTCCTCGATCCACAGCAACTCATAGGGCGCCAGCGCCGCGCCCAAGCGCAGCGACGCCGCCACGTCGAAGGCACCGTGACAGTCCACGGCCAGGTCAACGTCCGCGCCGACCGCCTCGCGCACGGCCGCCACCATCTGCGCCATCTGCCGCAGGTCGGCCGGCGCGAGGGCGCGGTTGAAGCGCCGCGCCGCCGGAATCGGCTCGTCCACGTCCATCTTGAGCGCCCGGAAGCCCTGCGCGACGGCCGCACACGCCATCGCGGCGTACTCCTCCTGGACGTACCGCGCGCCCCGGAAGAAGCCGTCCACGTACACTGGAATCTCAGCGCGGCACTGCCCGCCGAGCAGGTTGTAGATCGGCTGGCCGGCGGCCTGACCGACGATATCCCACAGCGCCGTCTCGATCCCGCTCAGGGCCGCCGGGTGCAGCCCGCTGCGGTACAGCGTCTCCCAGTGCAGCTCGATCCGAAACGGGTCCTTCCCGACAAGGTACTCGCCGGCCTGCTCGATACTCGCCAGCACCCCCGTCGCCTGATAGCAGAGCGATTCACCGAGGCCGACGACCCCGGCATCGGTGTAGACCTCGACGAACAACATCGGAAACCGCGGCCAGTGCCGCCCCTGGACCGGCCACACCCGCACTTCCGTTACCCGCATCGCATTCCGTCCTCACCACCCGGCCGTCTCTGCTCAGTCTGCCCCTCTATGGTCTGCCCCCGGCTCCGCCGGGCGAGAGTCCATCCCCTCCCCTGGAGCTTGCTCCGGGGGAGGGGTAGGGAGGGGGCAAGGGGTGAATTCTTCCAGCAACCAGAGAATTGCCCCCCAGACCGTTGTCATCTCCCCACCCCGGTCCGATATGCACCCACTGACGGGAGTGGTAGATGCAAGACTATCCTGGAGCGCCGGGCACCGCCCGGCCGGGGAACCCCGGCACCGCCGTGCCGGCCGCGTGCGGTGGCGCGGCCGTGCTGCCGTTGCCGCCGGCACCGGACCCTCACCGGTCCCGTGCCACGCCCTTGCCCTTGCCCATGGCGCCGGATCACAACCGATCTCGCGCCGCGCCCATGCCCATGTCCATGGCGTCGCCAGGCCACGCTGACGCTGGTTGTGGCCCGGCAAGCGCCGGCCGTAGTGTGCCACTGCCCACCGCCCCCGCGCCGGCTCATCCGAGCCGGCTGCTCCAGGAAGTCTTGCGCCGCGTCACTGCCACTCCCCGCACTTTCACCTACCCGCAATCCCACTGCACCACCCACCAAGTGCATCCTGCCGTCCACGTGCCGACCCGCCCATCGCCTGCCACCGCGGGCACGGGCTGCCCACGCACACCACACTCGCGCGCGCCGCCCTCGGTCGCCCGCCGAAAACCTATCCTTCGCAGGGGTTAGGGGGTTATCATGAGGCAGGCCGCTACTTGTCTCCCACGATCTTGTGCCGATGCGCCGCGTGCGACTCGGCAGCCCTCGTGAGCGCCGCCTCCGACACGACAATCCGCGGCAGCAGTTCCGGCCCCTCACGCACAAAGCCCTCGCCGTACAGCGTGCCGGCGAACCACCCGGTATTGCCCACGGAGACATCAATGCGCCGCCGCGCCCAGGCCGGGGTGTGCCCCTGGCTCTCGAACAGCGCCTCCGCCTGCACCCGCTGCTCGAACCAATCGCTCACGTCCACCACAAAGTCAAGCTCGTCGCGCTGGAAGTAGACGCCCATGAAGTAGGTCGCTGCAATCCGGTGCGGCCGCGTGTGACGGACGTAGGCCGACGCCATCACGCGGGCGTCCATCAGCGCGCGCACGCTCTCCGTGTGGTCGTCGCGCGTGCCGGAGACAACCCGGCGCTGGCCGTCCGACGAGGGGCTGGTCGTAATCAGCACGTGCGGCCGCACGTCCAGAATGACGTCCCGCAGCGCCTCGATGGACTCGGGGTAGTTTTCCAACCGAAACGGCTGGGGAAAGCCGAGGATCCGCACGTCCGTAATGCCAAAGATCGCGCACGCCTGCCGCAGCTCCGTCTCCTTCCCGGCGGCATAGTCCTCCGGCGTGCGGTTGATGATCGCCGGGTCGCGCTCGGCCTCCGGCTTCATCAGCTCGTCGTGCAGCTCCTCGTTATGCGTATACGCACCGCTCGTCACGCTCACGACCGTCACCGAGTCGCCGCGCGCGGTGTGGACACCACACGTGCCGGCGCAGTGCGTGAAATCGTGCGGATGCGCCGACACCACCAACAAACGTAGCGGTTCTGATGTCATCGCGACCTCCTCCTCGAAATCCCCGTCCCCCTGCACAGCGGGGGGACCATAAGGGGGCCTGTACCCTACTCATCTCTCTCGTCTAGCAGCGCTAGCCCTCTCCAAACCGCAAATGCACATCCGCCAAGCGGACGCTACACTCTTGCAGCAGCCGCTTTGTCCAAAGGAAGGCACCAACACTGTTGAGATTCGCATTGAGTATCAGCGGGGTCCCGGCAATCGGTTGTGGCCGTATGAATGGTCTACCCGAAGGTTGCTTGCCATCCAAACTTACTATGTACGATTTACTGCTATACCTGACCGGGACTTTGCTCTCTGTAAGCAATCCTTGCGACCACAACCATCCTGCTATGGATGCCGGCAACTCCCACCAGGACTTAATCTCGCAAGTACTCCCGTCGGGCAGCCTGATTGGCGGCGGAGATTTCTCCCCTTTGACAGAAGCCGCCGTTACATGTGACAGCGGCACCCAGCCTGGTCCCGCAGGAGGCGGTTCGGGCACTTGCTCTGGTGGCGGCGGCGGCCTCTCGACCTCTCGTTCCCCTTCCGGTCGAGCTTGTACCGGCTCAGTCAAAGTTGCCAGTACAGGCTCGTTCGCCTCTACCGGCTGACCCGCTGCGAGGTTGGGCTGCCAGATCAGCAACAGCTTCAGGGCTACTTCATGCGCCGGAAGGTCTGCGATGGACAAGTCCAGCAGAAGTCGGTCTTCAATCGGCGCCGGGTCGAATACCTTATATAGCTCCCAATGGTTGCCGTCGGTCAAGCCGGCATACGGAACGCCGGACAGATTGGCGTAATTGACGATCTGCATACGGTGCGACACCAACTGCTGGCCTAGCTTCTTGGCCTCCACGAGGGCTACCGGTTTTCCGGCACCGTCCAGCAGGGCGTAGTCGGCACGGTTGCCGCGCAAATCGTACTCCGGCAGCACCAGCGCCGGGTCGGCAGTATCCCAGCCTAACGCTTGCAGCAGCGGATCAATCAGGGCCATGCGCGTGCGTGTTTCGTTGGCCTGCAACACTTGCCGGTGCGTTTCGAGGCGCGCTTTGAGCGTCTCGATCACACTCACCAAATCATCAAGTGGCACGGCATCCCTCCCGCTTAGTTCCCCCACAGAGCTACTGCGTAGCGTATGGTACATGATGCCCTCCCACCGAGCGCACTCGGCGCAGCGCGGGACTCCCCCTCTCTATCGCTTGCGATGGAGAGGGGGCCGGGTGATGGGCCAAAGTCGCACCACACCTGGCACTATCCGTGCGGCTTTGGCCCGTCAGTGGGTGAGGCGCAGATTCACCCCGATAGGTACAATAGCCACCGCCGGCCCCACCCGCTAGGTGACTGGGAGCGTAATCGTCCGTCAGCAGCGTAAGTAAGGAGAGTCGTATGCAGTACGGGTACTTCACGATGCCGTTGCATCCCCCCGGCTCGAACTTCACGCAGACGGTCGCAGCGGACCTGCAACAGATCGTCACCTTGGACCAACTGGGGTTTCATGAAGCCTGGATCGGCGAGCACTTCACCGCCGTCTGGGAGAACATCCCGGCGCCGGACCTATTCATCGCCAACGTGCTCGGTCGCACCAAGCAGATCAAGCTCGGCACCGGCGTCGCCTGCCTCCCGAACCACCACCCGCTGATGCTCGCCCAACGCATCGCGCAGCTCGATCACATGGCCCAGGGGCGCTTCTACTTCGGCATCGGCTCCGGCGGCTTCCCCGGCGACTTCGAGCTATTCCAGGTGGACAACAAGGAGGGCGAGCACCGCGGCCTGACCATAGACATGATCGAGCTGGTACTCAAGCTCTGGGAGGACCCCTCGCCCGGTGACTACGACCACAAGTTCTGGCGGTTCACGGTGCCGGAGCCGCGCGAGGAGATCGGGCTGTGGCTGCACATGAAGCCCTACCAGCAGCCCCATCCTCCCATTGCCGTGGCCGGCGTGTCGCCCAAGTCCGAGACGCTACTCATGGCCGGCGAGCGCGGCTGGATGCCCATGAGCATCAATATCGTGCCCTCCCGCATCCTCGCCAGCCACTGGGACGCGGTAGCCGAGGGCGCACAGCGCGTCGGCCGGACCGCCGACCGCTCCACCTGGCGCGTAGCCCGCGATGTCTACGTGGCCGAGAGCACCGAGCAGGCCCGGCGCGACGTGCTCGAAGGCGTGGTCGCCCGCGATTGGAACGGCTACTTCTTCCCGCTGCTGAAGTATTCCCGCCTGCTGGAAATACTGAAAGTTGACCCGGAGATACCCGACGACGATCTGAACGTCGAGTACATGCTGGACAACATCTGGATCGTCGGCGATCCCGATGAGGTCGCGCACCAGGTGCGCCAGCTCTACCAGGACCTCGGCGGGTTTGGCGTGCTGCTGCTCATGGGCCACGAGTGGTCCCCGCCCGGCAAGTGGGAACGCTCCATGAGCCTGTTCGTCAACGAGGTCATGCCCCAGCTCCAGGACCTCTAGGCGCGGGGGCCACACCTACCCCCAACCCCCTCCCTGAAGGGAAGGGGCAAAAGGCTGTCGCGCTGACTATCTTCCCTGGGAAGAAGCGACAGTTGGCCGCCGCGATGACTCCCCTTCCCTGCGAGGGAAGGGGCCGGGGGTTAGGTCCAACACCCGCCTCCCTACGCCTCCTGCCGCGGCACGGTCACGCGACCACCGTGCCATGGAAAGGCGTAGGTCGGCCGGTTGACGAAGCGGCGCAGCCCCACGTCGAGCCGGATGCGCGTCGCCGGCGGCAGTCGCACGGCGAAATAGCTGCCATCCACCGGCGCCGTGTGGTCCGTGCGGGTAGGCTCTTCCCGCATCCACGCTCGCGGGTCGCGCACCGGTCCAGACCGATTCTCCTCCCGGTACCGCACCGCCGTGAACCGATGCTCGCAGAAGGCCCCGGCCTGCACGATCACGGTGCGGGTGGCAGTCGTACCGACGTTCACCAGTTGGATGCCCACCCGGTCGGGTGCCAGCGCATCCACCAGCGCGCTCACGTCCGACGGCAAGCCCGGCCGCGCGCGCTCCGGGTCGAAGTAGCGGACGGTAGCACGGAGGAGACCGCCGTTGTAGACCGACTCCGGCGCTCCCAGCGCCACCTGCGTCAGCCCTTTGGTAAGCACGGCATGGGGTGGCGAGCGGTTGTCGGCGATGATCGCCGCCGCGTCGCGCTCGTCGCGGCGCATCGCCTCCAGCGTCTCGACGGCAAGTTGATACTCGGCCCGCAGGATGTCCTCCGGCCAGCCCGGATTCCGGCCGTCGTAATACTGAAACCGCGCGAACTCGGTATTGCCGGCGTTCTTCTCGCCCTCGCTCGGCACCTCGTTCCAGTCGCGCTCCCGCTCGCCGGCCCGGACCTGCGCGATGAGCGCATGGTCTTCCGACGACAGCGATGCGTGATACAGGTGTGCCAGTTCCTGCATCCGCAGCGGGTGGTAGTCCTCCCAGCCTTGCGGCCCGTGCTTGTGGGGCACGAGCAGCTGCCCGTCGTCGCGCGTCCTCGCATTCCGCAGCAGCAATTCAAGCTGCGAGCGCAACAGTTCCAGGTAGCCGAAGTCACCACTGAGCAGCAGCGCGCACTCGGCGGCGACGGTCAGCGAGTGGAACATCACGTTGATGCCGCCGAAGTGGTACCAGCCGTACAGCCCGCCCCACCATTGACCGTCCCGCTGCTCGCCGATCTTGCCAGTCGGCCCCACGTTGTCGGGCATGATCCCGCCGTTGCGGCGCATGCGGTCCAGCCATACGTCCACGTACTCCAGCACCCACCGCTTGTACCGCTCGTCCCCGGTATACAGGTAGGCATTGGTCACGAGCGCCGTCGCGCCCAGCGTATTCGGAATGTCCCCGTTCAGCACGATGTCGTCGAACAGCTTGATGATCTCGTCGCGCCGCGCCGGGGTTTGCTCCCAATCCTGCTCCAGGTCCTTGACGACCGGATGGAGCGTCGCCCGCACGCCGTAGTAGCGGTAGCCGTCGCCCTTGCCGCCCTCCAGCCAGGCGATTACCTCCTCGGCATTGGCGTGCAGGAATGGCCCGGTGCTGCCGTGGATGGGCGAGCGGATGATCTTATAGCGCGGATCGTAGTTCGGCGCCTCCGGGTCATCGCCCATGAACACGGCCGCGAAGCGCCGCGCCCGCTCCACGTTCTCGGCGCTGGTCGGCTCGGCCAGACCAACGTGGTAGAAGGCCATGTTGCCCTCGCCTTGATGGTGCCAATCCGAAATCCACCGCTGGCCGCCGCGGTACGTCGGACGCTCACCGGGCGGCACGGTCAGACCGTAGTACTCGTTGTGCGTCTGCGGCAGTTGCCACGGAAAGAACGGATTCCGCCGCCCGCTACCGCACGCCCGCGTCATCGCGTTCCACGCCCGAACGGCCAAGTCGTGTACGCGCCGGTCCGCGCCCAGCGCATAGAAGAGGCTCCAGTTGTAGACCCGCTCATAGAGATCATCTATATCGTCGGCGAAGTAGATGATGCCGCCGGGATCGGCGTACTTGGCCATCATCACGTCGGCCGCCTCTTCCATGAGCGCGATAAGCTCCCGTTGCATCAGCGCCCACGCCGGCGGCGCTGTGACCTCGGTAGCCGTCACCGTCACCATGTCCGGCAGCGAGACGGCGTTTGGTAGGGCGTTGGTCGTAGTCATGCAAGCTCCTCCTAGACCGGCTCACCCCAACTCGCTTCCCCGGCGAGAGGGGCCTGGATTCCCACATTCGCGGAAATGCCGAGCAGCAGACTCCCCCTCTCTACATGGTGGAGAGGGGGCCGGGGGGTGAGGCGCATACCTCACCACGCCGTCCAGCCGCCATCCACGATGAGGTTCTGCCCGGTAATCCACGCCGAGGCCTCGGACCCCAGGAAGACCACCGCGCCCTTCAGGTCCGTGTCGTTGCCCATTCGACCGAGCGGCGTGCGGTAGTTGTAGCCGGGGACGAACGTCTCTTCGTAGTCGGGACGGTCCGTGAACGCATTATTGTAGAAGCCACCAGGCGCGATGGAGTTCACCCGGATGTTATCGGGTGCGAGGTAGGTCGCCAACCAGCGCGTGAACTGGATGATCCCCGCCTTGACCGCTCCGTATTCGGGCGGGTTGTTGATACCACTCCGGCCGTAGACCCGTTGGTCGGGGGAGATCACGCCAAAAAACGAGGCGATATTGACAATCGTGCCGCCGCCCTGCTCCTTCATCACCTTGCTCACGGATTGGGAGCACAGGAACGTACTGTGCAAGGCGCCCTGCGCGGCGGCCTCCCAATATTTCAGCGTCAGGTCCTCGAAGCTCACGCCCACCCCGGCCCCGCTATAGGCATTGTTCACGAGCACGTCAATGCGCCCGAACTTGTCCATGACGGCATCGGTCATCGCCTGGACCTGATCGGGTTCGGTTACGTCCGCCCGCACGGCGAACGCCTCCGCGTGGGATGCGCTCAACGCCGCGGCCTTGCGCTGGCAGTTCTCCAGGTTGCGCGACGCAACGACGACGTGCGCGCCGGCCTCGGCCAAGGCATCGCACTGCTGCGAGCCAAGCTTACCAGCACCTCCCGTCACGATAGCCACGCGGCCCTTCAGACTGAACATCTCCATCACGTTCATCGCTATCTCCTTCTCTACCCTCACCTACCATCGCAGCCGTCATTCCCGCGCACGCGGGAATCCCTGTCCCCCCGCAGAGCGGGGGGACCATAGGGGGGCTGGTCCCCCTGACAAGGGCAGGTTTTTTCTGTAGGGGCGCGATTCATCGCGCCCGCGCCCTCCACAAAAACCTACCCTTGTGAGCGTCCCCCGCTGGATTCCGGCCTGCGCCGGAATGACGGTGGTGAAGTGCGGCGAGTGTTGCGTCACACCGCGCGCTCTTCGAGCCAGTCCATGGTGATTTCCAGCCCAAAGCCCGGCGCGTCCGACGGACGGACGTAGCCCCCTTCGACCGTCGGCGTGCCGGGCAGCAGCGTCATTTCCTCCAGAGGCACGCCCGGCGGTGACACGCCCTCGGAGCGTTCGCCCCACGCGATCACCGGCATCGCGTAGGTAAGGTGCTGGCCATAGGGATAGTTCATGCCGCCGTGTCCGATCACCGTCAGCCCATGGGCCTCCGCAATATGGCAGATTCGCACGCTGGCGGTGACGCCGCCCACCCATTGGATGTCCGGCTGCATGATGTCTACCAGCCCCCGCCCGGCCGCCTCCGCGAACGGATGGATCGTGTACCAATGCTCGCCGGTCGCCAGCGTTTGCCCCGGCACCCGGGAGCGCAGGTTGGCGTAGCTCTCCATGTCCTCCGGCAGCAGGTAGTCTTCCAGCCACTTGATCTGATACGGCTTCAGCGCCTCCACCACGCGCACCGCGTACTCCACGTTCAGCGACAGCCACGAGTCCACCGCCAGCTCGATGTCGGGGCCGACCTGCTCTCGCGCCTGCGCCACCAACTCGACGTTCTTGTTCAGCCCGGCCAGCCCGGCGTCAGGCCCGTGCCGCAGGAAGACCTTGACCGCCTTGAAGCCCAGCTCCAGGTACCACTCCAGGTAGTCGCTGGTCTTGTAGTCGAGCATGGTGTTCGAGGCGTAACAGAAAATCCGGTCCTTGACCGGGCCGCCGAGCAGCTCGTACACCGGCAAGCCCAGCAGTTTCCCTTTCAGGTCCCAGAGCGCGTTATCAACGGCGCTGATGGCGTAGCTCGCCACCCCGATAGCGCCGTATGGCGCGGCGGAGCGCCGCATCATGTCCCACAGCTTCTCGGTCGCCATGGGGTTCTGCCCATCCAGCAATTGGGCAAAGTGATCGTTGATGATCGCGCAGACCGGCCCCGCCATGTGGGTAAATCCCAGCCCCCAGGTGCCGTCGTCCGCGGTGACGACGCAGGCCGTGCGTGGCCAGCGCTCACTCCAGCTGCGGCCGGGCTTGTCGTAGGCGTACCGGTCCATCGGGCTGACGAAGTGGCCACCGTCGGGGTCCTTGGCCACCCGCGGCGGGGTCGCCGGGTTGGGCGCCAGGTGTACCGGTACCGCCCGGACTGATCTGATGTTCATGCGTCCATGTCTCTCCGGCGCGTGTTATGGCTGCTCCCGTCTGTCACGTTCTTCACTTCCACCTCCAGCCCATCATTCCCGCGAAAGCGGGAATCCAGCGGCCGCGGCTCCCAGGACTCCAGTGCAGACCGGCATGACGATAGCCGGGGCCGCCGTCATTTTCATCGCTCACGGTGCTCGTTGCAACCCAGGTACATGCTCCGTCGGTCTGGCTCCGGCCCCCCTATGGCTCCCCCGTCCCGACGGGGGGCGGTCACTTCCCTCCCCTGTCGGGACGGGGGAGGGCGAGGGTGGGGGCCAGTCATCCGCTCCCTCGCCTTGCATCCTGTCCATCCATGTAAATATCGGCCGCCCACCGGGATCGGGCAGTTGGCATTGACCGGAACCGGGGGCGTTGCTAGACTGTGGCGCTCGCGCGACGACGATACGGCGAGCATACGCTCAAGCGGAGGCAGTGCGTGGACACTCATTGGAGCAGCTACCTACAAGTTGGCCTCGTGCATTTTATGATGTACCCGGAGACGATGGGTGGGGATGGCCCTATCGTCGAGTCCATTCAGCGGGTGGCCGCCGACCCGTTCTTCGACGTACTGGAAGTGACGCGGATGCAGGACCCGGCGGTGCGGCAGCAGGTCCGGGACATCGTTGACATGGCCCACATGGACCTGGGATTCGGCTCGCAGCCGGGCATCCTCGGCAACGAGTTGAATACGGCGGCACTCGACGAGGACCTGCGCCAACGCTCCGTCGCCGACATCAAAGCCTCCATAGATCAGGCCTACGAGCACGGCGTCCGACTGTTGGCGATGATTGACGGCCTAGGCTCGTGGCCGGGCGAGGACCGCAAGGAGCAAGCCATCGAGCAGGTGACCAAGAGCCTGCGGGAAATCTGCCAGTACGCCCAAGACCAAGCCGGTGACTATTGCCTGACGATCTCGTTGGAGACGTTCGACCGCTCCATTGAGAAGAAATCCCTGCTCGGGCCAACCCGCGACGCGGTCGCGGTGGGAGAGCGGGTGCGCGAGACGCACCCGAACTTCGGCCTGACCATTGACCTGAGTCACCTCCCGCTGCTGGGCGAAACGCCGGAGGAGTCGCTGACGCTGGCGCAGGACCTGCTGATCCATACCCATGTCGGCAACTGTCTCATGCGCGATCCCGACCACCCGGCCTACGGCGACAAGCACCCTCGCTTTGGTGCCCCCGGCACCGAGAACGACGTGAGCGACTTGGTGGAGTTTCTTCAGGTGCTCCGGCGTATCGGCTTCTTCGACAAGGAGCTACCGACGCGCAAACCGCTGGTCACGTTCGAGGTGCGCCCGATGGAAGGCGAATCCCAAGAGGTGCTGCTGGCCAACTGCCGGCGCGTGTGGCAGGCGGCCTGGGCACAGCTGTAGACGAGCACTGACCACTAAGAAGAAGGAGAGAAGGCCATGCCAACGGTCTACGTCACTCGCCGCATCCCGGAGAATGGCCCCGATCTATTACGCGAGCATTTCACCGTCCGTCAGTGGGACAGCGACGACGTGATCCCGCGCGACGTGCTCCTACGGGAAGTGCAGGATGTGGATGGGCTACTGAGCTTACTCACGGAGCCGATTAACGATGAGGTCCTGGACGCGGCGCCGAATCTCAAGGTCGTGGCCAACTTGGCCGTCGGTTTCGATAACTTCGACGTGCCCGCCCTGACCAAGCGCGGCGTGGTCGGCACCAACACCCCGGAAGTGCTCACCGACACGACCGCCGACCTCGCCTGGACCCTGTTGATGGCCGCAGCGCGCCGGATCGTGCCCGGCTACAAGTACGTCATAGACGGTCACTGGAAGACGTGGGGGCCCCTGCTGCTCATGGGCCAGGACATTCACCACGCCACGCTCGGTCTGATCGGCGTGGGGCGGATCGGCGCCGGCATGGCCCGTCGCGCCCAAGGTTTCTCCATGCGCGTCCTCTACTTCGACGTCTTCCGCCGCGAGGATTTGGAAGAGGAGTTGGGGATCGAGTACGCCGATCAGGAAACCGTCCTGCGCGAGTCGGATTTCGTGAGCTTGCATACCCCCTACATGCCGGCGACGCACCACCTCATCAGCCACGAGCAGTTGAAGATGATGAAGAACACCGCAGTGCTCGTCAACTCCGCCCGCGGCCCGGTCGTTGACCCCGACGCCTTGTACGAGGCCCTCCGCGACGGCGAGATCGACTCCGCCGGCCTGGACGTGACGGAGCCGGAGCCGCTGCCGGCCGACCACCGCCTGCTGACGCTGGACAACTGCCTCGTCGTGCCGCACATCGCCAGCGCCAGCTACGAGACCCGCGCCGCGATGTCGCAGCTCGCCGCCGAGAATATCGTGGCCGTCCTGAGCGGTAAGAAGCCGGCCACGCCGGTCAACCCGGAAGTCGTGGAAGCGCAAGGACTCCGGTAGTACCAGTCCGACACGACTCCCGAACGCCGAGACCTCTGCAACGCCGTCGTTTCCGCGAAAGCGGGAATCCATGTCCCCCCGCCGCAGCGGGGGGACCACAGGGGGGCACACCAATGAACGCCGCGACCGAGCGCACCATCCGCATCCACGCCGGCGACGTTGAAGCGCTCGCGGACCTCGATGCCAGCGAAACGGCCACGGCCATCTGGGACGCGCTCCCCTTCACGATCCCGGCCAACACCTGGGGCGACGAGATCTACTTCACGATCCCCGTCGGCTTGGAGGAAGACGACGCCCAAGCGACGGTAGCGTTAGGCGACTTGGGCTATTGGCCGCCGGGTCGAGCGTTCTGCATCTTCTTCGGCCCGACGCCGATGAGCAGCCCCGGCGAAATCCGCCCGGCCAGCCCGGTGAACCTCTTCGGCAAGCTGCACGGCGACCCGACGGTGTTCCGCAGCGTGCGCGCCGGTACACCGGTCACCGTCGAGCGCGCGGAGTAGCTGCTCTAGCCGTTAGCTTTCAGCCCTCAGCCGGTCGCCGGTTGTGCCTAGTGAAGCCTAATGCGCCAGCAGCGGCCAGAGCGTATGTTGAGGCGAGGTCAGGCGCTTGAGCTTGACGACGCGAGTATGCCCGCGGCCTGCCGGAAACGCTCCGGACTGATACAATGGCCTCACGGCGGGGGACTGAGGGGCGCCTGGAGAAAGCTGCCGGAGAGCCACGACCTATCCACATCTGATGGGCGGATATGCCGATACCATTTGAATTTGTCATAGACGGACCTCCCGTATCGCAACAAGCTCGCCGCAGACAGCGAGTAAGGGCATGGATGCAAGCCGTGCAGAGTGCCGCCAAGCGGTATTGGGGTACAGAGTCGCCCTTTATCGGAGAAGTCATGGTGACGATAACGTACTTCTATGATGGCACGTCACTTGACGTTGATAATATCCCAAAGCCAATTCTGGACTCATTGGTGGGACTGGTCTATTCTGACGATTCCCAGGTGTCTGATATACTTTGCCGTAAGAGAGGCCGGAATCGCAAATTGAGGTTCCAGAATCCCTCACCGATTTTGCTTCTATCTCTCCAACATCCCGCGCAATTCCTCCACATCGTTGTGGCTAACGCGCCGAGCCTGGAGGTGGCATTCTGATGGAAAACACAACCATTCCCGAAAAGCTCCTCGCCGACATGACGGCAGAAGAGTATCGCAATAAGGGCTACGAGGTCTCACGAGAGACTCAACTCGATTTTCTCCCCGGCTTCCGCACGGACTTAATTGTCCGTAAAGGCGATGAAGTCAAAGTAATCGAAGTGAAGTCGAGAGCTTCGCTGGCCGCAGACCACAAAATAAGCGAGTTGGCACGAGTCATCCATTCGAAACCCGGATGGAGTTTCGAGCTGCTGATGGTAGGCGAGCCGGAGAAATTGGATTCGCCTGAGGGAGCACAGTCGTTCGAAGACGAAAGTATCCTCCGGCGGATCGAGGAAGCTGAGAAGGCACTAGGGACAGGACTTTCCGAGGCCGCGTTTCTGCTTTCCTGGTCAGCGTGCGAGGCTGCAGTCAGAGAGCTGCTTGCAGCGCAAGGAGTACCAAACAGCGGTATTACTACGCCGGATTACGTCCTCGACCAGGCGATCTTCCACGGCGTAATCTCTAGGGAGCAATATCATAATCTGATCGATATGCAGAAATACAGAAACGCCATCGTCCACGGGTTCGGTGTCAACGATTTTGGTGATGACCTAGTAACGGAACTAATCGAGATTGCAAGACGCCTGAACGCAGTAACTACCCGCCGCGCCGACACACCCTAACCCCTCAGAAGGCCCACTCCGACTCCTCCGGCTCGCCGAAATCGGCGACGACCTGCTCGTAGATCGCGCTCGGCGCCACGACGGCCGTCACCCGGCCCCTGTGCCAGAGAAGCTGTGCGTCCGGGTAGAAGCCGAAGTACATGAGCGCCACCTCGGCCTCCAACGGCCGGCCGAACACCAGGCGGAAACGATCCTCGTCAACGCGCTCTACGCGTGTACGTCGGCTCGGCATGACACTCCTCCTGACCACCCTCCCGGGAAGGAAGAGGAAACGGTCGCCGCTCGGTCACTCCTGCCCTCGGGACGGTATGGCTGCGCATCCCCAGCCTCCCCTTCCCTGCCAGGGAAGGGGCCGGGGGTTAGGTCACACCATCTCGCCCGGCCGGCTGCCGGCGCAAGTAAGCGCAGAAGGCGCCAAGCTCCGCCGACAGTGCGCGGTGCGTGTCATCAAGGGTGCTTACCAGCTTGGAGAGACGGAGCCAGTCAAGTTCGTGGCTATAGATATTGCGAAAGAGGTAGCGAAAGCCCAGATACTGGTCAAGATCCTCGCGTGTAACTGCGGAAATGACCGGCGTCCGCCGGCCCGGGTACGGCGCGGCCATCTGCGCCAGCAGCGTCTGATGCCAATGCTCATCCGTGGGTACATGCCCGTCTACGATCCGGGCGATGCGCTCAAAGGATCGTTCCGCGCCATTGTAGAAGTCGTGCAAGATGCCGCCTCCGGCCCGCAGATCGTAGGAAGACGATGGAGTAAACGCCTGGTCAGCCAACGGGCCGGCCTCTGTCACCAAATCTCCCATCCTGCCAAGCTCGTGCTCGATCTCTTCCGCAAGCCGGCGCCATGGTTGTCGCTCCATTACTGCTCCATCAGTCTTGTCCGCGGCGGCGCTATCGCCCTGGGCGAGCAGCATCCCTCGCTCCAGCACCGCCTCCTTGATATACGGCCGCACGGACTCAAGCTCGGACACATCGGCTCGATGTCTGCGTGGCATGACCGCATCCACAGCGGCAAGCGCCTCCCAGAAGCCTTCACCGGGCAGCCCCTCGACGGCGAGGTCTATGTCGGAGGCCGGATGAAACAACACCGATCCGGTCCCGGCCAACGAGCCGAACAGATAGACGCGCCGCGCACCGTAGCGCCTGACGAGCAGGTCGCCCGCCCGCCGGGCCGCTTCCAACGCAGCCGCGCGGTCATCGGCAGCAAGCGGCGCGCCGCCCGGCGGGGCGCGACGATCAACGCTCGTGGTGGCAGCCACTCTGGTCCGGGCCATGTTCCCTCGTAGTAGCGATTGGCGTAATAGCGACCAAGACGGCGGTCCCTCATTCATGATACGCTGGCATGAGCCTCGGAGCACGCTGGCGGCGCGTCGAGGTCGAGGAGCAGCGATGGATGCAGCACAAGAAGCGGTCGTGATGGTCGAGCGGGACGGCCCGGTGGCGGTCGTGACGTTGAACCGCCCTCACGCGCACAACGCGATGGACGACGCGCTGCTCCGCGCTCTGACTACCCACCTATCCGCGCTAAACGGCCAACCGGATGTCCGCGTAGTGGTTATCACCGGCAGCGGGCGCACGTTCTCGGCCGGTGCCGACATCAAGCAGATGGCAGGAATGGACGCGGCCGGTGGCCGGGCCTGGGCGCTACTCGGTCAATCCGTCATGGACTTGGTCGAGGACCTTGAGCAGCCCACCATCGCGGCGATCAACGGCGTCGCGGTTGGCGGTGGCTGCGAGCTGGCGCTGGCCTGCGACCTGCGCTACGCGGCGACAACCGCTCGGCTGGCGCAGCCCGAGATCAACTTGGGGATTACACCGGGTTGGGGCGGCACCCACCGGCTCACCCGCTTGGTAGGGACTGGCCCGGCCAAGGAGCTGATCCTGACCGGCCGGCTCGTGTCCGCTGACGAGGCGCTCCGGCTCGGCTTGGTCCATGGCATACACGCCGACGACGAGCTACGCGCCGGGGTGCTGGACATCGCCCATCAACTGGCGGCAAAGCCACCACGGGCATTGGCGCGCGCGAAACGGGCGCTCAATTTGGTAGCGGGGCTGGAGCGCCGCGCCGCCAATGCGCTCGAAGCGGAGCTTTTCGGCGAGATGTTCGGAACCGAGGACCGCGCCGAGGGTATGAGCGCATTCCTGGAGAAACGCCAGCCACACTTCACCGGACGGTGATTGCCCTCGCTCCGGCGGATTGAAGACCGATGATGACCGAGCGCAACGCAACAGCCATAGCTGGTGAATCCCGGCTACTCCGGGTGTTGATCGCCAAGCCGGGTCTCGATGGGCACGACCGCGGCGCCAAGATCGTAGCGCGGGCACTACGCGACGCCGGCATGGAGGTCATCTACACCGGCATCCGCCAGACGCCGGAGATGATCGCAGCAGCAGCCCTCCAAGAAGACGTAGACGTGGTCGGTCTGTCGTTGCACTCCGGCGCGCATCTGGAGCTGTTTCCGGCAGTGCTCGCGGCGCTACGGTCACAGGGCGTGGGCGAGGTCCCGGTCGTCGCCGGCGGAATTATCCCCGATGCCGACATCGAGCCCCTGAGAGAGGCCGGAATCTACGCCGTCTTCGGCCCTGGCACGCCGCTCGCCGACGTGGTCGCCGCCGTGCGCGCAGCCGCAACAGTCCGCGCCCCGGCCGAGCTGCCGTAGACCGTGCATGGCCGGGTCGCCAAGCCCTCGAACTATCGCTAGGGGAGGTCCGTTAGTTGGCATACCTCTACCCCAACCAACTCCGCTCGCGCTGCTAGTGCTCTGTCCTCCGTCAGCAATGGCCACGCCAGTTCCCGGGCAACAATCAAGAAGAGGCTGTCAAAAGTGCTACAGCCTAGCTGCAAGGAGAGATGGAGCGCCGACGCAAGCCAGTCATGTACGCCGATCTCGGGCAGAGCCAGACTCAGAAAGTCATCGTATGCGCTCTCGGCCTCGGACGCCGTCAGCCTGTGCTGCCGGACCGCTCTGCCCAACCAATTAGTCAATTCGTAGCGCAGGATGGAGGGTACCGTTACAGCGATTTCACCATTTCGGTAGCGCTGGAGCACGATCCGTGCTGAGGCAACGTACTCTTCGTTAGCTGTGACATACCACTTGCAGACGATATTTGTATCGAGGACAACCCTCGCCAAAGTCACTTCGCGCTGGATGTCAGCGGCCACTCTCACCTTGTGGGCCAATCCCGGCCGCCTCGTCACGCATCTGACGAATTGCAGCCGTCGTACTCTCGCCGGGGCCTAGGTGTCGTCGCGCCGCATTGGCCAAGGTGCGATCAATGACCGCGCGGCGACGGCGTAGCTCTGCCTCGGAGGGCGGCGGCAGACCGTGGGCACGCACCTCCTCTATCGTATAGAGTAGTGCCTCCCGTGTTGCCACGTCAGTAGTCATTGTCTTCCTCGATAACCTATAGTAGCAGAGTGGGAGCAAGCACCGCGAAAGGAGCAGCGGATGGCTGGATTGACGGCAGAGCAGAAGCAGCACTACGACGAGCAGGGCTACGTATTCCTGCGCGGCCTCTTCGACCCCGAAGAGTTACAGCCTCTCATCGCCGAGGTCGAAGCCAAGGTGGACCAGGTTGCCCGCGACTACCACGCCGCCGGGCGGCTGACCTCGCGCTACGAGGAGTATGGGTTCAAGCACCGCCTCCGCAAGATGGTGGAAGAGTGCGACGACGTGTATCAGGAAATCCCCGGCGGCCAGTTCTGCGGGCCGGCGCTCTTCGAAATCCTCCGTCACCCCAAGCTGGTGGACATCGCCGAATCAATCGTCGGGCCGGAGGTCCACTGCGAGGGGCGCCATCGGCTGCGTCCCAAGCTGCCCCAATACGGCCCGGCGGACTTCCGCTGGCACGAGGACACGCGCTACGGCATCCAGCGAATCACCTACAGCCAGCAGCAGTACGGCCTCGGGGCACATGACCCCGGCCAAGGCGACACCTTTATCTCCCGCATCGTACCCGCGCCCACGATGCCCGAACCGGGCTTCTGGATTCCCCTAGTGGACGTGGACGAGGAGAACGGCTGCCTCCACCTGATGCCCGGCGGTCATCGTCATACCGTCCCTTACACCGAGCAGTGGCGTCCCAGCCAGTTTATGCCCCAGCTTGACGGCCTTGACGACGTGGCATTCCCGATGCAGGTTGGCGATGCCCTCCTGATCCACCAGCACCTCCCGCACGTCTCGCCGCCCAATCGGTCCGACCACGTCCGCTGGAGCGAGGACATTCGCTATCAGGACGCCCGCCTGCCGATCAAGTCGCAGCGCGAGCCGGGCTTCTTGGCGAAGAGCCAGGAGCGGCCCGACGACATCGTGACCACCTGGGACGAGTACCGGCGTATCCGCGAGGCCGCGGCGGCCTACCAGCAGGCGACCAGGGAAGCCGCCGAGGCATTCCGCGAGACCACGGGCATGGCCCTCTTCTAGCGTCGGTGCCGCAGGACGGTCCATCCCCTCCCCTGGAGCTTGCTCCGGGGGAGGGCTAGGGAGGGGGCCAGGAGCTAAGGGAGCGGCCAGCGCCTAGAGCTTGAATATCCGGCTGGCATTGGCGTGTAGCACCTGCTCGCGCTCCTCCGGTGACAGCGCGAGATCGTAGTAGACGCCGATCTGCTTGCCGATGTCGCAGAGGTCGGCGTCGCTGCCGAACATCACCCGCCGCGGTCCCAGCACGTCCAGCGCCTGCCGGATGTCCTGCGGGCGGCCACCGGAGCCGCCGTACTCGAAGTAGATGTTCGGTACATCGGCCACGACCTCTGCCATCCGACCGTTTCCGCCGTGCGCCTTGATGATGCTCCAGTCGGGATACTCCACCGCCAGTTCGCGCAGCGCCCGCAGTGCGCCCACCGGGTCGCCCTCTTCCACGTGGATTTTCAGCGGCCTGCCGCGCTCCGCCACCGCTCGGAGCATCGCTTGCCCACTGCTCGAACGAGTCGTGTCCTGCGAGTAGTACATGTGGAGCTTCGTGCCGACGAAGTTGGGGAGCGCATAGTACCGATCAAGTTCTCGGCACGATTGCTCCAGGAAGTTGGGATTGACCACCACGTATCCCAACAGTTCCGGGTGTCCGGCAATGGCCTCCGCGAGCCACCGATTGCCGCCGCAGAGGTCGTACATGATGGCCTGGGCCGAGGAAATGACCGCCTTGTCCACCCCGGCCTGGCGCATCAGCGCCAACAGTCCGGCAGCGCCACCGTCGGGCAGCGCGAATGGCCACCGTCCGAGATGGCAATGCACGTCAATGATCGGGCCGGGCAAGCGCACCATCTCTGCCGACGCCAGCCGCGGCCGCTCGGCGGCCAGCGCCGGATCGAGCCGGAAAAGTCGCAGGGCGTTCTGCCCCAAGATGGCCGCCTTCTCCTCTTCCGTAATATCCGCTTCCAGCACCTCGTTGAGCGCCCGCTGGACCGAATACTCCGGCGCCGCGGACCCGTAGAGCAGCCGGTGAGCACCGATCTCACCCACCATAATGTCCACCGCCCGCGGCGAGGACAGGTAGTTGGTCTCGATATAGAGGTGCGGATAGCGTCGCGCAGCGGCGATCACCTCGCCCATGTTGGCGTAGAACGTGTCGGTCAGGATCACCGGCAGCCCGTACTCGGCGGTGGCTTGGGCAATGGCCGTGGGTGCCCCCGCCGCCCCGCGCCCGGAGAGCATCACCACCGCGCCCGTCCCGACCAGCTTGGCCACTAGATCGGCAAAGGGCGTACTGGAGATCGTCCAGCGCTGCAACTCCGGGTAGAGGCGGAATAGCCGCACCCCGGCCTGCAAGCACCGCTCGACCTCCGCCTCCCAGTCCAGGTAGCGCCGCGGGTCCAGCGTGGCCGTTGGCAGCAGCCAGGGAGAACGTTCGGTCGCCTGGAGCGTTTCGCGGTTCCCGGCTTCGTGGTCGTAGCTGACGCCGCGCAGCGAGCCGGTGAAGGCCATAGCGATCCGGTGGCTATCCAGCTCCTGCACCAACCTGGGCAGCGACAGATCGAGGTTCCCGCCGGCCTGCATCCCGAAGTGGGTGTTCACGTCTATCACCAGCACGGCAACGTCTCCTCGTGTTAGCTGACGGCTGATAGCTGACGGCTGATAGCTGACGGCTGATAGCTAATCGCTGATAGCTAACTGCGATAGTGCGCCACCACCTTCCGCACCGCTTGGGCAATGTCCTCCACGTCCTCTTGCGTGTGGAACGGACTGATGGGCAGGCCAAACCCGCGCCCCATCAGCTCCTCGCCGTTCGGGCACTGCACCAGCCGGTAGTCCACGGGTCGCTCGCGCCCATAGTCGAACGGAAAGCGGCTGGCGCCATAGCAATTCGGCTCGGCGAGGAACGGATTGCGGTACAGCGGCCCTTCCTGCCCCGACCCGATGTACGGTCCGGCGGCCTGCACCCCCTCCGCACTCACCGCCGCGGCAAACTCATCGGCCGAGCAGCCGAGGCGCTCGCTGTCGAGCGTGAAACGCAAGCCCCAGTAGGTATGCCGGTCGCCCGGCCGCACGCGCTGCGGGGTGACCTCATCAATATCGGCGAGGTGCTCGAATAGCTGGTGGGCGGCATTGATCTTGCCCGCGATATAGCCGTCCACCTTCTCCAGCTGCACCCGCAGCACGGCCGCCATCATCGCGTTCAGCTTGTAGTTCGGCGCTAGGAAGTAGTTGGCGTAGGGCCGGCCCGCGTAGGGGCCGGGGTCGCGCGGTAACGCAGCGTCCGAGAAAAGAAGCGCCCGCTCCCACAACACCTCGTTGTCGGTCAGCACCGCGCCCCCACCCCCGGCCGACAGGTGCTTGCCACCAAAGCTGAACCCGGCAATATCGCCCATGCTGCCGACGACCTGGCCCTGGTAGCGGGCAAAGTGGGCCTGAGCGCAGTCCTCGATAAGGAACAGATCGTGCCGCCGGGCAATCTCCTGTAGCGCGTCCATGTCGCAGGGATTACCGAAGAGATGCACCGCGATGATCGCCCGGGTTCGCGGCCCGATCTTCGCCTCGACATCCTGGGGATCGAGGGTGAACGTGTCGTCAACGTCGGCAAAGATCGGCACGCAGTTGTGCAGCAAAGCACCGATTATGCTGCCGCCGGCAGTCCAGGGCGTGACGATGATCTCGTCGCCCGGATCGGGGTTGATCGCCCCGACGCAGACGTGCATGGCCGAGGTGCCTGAGTTGACCCCGATGGCGTGCTTTACGCCGTGCCGCGCGGCGAACTCCCGCTCGAACTCCCGGCCCGGATGCCGGTTGAAGCCCGAGCGCAACACGTCGCCGACGGCGGCAATATCCTCGTCGCCAAACTCGTGCGACGGTCCGAACGGCGCCGCCCGTATCGGTGTCCCACCCTCGATAGCCAATTTCCCATCCATCACTGCCTCCTCGTTAGCTAGTGTCCTGGCCCCCACCCTAGCCCTCCCCCGGAGTCAACTCCAGGGGAGGGAAGCGACCGTCCCCCCGTCGCAACGGGGGGACCATAGGGGGACCGGCTTCTAACCACCCGCCCTCCACCACTAACCAGCCCCCCAGTCGAAGATGACCCCCAGTAAGTCGCCGGGGCTGTCCCGCATGATGTCATAGATGCGCGGCGCCTCCGTCACCGGCAGGCGATGGCTCACGATTGGCTCGATCCTGATCGTGCCCAGCCGGATGAAGTGCAACAGCAGTTGCAGGTCCTCGACAGTAAAGTGCGAGGATGATTCGATAGAGGCGCTCAGGCTATGGATCATGCCATGGTAGAAGGTGGCCTCTTGCCGCACGGCTAAGGCGCCGACGACGCCGTTCCGGGCGAGCAGCCGGTCCCGGTGAATGTCCAAGAAGAAAGACGGCACGCCGCAGGCGTCTACAATGCGGTCATACGGTCCGCCCTGCTTGAGGAGTTCCGGACCGTCCGGTGTAGCAACGTTGATAACCCGGTGCGCCCCCAGCTGCTGGGCAATATCCAGACGCCGCTGGTTGACATCCGTCACCGTGACGTAGGCGCCGAACGCTCGCGCCGCCTGGGCCACGGCTTGACCGGCCGGTCCCAGGCCGGCCACCCAGACTTGCTGTCCCGGCCCAATACGGATACGCCGCGAGTGCCGCATACCCACACCGGTAATGCCCAGCAGCGCACACCACTCATGCTCGATGTCGGCCGGCAGCTTGACACAGAGCCGCGCCCGTTCGTTGCTCGCTGCCAGGTCAATGCAATGCCAGGAACGGTGGCCGCCATGATTCCCGATAAAGACCGTGTCGCCCGCAGCGAAACCCTCCACCTCGCCACCAGCCTCTTGCACGACGCTCACATGCTGATAGCCGAAGCGGAAGGGATACCGCACGTGCCCGGAGTCGTTCATCAGGACGTGCCGCTCGGTGCCGTTCGTCACACCGGAGTAGCGCGTGCGCGTGAGCAGTTCCGTCGGACCGGGCGCCGGCGGCGGCCCCAGGTCGCAGAACCCCGCGGCGCCGCGGGCCTTGAACTCCAGGCCGATATTCCCCATCGGTCGCAACCTCCCTCGCAGCGCCGGTATTCGGGCAGCACGGCCGCCGCGCCCCCTATGGTCCATCACAGGGGTAGTTTTTTCGTGTAGGGGCGCGATGAATCGCGCCCACGCCCTCGTCATTCCCGCCCAGCCCCTCGTCATTGCGGCGTAGGCCGCAATCCACCCCCTCTCTATCGCTCCGCGGTGGAGAGGGAGCCGGGGGGGTGAGGCACAGACACACCTTACCCCGTCATCTCCACGGGTTGCCCGGTGGCGATGGACTCGAACACGGCATCAATGACGCGCATCTGCGCGATGCTGTTCTCCGGAGGGATACGGTGCGGCTGGCCGGTGTCGAGACACTCGCATAGGTGGCGCAGTTGGTTCGTGATCTGGTGCTGCGGGGCAAAGCTGATCGTCTCTACACCTTCCGCCGTGTGGTGCTCCAACGCCACCGCCTGCCGCTCATTGTTCCACGCCAGCCCCGCGCGGAGTAGCCCCTGCGTACCGCTGACCTCGACCTCCTGCGACGGCCACTGGCTGAACCCCACTGTGAACTGCGCGGTCCGCTCACCAGGGAAAAGCAGCGTCACGGTCGCAGCCTCCTCAACCTCCACGCCGGCACGCGCCGTCGCGAACACGCGGGTCGGCTCGGCGTCCAGGATGTAACGGGCATGGTGAATGGTGTAGCAGCCCAGGTCGAATATACTCCCCCCGCCTTGGGCACGGTTGAACCGCCAGTTAAGCTCGGGCTTGCGCCTCGCAGCCATGATCCCGGTGCAGAAGGTGCTGCGAACGGTCCGCACCTCGCCAATCGTCCCGGCGTCTACCAACTCCTTCGTCTTCAAGTGCAGCGGATGGTGGCGAAACTTGAACGCCTCCGCGAGCAAGACCCCGTGCTCCCGGGCGGTAGCGACCATCTGCTCGGCTTCCGCTGCATTCGCGGCAAAGGGCTTCTCGCACAGGATCGCTCGCACGCGCCGGGACCGCGCCAGCCGAATCGTCGTGTCGGCATGGGCTGTGCCCCAGGTGCAGACAATGGCCACGTCCAGGCTCTCCGCGGCCAGCATCTCGTCCAAGTCCAAATACCGGCGCGGCACGGAGAACTGATCCCCGTAGCGGTGCAGCGCCGCCTCCGAGACGTCGCAGATCGCGCAGAGGTCCACGTCATCCAGCGCTTGGCAGGCGAGACCATGCGCGCGAGCAATGCCACCGGTGCCGACGATACCTACCCGGTAGGTGGGCCGTTCCCCCGAACTCTCCACATCCATCGCCACCTCCCTGGAGTCGTCAACTTGGAGTAGGTTATACCAAGTCGGGTGCGAGGCACCCGACCCTTTTTGGACTAGACTAATAGTAGTGGAACGCGGCCCAGCCAATGGAGGATGGCACCGATGGAGAGACACGATTCTCGGGCGACGGGGCGGCTCCGCCGCCGGGGTGTTGGCGCAATGGTTGCCGCGGTAGCCCTGGCGGTGGCCGGCTGCGATGGTCGGTCGTCCGACGGCGACGCGGTGCCCACAAGCGCGGCCGGCGGCTCGGCCGCGGGGCAGGAGACGGCACCGGACTTCGCGTTTGTCGCCTATCAGGGTGAAGCAGTGCTCGGTGGGAAGGAGCTTGCTTTTTCCGGCATCCTCCAGCAGGGCAAGCCGGTCGTGCTCAACTTCTGGGCCGGACTCTGCCCGCCCTGCCGGCTGGAGATGCCGGAAATGCAGGAGGTCTACGACGAGTACCAGGACCGTATCCTGCTCCTCGGTGTGGACATCGGCCCTTTCGCCGGACTTGGCTCGCGCGACGACGGCCAGGCGCTGCTCCGGGAGCTTAAGATCACCTACCCCGCCGGCACGACGTTCGATGCCGGGGTCCCGCAAGCCTACAAGCTGCTCGGCCTTCCGGTCACGGTATTCATCACCCCGGACGGCGCCATCGTCAAGCGATGGACGGGCCTACTGACCAAGGCGAAGCTGATTGAGCTGGTGCAGGAGCTATTGGCCGCCTCCGGCTAATGACGATTGGAGAGAACCACCATGCTCGATATGGAGCACGGACACAGCGGCGGCAGAGTCAGCCTGCTCTTGTCCTACGTGATTCCCGCGGCCCTGGTGGCGGGCGTCCTTCTCGCGCTGATCGCCGTACAGAGCCGGGCGGAGGCCTCGACCGCCAATGTCGCGGCGCTGCTGCCCGTCGGCTACGCTTTTGGCGCCGGCATGGTCGCCAGCGTCAATCCGTGCGGCTTCCTGATGCTTCCCTCCTACCTCGCGTATCACCTCGGCACGGAGGAGACCGGGTTCTACGAGGCAGCCGCGGCCAGACGGGCCCTCAAGGCCCTCGCGTTGGCCGCCGTCGCTACCGGCGGTTTCGTGGCGATCTTCGCCGCCGCCGGCGCGGTCATCGCGGCCGGCGGCCAGTGGCTGGTCAACGTTTTCCCCTATGCCGGCGTCGCCATCGGCGCGGCGATGAGTGTGCTCGGCCTCTGGCTGCTCATCACGCGCCGGACCATCGGCATCATGGCCGCCGGCCGCGTGGGTATCTCACCCCAGCGCAACCTGCGGAACGTCTTCCTGTTCGGCATCGCCTACGCGACCGGCTCACTCAGCTGCACCTTGCCGATCTTCCTCGTCGTCGTCGGCACCGCGCTGACCGGCCAGGATGCGTTGCACGCCTTGAGCCAGTTCATCGGCTACGCGCTGGGCATGGGAACGATCCTCGTCGCCGTGACCATCGGCGCGGCGCTGTTTCGCGGGGCCGTGGCCCGGCTGCTCCGCACGGTGGTTCCCTACGTCCACCGCACGAGCGCCCTGTTCCTGCTCGGTGCCGGCGTGTACCTCCTCTACTACTGGCTGTTCTACGCCAGCGCGTTCTTCTAGGGCACCGGCCCCCACCCTCGCCCTCCCCCGTCCCGACAGGGGAGGGAATATCTCGTCCCCCCGCCGTAGCGGGGGGACCTATAGGGGGGTGAGAAGCGGTCAGCGCCTGGCCGGCGCATCGGACCTCGCTTTTTCCACTACTCGCTCGGTACCCTGATGCCGGTAGCAGTCAGGAGGCCCAGCCATGGACACGGATCAGCACGCCGAGGCGGTCGCCGCTATGCTCGCCGATCTCGAGGAAGCCGAACACCTGCTCACCGCACTCCACGGCAAGGCGCTGGAGCTTGGTGACGACGAGATCATCGAGTTTCTCGACAGCGAGCTATTCTGGAAGCTCCAAGCCGCCGGCAACCACTTGCGAGAACGCTTTGGCGTCGAGCAAATCTATGGCGAAGGGGTCTAGCGAGGTGTGGAGGGAGGACCGATGAATACAAGCCCTACCGACCGCAGTACCGACCGTTGGCTGAGTAGGCAGCCGGTCTACCGCGCCGACTTGGATCGCTGCCAGCCGGCCGCCGCCGTTGCCGCATCCCCCACCTACCACCGCTGGCGCGCGATGCCCTACGAAACCGAGCAGTTTGCCGGCACCATGCTCCTTGCCGGCCCCGAGACCGCTGCCCCGGACATCACCTACCCGCTCGATGCCGACGGCTGGCACGCCATCTCCATCGGTATGTACTGCGGCGGCCACCTCGCCGAAGGTACCACCGTCCGCGTCCGGCTCAGTGGCCACCCAACGTTCAGCTACCTCACCGTCCTCGGCGACGAGATGCACACGCTGGGTGATGAGGTGATCGAGCGCTACTGGACGACGGCCGACGTGACCGGGCAGGACCTAGTCCTAGGGCAGGACATCGCGCGGCTGGGTAGCGGCGACGCGCCAAGCTCCTTCCGCTGCTCCCCGGTTCGCATCGCCTACGTCAAGCTCGTGCCCCTGACCGCCGCAGAGGTCGCAGTCGTGAGCCAAGATCGGGCGCGGAGCGATACGCGGCGGCTGTTCGCCCACAACGACGCCCACGGCCTCATGTTCAGCCACGCCCCTATCACGGAAGAAGTGATACGGCGCGATCTGGAACCGTTCCGCGATTCGGATTTCTCCCGCTTGTATTGGGAAGGAGGGCAGGGCGACCTGCTCTACTACCACTCCCGCATCGGCCGGATGCCCACCGCCGACGGTCTGACCGACTTCGCCCGCGTGGGGGACCGTCTACACGTCGAGAACTGGCGCGCCTGCCGCGAGTCGGGCCTGGAGCCGCTGCGTATCGCGGCCGAGTACGCCCACGAGCTTGGGATGGAGTTCCACGCCTCCTTCCGCGTGGCCGGCTTCCACTACCCGCCGCCGATTGACCAGTGGAACCTGGACGCCATCTACCACCGGCATCCCGAATGGCGCGGCGTGGACCGGGCCGGCCGCCGCACGCCGCGCCTCGCCTACAGCTATCCCGAGGTGCGCGCGCTGGTCGTATCGCTGCTGCGGGAGATGGCGCAATTCCCGATTGACGGCGTGTGCCTGCTCTACAACCGGCGCCCGCCGATGATCGAGTACGAACCGCCGCTTGTCGAGGGTTTCCGGCGCGAGTACGGCCAAGACCCTCGCCGGCTCGACCCTCAGGACCCGCAATGGCTGCACTACCGCGCGCGGGCGCTCACCCAGTTCATGCGCGAGGTCCGCACCGCCATGGACGAGGTCAGCCGCGAGCAGGGCCGCTCGACGCGCCTGGCGGTCGCGGCCATCGTGTTGAGCAGCGAGGCCGAGAACCTGTATTACGGCATGGACCTCCCCGTGTGGGTGAACGAGGGGCTGGTGGACACGCTCATCCCCTACCGGCTGATGCCCGGGCTTGAAAGCGCCTACGATTCCTGGACCGATCCGCGAGACCTCGACTATTTTGTGGATTTGGTGCGGGATACGCCGGTCGTCCTCGCTCCGAACCTGATGCCGCGCGTCATGCCGCCCGACGAGCTACGGCGGCGGGCAGCGGGCCTATACGATGTCGGCGCCACGCACTTGTTCTTCTGGGACTGCGTGCCGGGCAGCCGCGCCAGCTATGCGCCGACGTGGGATGCGCTGCGCCGGCTGGGCCATCGCGAGGAGCTGACGGCCTGGCTGCAGGCGGGCCAACCGTCGCTGGCGTCAGCGTCTCTGCCCCTGCGGCAATTCGGCGACTGGGACCTGTCTTACGCAACACCCGGCTAACCTAGACTATGCACCGAGGACACGATGATAGAAGCACTGGTATTCGACTTCGACGGGGTCATCATTGACACGGAGATACCGTCCTACGAGACCTGGCAGGAGGTATATGCCGCGCACGGCGCCCATTTGGATCGCGCCCTCTGGCAGCGCCAGATCGGCGGCGGCACCCATAAGTTCGACGCCATCCGGCATCTGGAGGAGCTAACGGGGGTGCGGCTGGACCGCGAGGCCGTCGAGAAATCCCGCAAGGAACGTCACGACGCTCGCGTGCGCTCCAGCCCACTGATGCCCGGCGTGCTGGAGTACATTCAAGAGGCCCGGCGGCTGGGGCTGAAGCTGGGAGTGGCTTCCAGTTCCTCGCTCGCCTGGGTGGAAGGACATCTCGCCGAGCGCGGCCTGTTTTCGCTCTTCCAGAGCGTCGCCACCCGAGAAGACGTCGCCCGCATCAAGCCGGACCCCGCCCTCTATCTGGTGGCGTTGCAGCGGCTGGGCGTGTCTCCCGACCGCGCCGTCGCCATCGAGGACTCGCTCAACGGGCTGACCGCCGCCAAGCGCGCCGGCATGTTCTGCGTCGCGGTGCCCAACCCGATGACCGGCGACCTCCCGCTGGAGAGCGCCGATCTGCGGCTGGGCGCCCTCTCCGACATGGGGCTGCACACCCTGCTGGACACGCTCACCCGACCGCCCGCCCTATAGGCCCCCCGCTGCGGCGGGGGGCCGCCGCGTTCCCTCCCCTGTCGCAACGGGGGAGGGCGAGGGTGGGGGCTTACGGCGTTGCGGCTGGCCGCGGCCACAGGCCATAGGGGTTGATCTCGACCCCTTCGACCTTGGGCCGCACGCCATACACCATGATTCCCGGCCGCCCGAACGCCTGGCCACCGAGTTGCTTGTTGCGCGGATTCCGATAGCCCAAACGCACGAGGCGCCGCCACTCCTTGGTGCGGTTGACCGCCGAGCCGTGGATCGTGTTGATGCTGAACAGCACCACGTCGCCCGCGTCCGCCGGCACCGATACCGCGTCCTCAATCGGGTACTGGTCGGTCGGCAGGTGATGTGATCCGTTCCGCAGGTGGTCGAGCGGTCCGAGCTTGTGGCTGCCCGGCAGGAACTTGATGCAGCCGTTCTCTTCCGTGCCCGCGTCAACATGCACCAGCGCGTCAATGAACCGGTCGTCCTCATGGGGATAGAACGGGTAATCCTGGTGCATCGGGAACGGAGCGCCGTACTCCGGCCCCTTGGCGTGCAAGGTGACTTGCTGCAACTCCACTTCCGGGCCGATGAGATCGGCGATGGAGGCCGCGAGCCGCTGGTTCAGAATAGCGTGCGCCCACGCCGGCGAGAAATGCTGCAGCTCCTTGATACCCGCCAGCATGGTCTTGCTCTCTTCATCATCGGAGAGGTACTGTGAGTCCTTGCGCCACGGCCCCTGCCAGCCCTTGGACGGCGTGACAAAGTTCTCGATGACGTGGTCCAGCTCGCGGCTCATGGCATCCACCTCGTCCGGCGAGTACACCCCTTTCATCCGTAGGTAGCTGTTCTCGTTGAAGAACGCGATCTCCTCTTTGGTCAACATGGTCGTAGCCCTCCTCGGCGGTATTATAGAGTCTCCCGGCCTACCCTGACCGCTCCAGGAGTAGCACGGCAGCGGGATTGCCGGCCGCTTTTTCGCCAGTTAGCGCAAAAGGCTTGCATTTCTCGGAAAGTCAGCTATCATGGGGGTACTCTCACCGCAGGGGTGAGGTGTTGTGCGCTCGCGTGTCCCGCGGGCGCCGCGGGATAGGCGGGGACCCCTCCCGGTGGGAGGGCAGATACAACCTATGAGGAGGGTTGGCATGGCATCCAGCGGACACCGGATGAGTCGACGCACAGTTGGGCTGACCATGGCCGCACTGGCTGGCAGTGTGGTCGCGGCAGCTTGCGGGCCCGTAGGCAGCGGAAGCGGAGGCGCCAGGGGAGCGCCATCGGACGTAGGCGAGACAGCGGCCACATGGCAGGGCCAGCAGCAGATTGACCTGTGGGTGACCACCTATGAGCCGGTGGTCGAGGCCTACAAGACCCTGATCGCGCAGTTCGAGCAGGAAAACCCCAATATCAAGGTCGCGAACCAGGGCGCGAAGTACCTGCGGACGACCGAGCTTGTCCCGGCTCTGGCCGGTGGCCTACCCCCGGCGGCTGGCGAGATCAACCAGCCGAACACCTGGGATTTTGCCGGTGCGGGCCTCGTTGCCCCGCTCGACAACTTCATCAAGCGTGACAAGGAAACGGCGGATGCCGTTGCCAACGACTTCTATCCCGGCATCCTGGAATCCGTCACGTGGCGCGATCAGTTGCACTTCCTCCTGATCGGCGTCTCCATGGAAGTCTGGCACGTCAACAAGGACTTCTGGAATCGCGCCGGCCTCAGTCTGCCCACGAGCGGCTGGACCTGGGATGACCTGGCCGGCCCCATCGGTGACGGGCTCAAGTCCGCCGTAGGTGAGGATGGCTCGCCGTTCATGTGCGAGTTGAACGAGATGTACCGCATGATGCATTTCGTGCTGCAGAACGGCGGCGACATGGTGGATGACAGCGGGACCCAGCTCACCATCTCCTCGCCTGAGTTCATCGGCGCGGTGGAGTACGTTCGCAAGCTGGTGCTCGCCGAGGTTGCCCGCGAAAAGAACCCGAAGAAGGCCGAGGCCGGCCCGCAGCGCGGTGGTCGCCAGAACGTGATCGGTGCCAAGTACACCCACGGCGAGAACTACCGGCTGGAGCGCGGCGACGTAGCCCTCGAGTTGGAGGGCATGACCCGCATCCCGCGCTATCGCGAATCACTCGGTGACCTGATGGGTGTCGTGCCCGCCATCACCGGCAAGGAGCAGAAGGCGCTCTTCGATAGCTGGACCTTTGGTCTGGTCAACCAGGAAGACGGAGCCAAGATGGAAGCCGGCTACACGTTCATAGCCTGGCTCGCCAAGCCGGAAAACCTGCTGACCTACTTGAAGGCCCGCGCCAACCTGCCGCCGCGCAAGGCCATCGCCTCCCTGCCGAATGCGGGCGACCTGTGGTCCGCCGAGCCGCTGGTCAGGGACGCGATGGAGTACCTGGACTACGGGAAGACCTTCCCCTACACGCCGGCAACCGGTCCGCTGCGGAGAGGCATCAACTCGGTGCTCGCCAACATCACGCGGTACGGCGACCCGGCAGCCCAGACCCTCACGGAGCTGGAGAAGGTGCTCAACGCTCAGTACGGGTTCCTGCTTCAGTAGTTCGTAGCCACGCAGTGCATATAGCCGCCGGTGGGGCCGGTCCCAAGCCTGGGACCGGCCCCCTTGCATTTCCCGCGAGACACCTACCTCCGCTTCGCAGGGGCCGAGAGCGGCTTCCCTCCCCTGGAGCATGCTCCGGGGGAGGGCTAGGGAGACTCCCCTTCCCGGCGAGGCGCGCAACCGCGCCACCAGGGAGTTCGAGCGCCTGCGCAGGATGAATCCGGTCGCACCGGAAGCATCGGTCATCCGGACCTACCTCGACTGGATCCTGGCCCTTCCGTGGGAGGCCGAAACGCAGGACAGTCTCG
>JAJDZR010000049.1 GCA_022824545.1 Chloroflexota bacterium
CCCAGGCCGCGCTGCTGCCCGGCCGTGGACCGGTTCCCGTTACCTCCGGACCACGCACCTGGAGCCGGGTGCCCTCCCGCCAGGCGATATTGCCGTGATGAGGATAGGCGCCCTCGCGTTGAGTAGCGCCCGGCTCCGCGCGCCACCGCGCGGCCCACACCGGCTCCGGACGGAGGAAGACGCCCGTACCACCGGAGTTGGCGACGACTACCCAATCAATGGCCGGGGCCGCGGCCACTACCGGACTGGCTACCGGCTGGACCACCGGGGCCGGCGCGGCGACGACTGTAGGTTGAACGGCCGGTGTCGTCACCGTCGTCTCCGCCACAGCGGTCAGCGCCGGTTGCGCCGCAGTGTCCGCAGCCGGTTGAGCGACAGTCTCTACTCTCGGCGCCTGAGCCGCAGCCGGAGACGCTGCGACCGTCGTGGCGGCCGGCGCTTGTGTCTGCTGTTGGGCTGGCGCCTGAGCCGCAACCGGGGGCGCTGTCTCCCCCGTTGTGACTGGCGCTTGCGTCTGCAGTTGGGCCGGAGGTGCGACGACTTGACCCACACCGGACTCAGTCGCCGGACTGTCAGCAAAGGGCCAGCCGTTGACCACCAGCAGCACGGCCGCGGCCACAATACCCGCCAAGACGCCGACGGCCAGCAAGTAGCGCAATGCCGCGAGGCGCCGCCGAAAGCCCCACACCGGCACGCGCGACGGCAAGATCAGACGGGCTAGCGCCGCGAAGACCAAGCCCACCAACAGAAACGGCCCCACCGCCACCATGTACGGTAGCCAGCGCCAGTCCAACCGTTTGCGCGGGCTATGTCCGCCATCACGCCCGGCACCATCGGCGATCCAGCGTGCAAGCTCTTCGTCGGAGTACCACTGCTCGCCCGCGTCGGCGCCGTTTCCCGGTGCAGCGGCCGGCGCGTCGGCCGGCGGAGCTTGCACGTCCTCCTTCAACACATGACCGTTGGATCGATTCCGCGGTTGAGCCGCAACCATATTTCCGGCACTCCTTAGTGCGTGAGAACGTGCCCTCCGTGACCGGGCCAGACACCGCTGGACGGCGCTGTCTGCGGGATATAACGGGTTGCCGGAAGGCGGAGTAGCGGCCGCGGCAAGGGTGACGCGCCGGCTTGCACCGCTGACCTACCAGGTCAATGTCCGCTGGGGACATAGGCTAGGAATGCGCTTGCGGTCCCGATACTTCATAGGACACCGACGCCATACACGCTATTCATTGATGGGTGGTATGATTCCCACGACGTCAGACACTGGAGGGCTGATGTGAAAACCACCCTGCACATAGATGAACAGTTGGTGGAAGAGGCTCAACGTCTCACCGGCATTGGCCAGAAAACCGCTCTGGTGAGAGAAAGCCTACGTGCCTTGATCGAACGGGAGAGCGCCCGAAGGCTGGCACTTCTGGGGGGGAGTGAGCCACAATTACAGTCCGTCCCACGCCGCAAGATCGAGCCGGCATGATCCTGGTCGACACATCGGTCTGGATCAATCACCTGCGCGGCGAAGAGCCGCGGCTCGTGTCCCTGTTGAACGACAACCGGGTACTGGTCCACCCGATGGTGATTGGCGAGTTGGCTTGTGGCAACCTGCACAATCGGGGCGAGGTGCTGAACCTCCTCAGCAGGTTAGCTGAGATACCTGTGGTTGCTGATGCCGAGGTGCTATTTTTCATCGAACGGCACCGCCTGATGGGCCGCGGCATTGGGTACATTGACGCCCACCTGCTGGCAGCTACGGCGCGAGTTGCTCCCACCCTCCTTTGGACGAGTGACCGCCGGCTTATGACTGTAGCGACTGACTTGGGCCTTGCCCACGAATAGCCTCGTTCGCAATAGACGTATCAGCTAACGGGGTGCGAAGGCACCGGTACCGCCCCGACTCGGAAGCGGGTTAACCCTTACGAACGAGGTGCCCGATACTGGCCGCTAGGCCCCGCGGCAACGCCGGCCCCCAGCGGCTGCCCCGCTACAATGGGGAAGACCGATGTCCAGAGCACGTTGGCAGGGCGTCAATCTCGCCGGCTGGCTGTCGCAGTCTTCGCTCTCTCCCGCGCATATCGCGTCCTTCGTCAGCGAAGCCGACATCCGGCGGATCGCCACGTGGCAGCTCAACCACGTGCGCGCCCCCATCGCAGCGCATTTCCTATGGGATGCGGAACGAGCGGCGCTGCGCGAGCCTAGCGTGGCGGCGGTGGACCGGCTCGTGGATTGGTGCGAGCGGGCCGGCTTACAGTGCTTCATTGCCCTGCACCTCGGCGGCGGTACGGATCCGACGGGTCACCTCAGCGCCCTACACCGGGAGGACGACCGGCAACAACTGCCTGCGCTCTGGGGCGCTGTTGCCGCCCGTTACGCCAGCCGCCCGGAGACCGCCCTGGCGTATGACTTGGTTCACCGGCCGTCCGGGATCACCGCCGCTGCCTGGAACCGGACCGCCCGCGCCATCACGGAAGCCATCCGCGCGGTTGATACCCGGCACACCCTGGTAGTCAGCGGCGCGGACGGCGGCCGCCCCGCCGGGTTTGACACTCTGCGCCCGACGCGCGATCCCAACACCCTGTACGCCTGCCACTTCTACGAGCCGGAGCTTTTCACCCACCAGCAACTGGCGACCGTAGCGCACGGCGACGCCTATCGTGAGGTCGTACACTATCCTGGCAGCGCCCCGACGCCGGCGGCGTACCCGGACGGCGCCGTTGGTGAGTATCTGCGCGCCGAGGTGGGCCGGCGTTGGGACCGCGCCGCGCTGGCCGCCGCGCTCGATCCGGTCCTCGCATTTCAAGAGATCTACGACCGGCCGATCTATGTCGCGTCCTTTGGGGCCGCCTGCCGAGCGTCACGGCGCAGCCAGTTGACGTGGCTGCGCTCCATGCTGACACTCTTCAAGGCCCACGACCTCAACTGGTCATACTGGACCTACAAGGGACTGGGGTTCGGCCTCATGGATCCCTGGGGGGGCCTCACCACGACGACGGCCGACGATCCGACCGTCGGCCTGGACTACGACCGCCTCGCCCTCTTGCAGAGCACATAGCAGCGCCCAAGCCCCCTCCCCAACCCTCCCCCGTTGCGACAGGGGAGGGAACTCACCGTCTCCCTGCCGTAGCGGGGGGACCATAGGGGGGCCGGACGGCGTGGCGGCCCCCTCCTACCCACTACGCGCCGCCCCGGATGGTTAGGAGGCGGTAGAGTTGCAGCGCCGCCTGCCAGGCGCAATAGAGCCGGGGGTGTGGCACATAATCGTAGGCGCCCAGCCAGTGCACATAGCGCCCGCCAAACCCCCGCTTGAACCGATACACCCCCCACAGCGGATCATCTTCCCGTAGCTCGCTCGGTGCGCCCCACATATCGTAGGTATCGCAGCCATGCTCGCGTGCCCACTGCATCGCCCGCCACTGCAACAAGTGATTGGGCTGATCGCGGCGATGGCGCGCGCCGGAGGCACCATAGAGAAACCAGGCCCGGCGGCCGTACCGACACACGACTAGACCGGCCACCGTCTCGCCGGCCACGTCCGCCAAGAGCAGCACCGCTCCCTGATCCCGACGCAGGTGCTCCCACAGGACCCGGTAGTAGTCCAGCGGCCGGATGACAAAATGGTCGCGGGCGGCCGTCTCTTCATACAGACGGTAGAAAGTTGCGAGGTCGTCCGTGCTCCCCTCGCGGACCTGCACCCCCCGTCGCTGCGCCAGCCGCACGTTGTAGCGCCACTTGCTATGCATCCGCGCCAGCAGCTCATCATCGTTGCCACGCAGGTCCACCAGCATGGTTGCCGGGAGCTGCACTTGCTCCTCGGCGGGAACGAACCCGGCGGCCTCCAACTCGCGGGCTACGGCGTCGTTGTCCGCCTCAACGTCGGGATCGAGCTTGAGCCACAGCACACGCTGGTCCCGTGCCCAGGCTGCCAGCGCCCGCGCCACGTCACCCACGGCCGCACTGCTCCACTCGGCGAGGAGCGGCCCTTTCGGGACGTAGCCGATGCCCAGTCCCGGTACCGGCAACGAGCGACGCAGCACCAGCGCGGTCCCTACCAAGCGCCCGGCGCGACGAAATGCCAGCCGCTGCGGTGTCCAGCCCAGCTGCTCGCGGGCCGCCGCCCACGCCGCCCCTTGCAGCAGATGCGCGCCGGGCAGGCCGAGGACCAGGTCGTCCCACTCGTGTACGGGGACCGTCTCGGTCACCAGGTCGGCCTGCTGCTGCGGATGTGCCACCTGTGTTCCCGTGTGGAGGGCGATGGTGCCGAGCGCAAGCGGCCGGGCGGTAACTTGGGCAAAACCGGCCGCTTGGAAGCGGCGTTGGAGTTGACGACGGCTGAGAAATGCTTGCACCGAGGCCGGCAAGTAGCGGTAGGCTGCCCCGGAACCGGCGACCGCTGCTCCCACGAGCGGCACGACGTGCCGGAAATAGTACCGGAAGAGTGTCCGGAAGACGGGTATTGTTGGCGAGGTGATCTCTAGGGAGGCCAGCCGACCTTCAGGACGCAAGACACGCCGAAACTCGGCCAATGCCCCGTCCAAGTCGGCCAGGTTCCGCACCGTGAAGGCGGTCACGAGAGCATCGCAGGCGTCCGCGCGCAACGGCAGCGCCAGCGCGTCTCCTTGCACGGGGAGCACGACCACCGCCGGCCGGTCATCCTGCCCCGCCGCTCGCCGTTGGAGCTTGGTACGGGCCACGCCGAGCATCTCCGCGGCGAAGTCGAGCGCCACGATCCGGCCACCGTCCGGCATGGTGTCGGCCACCGCCAGGCTCAGATCACCGGTGCCGGCGCCTACGTCGAGCACCGTCCGGGTTTCCGTCCCGATGACCGCCGCCGCTGCGATCTTGCGCCATGCAGCGTCGCGCCCCAGCGTCATCAACCGGTTCATCAGGTCGTACCGCTGGGCGATGGCGTCGAACAGTGTCCGCACGTACTGCGCCCGCGCCGGCCCGGTCGGGAGGTCATCGGCCGGCATGGACTGCCGTTCAGGCTGCATAGAGAACGTGCTCCTCTCGAAGCGCGGTAGACGGTAGCGGTGCCACCGATGGCACGTGGCTATCGCAGGACCTGCACGCCTCGCGGCCTAGGACTGTCTGCTGAGGGCGTAGCGCACCAGTTCGACCAGTGCTTCCGCTTGTTGGCTGGCCGGTAGCCCCTCCAGACAGCGCGTGGCCGCGTCACCAAATCGGAATGCAACGGCGCGGGCGCGATCAATGGCCTCGGATTCTCGTATCTCAGCCACAAACTGCCGGACATCATGCTCATCCGTCGGCGTGCCGTCGGTCATCAGGATGTCCACTAGCGGATGCTGCGGGTGCGCCTCAAGAAAGTAAATGATCGGCAGCGTCATCGTGCCTTGGAGCAGGTCGCTTCCCACCGGCTTGCCGAGTGCTTCCTCGGTACTGGTCAGGTCCAAAATGTCGTCAACGATCTGGAAAGCCACACCCAACTCCAGGCCATACTGCCGCATCCGGGACACCACCGCGTCGTCGGCCCCGTCCAGCATCGCCCCCGTCTGGCAGCACATCGCCAGCAACGAGGCCGTCTTGCTGCGGACCTTGGCCAAGTAGGTGTCCTCCAAGCGGCGCAGTTGACTCGTGACCCCGGACGCACGGCCGGAAGCAGGATCGCCGTCCAGACTCAGGGGTAGCATCTCTCCCTGGCACAGCTCCATCACCGCCCATGCGAAGATGCCCATAATCGCCGGGCTATCCAAGCTCGCCACGAACTCGGCGGCCTTGGCGAACAGGTAGTCGCCGGTTAGCACGGCCAACGAGTTGCCAAAGACCGTATTGACCGTGGCCCGGCCGCGGCGGGCCGCACTCTCGTCGAGAATATCGTCATGCACCAGCGTCGCCGTATGCAGCAGCTCCGCCGCGACGGCCAGCCGCTCGCGCCGGTCCAGCGGCGTGCCGTTGCAGCCTGAGGTGAGTAGGACCAGCGCGGGCCGGAGGCGCTTGCCCCCCGGCCCGAGGATCAGCCGCAGCGTCTGGCCCAAGATCGGATGGTCCACGTCCGAGACGGCGTTGAGACGCCCCTCGACACCAGCCAGCTCCGACAGCACCGGGCTGAAGGGCGTGGAATCAGCAGCAACGTCAGTAGTCACGCCGTTGTCCTCTACCCCGTGCGTCCGGTGCCACCGAACAAGCGCTCGGCGTTCGCGGTAACGAGGGCCGCACACGCTGCCGTGGTCATCCCCCGCACGGTCGCCAGGGTCTCGACCGTCGCCGGCAGGTACGCCGGCTCATTACGCCGGCCCCGCCACGGCTGCGGCGGCAAGTACGGACAGTCCGTCTCGACCAGGAGTTGCTCGGCCGGCACTACGGCGGCAGCCGCCCGCAGCGTGTCGGCGCGGCGATAGGTCAGCGGCCCGGCAAACGAGAGCAGCAATCCGGCAGCTACCGCCCGCTCCACGTCGCTCGACTCCCCGGCAAACGCATGCAGCACGCCGCCCGCCCTCAGCCGGCGTTCTTCAACCGCAGCCAGCGCATCCGCAATCGCCGCGCGACTATGGATGATGACGGGCAAGTCCAGGTCCTCGGCGAGGTCGAGCATCGCGGCAAAGGCTGCTTGCTGTCGCGCCCGCGGCGCTAAGTCACGGTAGTAGTCTAGCCCGGTTTCGCCGATAGCGACCACGCCCGGCGCGGCAGCCAAATCCCGAATCGCCGCCACGCTTGCCCCGTCTGCCTCACCGGCGTCATGGGGATGGATACCGACGGCCGCGTACAACCGCCCCGGATGGCGTTGGGCGAGGGCCACCGCCCGGCGACTTGAAGCGAGATTATAGCCCACCACCACCAACTGCGACACCGCTTTCGACTGCGCGCGCGCCAGCACGCGGTCCAGGTCGGAAGCAAAGGCCGGGGCATTGAGATGGGCGTGTGTATCGAAGAGCATCGGCAGCGATGATAGCAGAGGGGGCCGGGGGGTGAGGGAGGCCGGTCACTCACTCCTCCTGATGCAGCCGGCGATAGACCTCGCGGCGCGGCAGCCCCGTCTCGACGACAAGCTGTGCGAGGGCCGGCCGGCGGTCGCCTAGCTCGTCGCACAACGTGGCGAAACGCCGGGCCAGCAGATCGTCGTCGCGGCGCAGCAGTGCCGGCCCCACCGCAGGAACCGGCGGCGGGCCACCGTCCGCTCCCGTGCCTTGTAGCACCAGGACGAACTCGCCGCGTGGTGGCTTGCGTGCGAGCTGTGCCGCGACCACGGCGGCCGGTCCGCGCACGACCTCCTCGTGGAGCTTGGTCAACTCGCGCCCCACAACAAGCTGCTGCGCCCCGGCAACGGCCGCAATGTCGGTGAGTGCCGCCTGGAGCCGGTGCGGAGTCTCGAAGAACACGGTGACACCAGGGCCGGCCGCGTAGCGCTTGATGAGGTCGCGGCGTGCCCCACGCTTGCGGGGCAGAAAGCCTAGAAAGTGAACCGGCCCCGGCTCGCAGCCGGCCACCGAGAGAATCGCACTCAGCGCCGAGGGGCCGGGCAGGGGTACAACATCGTGTCCGGCGGCGTCCGCGGCGGTGACCAGCTCGGCGCCAGGATCGCTGATACCGGGCGTGCCGGCGTCGCTGACCAGCGCCACGTCGCTCTGCGCCAGCAAGGCTAAGATACGCGGTAGCTGCCGGCGATGGTTGTGCTCGTGGTAACTGATGAGCGGCGTGGCGATCTCGTAGTGGCGCAGCAACTTGGCCGTGTGCCGGGTGTCCTCGGCGGCAATATGACCGACCGAGCGCAACACCTCCAGCGCACGCAGCGTGATGTCACCCAGGTTACCGATAGGCGTGGCGACGACGAACAGGCGACTCATGGAGCTACGCAGTCATTCGGCTACGAGGGCACGCCAAGGCTGGAGCGCCGCAAGGCCGGTTGCACAAATTCGTAGAGCAGCCGCTCAATGATGTCCGGGGATGAGCACAGTGGGGTGGGAATATGCGCTGGCTTGTGTCCCCGGTGCCTGTTCCTGGCTCCCTTCACGTGGAGGTGAGGCCACCGGACGCTCCCCCTGGCATGCAACTCGTAGCGCAGCAGCCAAGGGTCTTGCGCTTGAGTGCCCGGATTGCCGAGCGCGCCATCATCGTAGGCAAGCTGGTAATCAATGACTGCGGTGATCGGTGAGCTATGTCCAGCGGCCCGCACCTTAGCCCGCACCCGCAATCTTTGCCGTCCGGGTAGCTGTACATCCTTGGGCTCAGGCGGCCGTTTGGTCAGCAAGAGTACGTCAGGTCCCTCGCTAGGACTTGCTACGAATACATAGCTGATCGTGACCGCACCGAATAGGGGCCGGAGGGCCTCGTTAAGTGCTTGGGTCCAGTCGTTGGGTGTCAGCGCCGGCATTCCTGAACGCAGCCTCCACGGTCGTAGCCAGCGATGCGAATTCGGGTTTTTCGGCCATATCATCAGGAATGGCCCCGGAGTCCCAGCCGGCCAGGAAGTCGCGCCAGTTGGTTCCGAAGAGCAACTCGTACTGCTGCACTCGGTGCCAGATGGATAAGAACTCCTCGTCCACTTGGAGCGCCGGCGGCAACTCGGACAAAGCCGCGGTGGCGAGCCGGCTTTTGTGCTCCCACCGGTGGATGGTCTGGGCCAACTCGTCGGTGTATCCCATCCTGCACGCCTCTAGGGCTGCCCGCAGGATGTCAACGGCCAAGGATTGCTGGAGCACCGGCCCCAAGCGGGTCACGATACTCGGCGCCTGGCTGGGTTCGGGCAGGGCCGCCGCCTCATGGTGCGCCAACACGCCGGCGGCTACCGGCCGACTGCCGGTTACTTTCTGGCGCGAGCGCGCTTCCGTAGCGTTGTCCATGTCCTTCCCCGCCGGCACACGCCGATCCAAGTATAGTACAGGCCGTCAAAAGCGGAAGTCGGTAGCAAGTGGTTTCTTCACCTCCAGACCTTTTGTTCCTCCGCGCCGCTTGGCAAGCTCACGTTCCAGGTCTTCCCAGGAAAGCAGCGGCTCGCCGGTTGCGACAATCCGCTGCCGAATTGCCCAAAGGCGCCGTCCGAGCGCGGTCTGCGGTTGCCACTCCACGACAACCTCGTTCTCCCGTAGAGCACCCTTGGGGATGCTCACCATCGTTCGCTCCGGTAGCTGTTTTGCGGTCATGTCTGCCTCGGCCGCCGGTCTGCACCATATGCTGGCTGCCATGGTACTGGCAGGCGCATGTCCATCACTGACAAAGATACACGATGCAGCTACCGTCCCCAATCGCGGAGGTAGAGGAAGTCACGGTCTATCGTACGCTGCGAGACCTTGGCGATCAGGGGTAGCTGGCGCTTGAACTGCGAGCCTTGTACCAGGGCGTGTACCCGCTGCACAAAGGCCGGACCGAGACCCTCCGCAATCAGCTCGCCGGCCGAGTACCGCTCGTCTATCAGCAGGTACAGCAACTGGTCCACCTGTTCGTAGGTGAAGCCTAGCTCGCTCTCGTCCGATTGGCCTTCCCAGAGATCGGCGCTGGGCGGCTTGTCGAGAATAGCCTGGGGTACGCCGAGCGCAGCCGCCAACTGGCGCACTTGCGTCTTGTATAGGTCACCGATGGGGTTCAGGGCGCTGGCCATATCGCCCCAAAGCGTGCCGTAGCCCAGCAACAACTCCGTTTTGTTGCTGGTACCGACGACGAGGGCCTCGAACGCCTCGGACTGATCGTAGACGGCAATCATGCGCGCGCGCGCCATGACGTTGCCGCGGCGCTTGGGAGTCATCTCCTCTTCCCAATCGGTATAGGCCTCGACCATCGGCGTGATCTCGAAGATGCGATAGTCAATGCCGAGCGCCTCGACCACCCGATGCGCGTCACCGAGACTAGCCGGGTTGCTGGTGCGGTAGGGCAGCATGATCGCCCGCACGCGGTCCGGCCCTAGCGCGGCGACCGCCAGGTAGGCCGTCAACGCCGAGTCAATGCCCCCGGACAGCGCCACCACCACGCGCTCGTACCCAACCTTGGCAATCTCCTCCCGGATGAACCCGTGCAGCAGGCGCGTCGTCAACTCGACGTTGAGGCGCATCCCCTGATCCGCACGCACTGCCAGCGCCGGCGGCACGGTGAAGGTGCTCGGAGCGGCTTCGTCGGTGCTGGTAGTCATGGCAGATCGTAGTGAGAGCGGTAAATGCGGGTTAGCTCACGATAGGTCAAGTCCAGGCGCTCATCGCGCAGCAGGGGGAGGCGGCTCCGCTGCCGGCGCAGCGGTACCGGCGAGAGTTCGGCCGTTACCAGACACTCCTCGTAGTACGGCCCGTGGGCGAGGCGCTGCCCGTCCGGTCCGAACACGCTCGACCCGCCGAAGAAACTGATCCCGTCCTCGTAGCCGACGCGATTGCAGTAGACAACATAGCAGGTCAGGAACTGCGAGTAGAAC
>JAJDZR010000336.1 GCA_022824545.1 Chloroflexota bacterium
GCTTACCGCCATCGGTCCGGGACCGAATGACCGTTCCAGCGGGACAACGCAACGCTTGGCCAGTCGTCTGGGCGCCTTGATCCATTACGATTGGCCGGATCGGGAAGACCACGAGGGTCTGTTGCGAGAGGTGGATGAGCACTGCCGGGAACTGCACCGGCTGGTGACCGTCACCTATTTCGACTACCCGATTGAGGACTTTCCCCAACACTGACCCCAGAGGTGGTTCGGTGCGCTACGAGATCGAGCACGTCTCGCGCTACCTCTACACGGCGCCGGTGCAGCGTTGCGTGATGTCGCTCTGCCTACAGCCGCGCGATGACCGAGGTCAACGGCTGCTGCACTTTGAGGTCTCGACGGTTCCCCCGGCGCCCCTGAGCTACGAGACGGACGCTTTCGGCAACACGAAACACGTCCTCAACGTCCATCGGGAGCACGAGGTCCTGGAGGTTGCTACCCGCTGCACGGTCGAAACGGTCCCGCCGGCCGCGCCCCCGGCTTCCCTGGGCGCCGACGCCTGGGAAGAGTTGCGCTCGTGGAGGCAATCGCTCACGTACTGGGACTTCATGCACGCGAGCGCGTTGGCGCGGCCCTCGGCGACGCTCACCAGCTTTGTGGACTGGCTGGGTCTCGAGCCGGCCGGCGATCCGTTGGCGGCCCTGCGGCGGCTTTCGGATACGCTCCACCGCAACTTCCAGTACGTCCCGGGGGTCACGTCGGCGGTCTCGCCAATCGAGCACATCCTCGAAACCGGCCGGGGGGTCTGTCAGGATTACGCCCACGTTATGATCGCTATTGCCCGTTCCTGGGACGTGCCGGCGCGCTACGTCTCCGGCTACATGTACGTCGCGCACCAAGCGCCAGGAACGGCCACCCACGCCTGGGTCGAATGCCGGTTGCCGGACCTCGGCTGGGTTGGGTTTGATCCCACCAACCGGCGCCTCGCCGACGAGCGGTACGTGCGGGTTGCGGTGGGACGCGACTACCAGGATGTGGCGCCGACCCGCGGCGTCCTGCTGGGCGGGGGAGAAAGCCAGTTGGAGGTTGACGTGCGGATGCAGCCGCTGGCGGGTTGGACCTAACTCCTGACAGGCCAAAGCCGCACGGGTAGTGGGGAGATGGCCCCCCTATGGTCCCCCGCTGCGGCGGACAGCATCTCAGAGCGGGCGTTTGGCGGGGAGGCCGGGGCGGCGGGGGTAGCGGTCGGGGGTGGGGTGCTGCTTCTCGACGACGAGCAGCGCGTGGTCCGATAGCGCCTGCTGCACCGCTGCCAGATAGTGGACTTGGCTTGGTGGGTCCCCGGCAGGTGTGGAGAGCGTCACCGGCACCAGGCGTGGCGGTCCGCCGCCGAGCAGTACACAGGCGCGCTGGCAGGCAATCAACTCGTTTGGACCTTTGGCAACCGTTTTCTGGGCGACGAGGCGGCCGCCGACCCGTAAGAAGGGCAGGGTGTATTCCACCAGTACGGGCGCCGGCGCTACGGCCCGTGCCAGCGCCACGTCGTACTGCTCGCGGTGGGCCCGCTGCCGGGCCAGGTCTTCGGCGCGGGCCGTGAGAACCGTCGTGGCCGCCAGGTCGAGGCGGCGAACCAGGTCGGCGAGGAAGGCGGTTTTCTTGCCCACCGAATCGACCAGCGTGAGGCCGAGGTGGGGCCAGAGCAGCTTGAGGGGCAGGCCGGGGAAGCCGGCCCCGGAGCCAATATCAATTACGCGGATGGAGCGGTCCGTCGCCGTGGGCCAGGCGAGCAGGCAGGTGAGCGAGTCTACAAAGTGCCGCATCTCGACTGCCGCCGGGTCGGTGATGGCCGTAAGGTTGATACGCTGATTGGCAGCTAGGAGCGTATCGCGGTAGCGGTTGAAAGCGGCCAGTTGGTCGGATGCGAGGCCGATTCCCAGTGCGGCGGCGCCGGCGCGGAGCCAGGGCAGCCGTGGACTAGCCGGCGGTCGTGCTTGGACATGACTCGCGCCAGCGGCGGGAGTCACGGCGTCAATCTCGCCGGGCGATGGAGCGGTGGGCGGGTCATGGTACGATTGTACGCCGTATGGATCGGCTTTGGAGTCCCTGGCGCATGGCCTACGTGACGGGTAGCAAGCGCTCGTCGGGCTGCGTCTTCTGTATTCCCGCGCAGCCGGACCGGGCCGAGGACGAGCAACGCCATATCGTCTACCGCGGCGCGCATGCTTTTATCATCCTGAACCTGTATCCGTACAATCCCGGCCACCTCTTGATTGCCCCCTACCGGCACACGGCGGATCTGGAGAGTCTCACGGCGGGGGAGAGTGCCGAGATGATGGCGCTCGCGCAACGGGCGCTGCGGGCGCTGCGGACCGACACCGGACCGCACGGCTACAACATGGGGATGAATCTCGGCAGTGTCGGTGGCGCCGGTATCGCGGATCACTTGCATCTGCATCTCGTCCCCCGCTGGGAGGGCGATACCAACTTCATGCCCGTGATCGGCGGGACGAAAGTGCTCCCGGAGCTATTGACCGCAACGGCCGCGCGGCTGCGCCAGCGCTTGGCCGAGGTCGAGGCTGCCGGGGAGTGATGGCGGGGCTGGCCCTCTATGGTCCCCCCACTACGGGGGTGTAGTGGGAGAGGGGGCCAAACCAGGCCAGCGGCCAGTAGGAGAACCACGCCTTGCCGATCACATATTCCTGCGGTAGCGATCCCCAGGAGTGCGAGTCACTGCTGTTATTGCGATTGTCTCCGAGGACGAAGTATTCACCATCCGGCACAACACGGCGCGAGTAGTTATAGCGTGGCGGAGCACGCACATACGGCTCATCGAGCAGTTGTTCGTTGATGAAAACCTGGCCGTCGCGTACTTCGACCGCCTCACCGGGCAGGGCGATAATCCGCTTGATGAAGTCCCGGCGGGGGTCGTGGGGGAAGCGGAAGACCACAATGTCACCGCGCTGCGGCTCGGCAAAACGGTAAGACAGCTTGTTGACGATAAGGTACTGGTTGTTGTGCAGGGTTGGCACCATGCTCAAGCCCTCGACCCGGAAGTTCTGGACGCCCAGCCGCACGCCGTAGTAGATGATGAGCGTGAGCAGGATCGTCTCGAGGATGTCGCGGATGACGGGTTTCATCGCTGCCGTAGGAGCCGAGGAGTGCCGCGGGAGAGTGTCTATTGGGGGTAGCCCGCGTTGGCCGGTTAAGACAGTATAGCAGGAGCCGCTCCGTGCCCGGTTGCTGGTGCCAGGCAGAGTGGGCGCGTTACCATGAGGCGCGCTGACCCGTGAGTGACCACACCATCGTCGTGCCGGAGGGTACCGCCGCGCAGCGCCTTGACCGCTATCTCGCGGCGGCGTTGCCGGACCTCAGTCGCACGCGCATCCAAGGGCTGATCGCGGATGGTCACGTGCAGGTGCGGGGACGCGCAGCGCGGGCGGCGCTGCGCGTGGGCGCCGGCCAGCGGATTGACGTGCATATTCCGGCGCCACGTCCCTCGCGGCTCACGCCGGAGCACCGTCCATTGAACGTACTGTTCGAGGACGACGACCTGCTGGTGGTGAACAAGCCGGCCGGCGTGGTGATGCATCCGGCGCCGGGGCATGAGACGGGCACACTGGTCCACGCGCTGCTAGGCTACGCGCCGCAGCTGGCCGGTATTGGCGGTGAGGAGCGGCCCGGCATCGTTCACCGGCTGGACAAGGACACGTCGGGCGTGCTGGTCGTGGCCAAAAACGAACGGGCGCTGCGGGCCGTCGCCGGCCAGCTGCGGGAGCGCACGGCGCACAAGGAGTACCTCGCCGTCGTCGTCGGTCACCCGGAGCCGGTCGCGGGGACCATTCGCTTACCTGTTGGGCGACATCCCCGGCATCGGCAGCGGATGGCGGTGGTCGCTCAGGGCCGCGCAGCTACGACTGCCTATCACACCATCGAAACGCTGGCCGGCCACACCTATCTGCGGGTGCAGCCGGAGACCGGCCGGACGCACCAGATCCGCGTCCACCTGGCGCACATCGGTCATCCGGTCGCCGGGGATGCCACCTATGGCCGGGGGGACTCGTGTCCGGGGCTGGAGCGGCAATTTCTACATGCCAGCCGGCTAGTGATCCGCTTGCCGTCCACCGGCCGCCCGACGACGTTTGCGGCGCCGCTGCCGGACGATCTGGCCGCCGCATTGGCGCGCCTGCGCGGTACCCTAAGAGGGTGACGCGGAGGTGGCGATCTGATGCGGGTGCTCATCACCGGGGCGCGTGGGCAACTGTCGCATGACCTGGGGCAGGTGTTTGCCGACCATGACTTGCTGCTCTTGGGCCGCGCGCAGCTCGACATCTGTAACGACGAGCAGGTGCGGGAGGTGATCGGCGCGGCGCGTCCCGACGTGGTCATCAACACGGCGGCGTTCGTGCGCGTGGACGATGCGGAGGACGAGATCGCGCAGAGCTTTGCGGTGAACGCCGGAGGGGCCGGGCAGGTGGCGCGGGCGTGCGCGGACGCTGGCGCAACGCTGGTGCAGATCAGCACGGACTACGTGTACGGCGGGCAACTGCAGCAGGCGCCGTTGACCGAGGCGGCACTACCGGCCCCGCTCAACGTCTACGGTGCCTCGAAACTGGGTGGTGAATACGCGGTCCGGGCGCTGTGCCCACGGCACTACATCGTCCGTAGCTGCGGACTGTACGGCGTAGCCGGGGTGACGAGCCGGAACGGCAACTTTGTGCAAACGATGCTGCGCTTGGGCCGGGCCGGCCGGTTCATCTCGGTCGTCAACGACCAACACTGTACCCCCACGGCCACCGCCGACCTGGCCCGGGCAGTGCGCCACCTCCTGACGGCACCCGCTCCGTTCGGTCTGTACCACGTGACGAACGCCGGGGAGACGACCTGGTATGAGTTCGCACAGCGTATCTTCGCCCTGGCAGGTCTCTCGCCGGAGCTGGCGCCGATCTCGACGGCGGCGTTCGGGGCGCGGGCGCGGCGCCCGCTGTATTCGGTGCTGTCGTCGGAGCGGTACATGCGGGCGACAGGGCACGCTCTGCCGCCCTGGGAAGAGGGCCTGGAGCGCTACCTGCGGGCGACGGGGGTGGCGGGGTGAGGTGCAGGCGAACGTAGCGACCAAACCTGATCCTTAACCTATTCGTGCAACCGCTATACGTCAAGATGGTGTGCTCACTCTTCCTACCCTCACAATCATGTTTTGGGTCTGTTCTGCGATGCTGTGAATTCCTTCTGCATCTATATTAAGCTCTTCACCCATTAGTTCCCATCCGAGTGTTGGGAGAGATTTCTCCTCGTCGATTCTTCCGTTTCGGTGGACTATAATGTTCCTCAAATCCCGTACTTCTCCCATGACTGTGCATTGAACGCTATTCCTCTTGACACCGAAGATCTTTGCTATCCGTCCACGTGAGTAATCTTCCCACCTTTGGTATATGGTCACGATATGTGAACCCCATATGTTCCTGTGAAATATCCCATTCGGTTTTCCTGCTTTCAATAGATCTGACATTTTGACGTATGCTATTGTTGACTTTCCTACTTCCTGATCTTGATCGGGAGTTTGATTGCCTATAGACACTCTCGCCTCTGGGTTTTTCTTGATACTTTCTCTGAACATTTTCTCGTGTGTCGGCCACTGTTTCTCCCAGGCCATTAGAATGAGCCATGTCCCTATTGTTAGCGTATATGTGTATTTTACGAATTCACTGATCTCCTGCATTGCCCCCCTGATTTGCTCTTGAGTCGAGTTTGGCGGTGATTCCAACCAGTACGCTGTGGCCCCTGCGATCCATCTATCCCCTATTCTCCTTTGTTGGTTTCTCAATTCCATCGGTTGCTCCTGAAAAAGTTGTTGGCGGTGTATCAGACTTAGTCCGAGCCAGCATCGCCCGCAGGGATTGAATCTGCGGGTAGCGTGCCAATAATAGAACGTGCATTCTATGGTGGAGGTTGCGCTGGCTGTCTAACCGCTTGCTATTCCATATCCCTCTGGATTCCGGCCTACGCCGGAATGATGGGGATGTGGTACGGCCAGGTAAATGGTCGGGGCTAGAGGGCGGCGATGGTCTCGGAGGTGGTGGTGTAGCGGTCGAGGACGTCGCGCTGGACGGTGATGCCGAGACCGGGGGCGGCGGGTACGGGCACGAATCCGTCGTGTTGGCTGATGAGCGGACGCATGAGTTCCTGGCGGGTGGGGTGGTCGGTGCGGTCGTATTCGAGGAGCGGTTCGTAGGCGAAGGGCGGCCCGCATCCTGGCGGGTTGAGCGGCTGGGCGCTGAGGAGATGCAGGGTGGCCGCTAGGGCGATGCCGGTATGGAAGCAGTGGGGCACGAGCGCCATGCCCTTGCCGCGGATTAGCTCGCCCAGACGCCACATGCCGGTGATGCCGCCGGCCGAAACAACGTCGGGCTGGACCACGTCCCAGGCCGCGGCGTCGCAGCCGGCGGCGAAGTCGGCGGCTGCGCCTAGCTGCTCGCCGCCAGCGACGGGGATGGGCGCGGAGATTCCCTGGAGCGCCGCGCGGACCTGATGATAGCCGGCCCAGTCTGTTGGGCCAGTGGGTTCTTCCATCCAGCCGACATCGTAGTCGGCGATTGCCTCGCCGAGGGCGATGGACTGCGGCGGCGTGTAGGCGGCGTTGCTGTCCACGTAGAGGGCGATGTCCGGGCCGATGGCGCGCCGAATGGCGGCGGTGTGGCGGGTGTCGGCATCCAGGCCAAATCCCGTCTTCAGCTTCATGGCGGTATAGCCGGCGGCTGCGTAGCCCTCGGCTTCAATGACAAGCTCGCGGGCGTGCTCGGCGGCAGTCCAGCGCTCGCGGCGGAAGAGGCCGGTGGCGTAGGCGCGCACCTGCGGGCGCACGTGGCCGCTCTCGGTACCGAGCAGGCTGGCTACGGACTGACCCAGCGCCTGACCGTGCAGGTCCCACAGGGCGGTATCTACGGCGCTCAGGGGGCCGATGGGTAGCCTCTTGCTCAGAGTGGGCCAGAGCGACTGAGGATCGGTCCGGTGTAGATCAAGGCCGAGCACGTGCGGCGCGGCGGCGGCGAGGGCGGCGATGCCGGTCTCGGAGTCGCTGCCGTTGCCCCAGCCTGAGCGGCCGTCGTCCGTGACCAGCTCCACCAGCAGGTCGGCGCGCGCTGGCACTGGCCCGCGGCCGGTGCGGATGGGGTCGGTGGGCTGCACTCGGACGCGGTAGGCGCGCACGGCGGTTACGATCATGGTGCTATCTCGTGGGGCGCCCAGCCCCTCTATGGTCCTCCCGCTGCGGCGGGGGGACGGTCTATTCCCTCCCCTGTCGCAACGGGGGAGGGCAGGTGGGGGCCTAGCCCGCTACTCTTCTTGGCCGAAGCGTTGGATTTCGGCTAGCTCGGCTGCCGAAAGCTCCTGTGGTGCCTCACCTTGGGCGACCTTGGACGCCTGGACATGCTTTTGGATTTCTTCGACGATCTCCGGGTTGGCCAGCGTCGTGATGTCGCCAACGTCGGTGAAGTTGGAGATGCTGGCGATGACGCGGCGCATGATCTTGCCGGAGCGGGTCTTGGGCATGTCCGGGACGAGCCAGACGTGCTTGGGCGTGGCGATGGGTCCGATCTCGGTGCGGATGGCTTGGCGCACTTTGCCGGCGGCCTTGTCGTCGGCGTCGAAACCGGGCTTCAGCGCCGCGTAGATTTCGACGGCGCGACCCCTGATCTCGTCCATGACCGGCACGGCCGCGGCCTCGGCGACCTCTTCGACCGTCAGAGCCGCGGACTCTAGCTCCTTCGTGCCCAGGCGGTGCCCGGCCACGTTGATCACGTCGTCTACGCGGCCGAGGATGCGGAAATAGCCGTCGGCGGCTTGCATGGCGCCGTCGCCGGGGAAGTAGGGCCAATCGCGCCAGTCGGTACTGTTCTCGTCCTTGCAGTACTTCTCGTAGTAGACCTCGACAAAGCGCTCAGGCTGGCCCCAGATGGTCTGGAAGATGCCCGGCCAGGGATTGCGAATGACGATGTTGCCGGCCTTGCCGCTGCCGCGGGGGACCACATCGCCGTTCTCGTCGTAGACGGCCCCGTAGATGCCAAGGACGCTTGGCCCGCAGCTACCCGGCTTCATCGGCTGGAGGGCCGGGAGGGTACTGCCGAGGAAGCCGCCCGTCTCGGTTTGCCACCAGGTATCAACGATGATGGCCTCGCCCTTGCCGACGACCTCATGGTACCAGCGCCAGACTTCCGGCTCGATTGGCTCGCCGACGGTTGTCATGTGCTTGAAGTGGTAGTCGTACTTCTGCGGCTCGTCGGGGCCGGCCTTTCGGAGCATGCGGATGGTGGTCGGCGCGGTGTGGAAGATGTTGACGCCGAGCCGCTCGGCAATGCGCCAGGCGCGGCCCGGGTCGGGATAGGTCGGCACGCCTTCGAAGAGCACACTCGATGCACCGAGGGACAGCGGGCCGTAGACGATGTAGGAGTGGCCGGTGATCCAGCCGATGTCGGCGAGGCACCAGTAGGTGTCTTCGGGTTGAATGTCCTGGTAGTACTTCGCGGTGCCGGTGACATACGACAGATAGCCGCCGGTGCTGTGCTGGCAGCCCTTCGGCCGGCCGGTGGTGCCGCTGGTGTACATGAGGAAGAGCGGTGCTTCCGCGGGCAGCGAAACCGGGTCTACCTTGGCGCCGCGGTAGTCTTTGAGCACCTCGTCAACGGAATAGTCGCGTCCTTCCACCATAGGCGTGGGCGAGGAGTACTTGCCGGGGTAGCGCCGCCAGACCAGCACCTTGTCCACGTTGACGCCCTCGGCTTCCGCCACGGCAACGGCCTCGTCGGCCTTGATCTTGTGGTCGAGGAGATCGCCGTTGCGGTAGTAGGAGTCCATCGTAATGAGGATGTTGCTGCCGGAGTCGACGATCCGGTCGCCGCAGGCGTTGCCGCTGAAGCCGCCGAAAACCTCGGAGTGGATGACGCCGAGGCGGGCGCAGGCGAGCATGGCGATGGGCAGCTCCGGCGTCATGGGCAGGTGGAAGGTGATGCGGTCACCGGTCTTGACGCCGCAGAAATCGCGCAGGAGGGCGGCGAACTCGTTGACCCGCTCGTATAGCTCCTGGTAGGTGAGCGTGACCGTCTCTTCGTCCTCGGGTTCGGGCACCCAGATGAAGGAGGCCTTGTTGCGGTTTTTTTCGAGGTGGCGGTCTACGCAGTTATAGCTGGCGTTGAGGCGCCCGCCGACAAACCACTTCCAGAAGGGCGCGTTGCTGGTGTCGAGGGTGGTGTGCCAATACTTGTCCCAGTCCAGCAGGTCGGCATAGGCCTTGAAGCATTCGGGAAACAGGTCCTCCCGGAACTGCTCGTGGATCCGCGGATCCGCGGCATTGGCCTGGCCGATAAAGCTCGCCGGGGGGTGGTAATACTCTTCTTCCCGCCAGTGGACGGCGATCTGTGCTTCGGTCAGTCCTTGCTCGTCTGCCATCGTGTTCCTCCTCGGCAACCGGTGTTGCGCTCCAGCCTGGTGACCTGCCAGTGTCTACGCTGCGATATGCGGCAGACAAGTTGGAGCCAGGGCTAGATGCGGGTAGCGCACCGGGATTAGTTAGCCGCCGGACCAATCGGCCTGTTGCGACGGTGGCATTCTAAGAAGGCCGCAGCAGCCTTGTCAATGGCAAGCCATCCCAGGGCAGTGCCTCGACCTGCTGGCCTCGGGTAGAGCCGCGATTGCATTTCGACCGTTATCATGGTAGGAACGGTGTCCGTGCTCGGTCGGGGGAGACAACCAGTGCCTGAGAATACGCTCTATTATGGTGACAATCTGCAAGTGTTGCGCGATCACTTCGCCGACGAGTCGGTGGACCTCATCTACCTCGATCCCCCCTTCAAGAGCAACCAAGACTACAATATCCTCTTCCGGGAGCAGGATGGCTCGCGCTCGGCGGCGCAGATCAAAGCGTTTGATGATACTTGGCGCTGGGATCAAGGCTCGGTTGCCGCCTATCAGCAGATCGTGGAGGCCGGTGGCAAGCTCGCAGAAACGATGCAGGCGCTGCGTCAGTTGGCGGGTGAGAGCGATATGCTGGCGTACCTGTCAATGATGGCGCCGCGGCTCGCGGAGTTGTATCGAGTGCTCAAGCCGACCGGATCGCTCTATCTGCACTGTGATCCTGCTGCGAGCCACTATCTCAAGACACTGCTGGACGCCGTGTTTGATCCGGCACAGTTTCGTAGTGAGATCATCTGGCGGAGAACGGGCGCGCACAGTAAGTCGCGTCGCTTCAACCCTATCCATGACACGATACTCTTCTACACCAAGAGTGATCAGTATAGTTGGAATTACCCAATGAGACCCTACATGAGCGGTCACGTGGATGAATACTTCGTAAAAGATGAGCGTGGATACCGCACCAACTACTATGGCAACGTGCTCACCGGCTCCGGTATTCGCGGGGGTGAGTCCGGAAAGCCGTGGCAAGGGTTTGATCCCACGGCGAAGGGGCGACACTGGGCCATTCCCGGCGCACTGCTCTACGACATTGACGAAGACCTCTCGCAGTTCAGTCAGCACCAGAAGCTGGATCGGTTACTGGAGCTTGGGCATATCAAGATCATCCCTGGGCAAGCCTGGCCGGTTTACGAGCGTTACCTGAAGCCGGAGGACGGATACCCGGTAGCGGACCTCTGGGCGTATCAGCCGTACACACAGGGAACCGTATTTGGCACGGACCAGGGCATAGATGAAGACGTGCGGTGGCTATCGCCGAGAGATCAGGAGCGTCTCGGTTATCCCACGCAAAAGCCGGAGGCGCTGCTGGAGCGCATCATCCGGGCGAGTAGCAATGCCGGTGAGGTCGTGCTCGATCCCTTCTGCGGTTGCGGCACCACGATTGCTGCCGCCCAACGGCTAGGCCGGACATAGCGAGGTATTGACATCACCCATCTCGCCGTGGGGCTGATCAAAAGCCGCCTGCAGAATGCGTTCGGTAGACGGATCGTGGACGAGTACGAGGTTGTCGGTGAGCCGACGGCATTGCCGGATGCATATGCCCTCGCGGAACAGGATCGTCACGAGTTCCAGCGATGGGCGTTGGGGCTGGTTGGCGGTCGTCCAGCCGGGCGCGTTGGAGCGGTGAGAAGGGGTGCGGACAGGGGAATTGACGGTCGCATCTACTTCCATGAGGGGAGCACGACACGGACAAGCCAGATCATCATCTCGGTCAAGTCGGGCAACGTCGGCGTTCGGGACGTGCGCGACCTGCGGGCGGTAGTTGACCGCGAGAATGCCGAGATCGGGGTGCTCATAACGCTGAGAGGGCCGACGAGACCGATGCTCACCGAGGCGGCGGATGGTGGTCTATACCACTCGACCGTCTGGAACCGCAGCTATCCCCGCCTGCAAGTGCTCACCATTGAGGCGCTGCTGGCCGGCGAGGAAATTGACTATCCCCCGTCGCAGCAAGTGAGCCGGACTTTCCGACAAGCGCCGCGTGCCGAGATACCGTCCACGCAAGAACCGCTGCTATAGCTCCTGCTTAGTCGCGGAGGTATTCGCGGAAGAGCAGGGCAAAGTAGGCGAGGACGCGCTCCGGGTCGGGGCTGCCGTCTATCTCGGACGAGCAGTAGCCCTCGTAGCCGTCGTCGCGGAGCATCCGCAGGACGGGGCCGTAGGGGAACCCGGTGGTGAAGTCGTGCATGTGGACGTGGTTGATGTAGTCGCGCACGTAGCTGTAGGTCTCGCGCACGGAGCCGCCGATCTCGTCGCGGCGGTCGCAGTTGTAGACGATGCCGACATTGGGCTGGTCGGCGCGTTGCACGGCACCCAAGGCGTAGCGCCAGAAGTTGAATTGGCCGTGCATCTCCAGGTTGACCTCCACGCCGTAGGGAGCGGCAAACTCGCCTAGCTCGCGGAGGGCATCGCCGACGTAGGCTACGCAATCCTGGCTTTCTACGCTGTCGGGAATGTCGTTCCCGAACACGCGGAGACGGTCGCAGTCAATGTCGCTGGCCAACTCGACGTAACGCTTGGTGCGGTCAATCTGCTGCTGGCGAGCGGCCGGGTCGGGCGACTCGAACCGCGAGCTGGTGCCGATGCAGGAGGCCACGAGGTAGTTGTCTTCCAGTGTGCGCCGGACCTGTTTGCGGCCGGCCGAGTCCAACTCCAGCTCAACACCGTGTTTGTGGTTGCTTTCGGCGCGGAACTCGATGGCCGCGTAGCCCCAGCGGTGTGCGACCTCGATGATCTTGTCCAGCTCCCACTCGCGGGCGCAGTTATAGGTCAACATACTGAGCTTCATAGTCGTTCTCCACCGTCCTGGATGGCTGCGGGCCACC
>JAJDZR010000314.1 GCA_022824545.1 Chloroflexota bacterium
TCGGCAGGGCGGTATAGGCCTTGACAAAGGCGTCCTGGGTCAGGTCCTGCGCTTCCTCGGTGTTACCGCTCATCATCCGCAGCACGTAGTGGTAAAGCGGCTGCTCGTACTGCTCGAAGATCGCGGCAAAGCGCTCGGCGAGACTGTCTGGAGAGAGGGCTGTGCTATAGCGGGGCATGGTCGTAGCGATGGTAGTCATCAGTGGTTTCCTTTCACGTTCGGACAATGCGGGTGCTGGCTCGCCTCAGCAGCACCACAGGTATTGTGCAGCGAGTGGTGCCAGGAAACCTGACCAACGGCTAACGTTCGCCTAACAATCGGGGGGTGGGGCAGGGGGTAGACGGGAGGCAGCGTGGCTACGGCGGCCAGACGCGCGCGTAGTCGTTGATGATGACGCCGCCAAACGTGATGTCCGGCTGGTGATAGATGCTTTGCCATTGGCGGGGGTTGGCAAGATCAATCGCGAAGGGCAGATGGCCCAAGGCGGCGGCTTCCCAGTTCAGGTCGATCAACGGCACCGGATTGGTGGCTACGCGCCGGCCGCCCTTGCGGATTTCCAGGTGCAGGTGCGGATTGCCGTCGCACGTTCTCCGCGCCGTCGAGTCCCCGGAGCGGCCCACCACATCCCCGGCCTCGACTTCCTGACCATACGAAACGTCCTGCGAACGCTCGACGAGGTGTCCATACAGCGATAGATTGCCGTCGGAATGGCGCACCACGACATTGTGTGGTGGGGAGCCGTAGCCCCCGTCAACGGCGATCACTTGCCCCGGCCCAATGGCCAGGACGGGCGTGCCGCATGGAGCCGAGAAGTCCACGCCGAAGTGGATACCTTGCCCTTCCACGTACAGCCCCCGCCGCGAGCGGTACCCGAAGACGGTATTGCCATACCACTGGGAGACATACCAGGTGGATGGTCCGGGGTCGCCGCCAAACGGGGGGCGGTAGGGCGGGGGCGGTGATGGCGTTGGTGTCGGTGCCGGTTCTTCCGGCAGACCCGGGTCGAATGGCTCTTCCTGGGTGGCCGCGGCGAAGCGAGGGACGACCAAGGGACTGGCCAGCGCTGCCGCGACAGCCAGCCGGTACAGGTCGCGGCGGGGGATCAAACCCGTCCACCACATCTCCGAACGCCTGTTCACTAGGTTCCCTGCCTATACACCGTGGAGGGAAGGGGCGAGATTCCCGCGTTCACCGCCATCCGAGGGCGGTTGCCCTCACCCCCGGCCCTCTCCCAGTGGGAGAGGGAGTGGGATTCCCGCGCAAGCGGGAATGACGAGCGGCCTGGCATCCGCGGCGGTCTAACCGCCGCCGCCACGTTGGCCGCCCCCGCCGCGCTGGCCACCCTCGGCGCCGGCCGGGAGGACTTGAATCGTCTGCGCGGTGACCGTGCCGTCCTCGCCGGCCGGCCCTTGCACCATCACTCGTGTTCCGGCCGTGAGGTCGGCGCGGCTGCCGGGCGTGGTCTCACGACTGCCCGGAGTCCGCTTCTGAATGGTGGTCTGCTCGGAGAGCTGGATTTTGACGGCGCCGCTCTGGGTGGTGACCGTCAAAGTGTCGCCGGCCAGAGACTCGACCGCCCCAACGGTGCGGCCGACCCCGGCCTGACCGCCCGCACCACCGGCCCCGGCTGCGCCAGCTTGTCTCGCCCCGGCCGCCGCGCCGCCGGTAGTCGCCGCACCCGCGCCCTGCCCGGCTTGGCCGCCGCTACTCTGCTGCGCTGTTTGCCCTCCGGCGCCCCGCTGTCCTGCTTGGCCGGCGGCGAATTGTCCGCCGCCGGTCTGAGCCTGAGTCTGTGCCGCCGGCTCTTCACCGCCAAATAGCTCCGCCTCCCACGTGCGGACGGCACCAAAACCGGCTCCACCGACGAGACCGACGATGGCGACGATGATGACCCAGGTGCTGTACTTGAACTTGAAACGAGGCATGGCGTCATGTCCTTCCTGACGTGAGTCCGGTTGCTCCGGCCGGCGGGATTACTCGTAGCGCAGCGCCTCAATCGGATTGAGGCGGGCGGCGCGCAGTGCGGGATAGATGCCAAAGAACAGGCCGATGGCCGCCGAGACGACGAAGGCTAAGATGATGGCATCCGGCGGGACCACCGTTTGGAGGGCCTGGCCACCACCTGGAGTGGGCAGCTGCACGCCACTGAGCAAGCGTGACCCGCCGATTCCGATGGCAACGCCCACACCGCCGCCGAGCAGGCTCACCACGGTGGCCTCGACGAGAAACTGCATCAAGATGTCGCTGCGTTTGGCCCCGAGCGCCTTGCGGATACCGATTTCGCGGGTGCGCTCCGTGACCGACACGAGCATGATGTTCATAATCCCGATGCCGCCGACGAGCAGGGAGATGCCGGCGACCGCGCCTAGGAACAGCGTGATGCCGGCCGTCACTTGGCCGACGGTCTCCAGAATGTCCTTCTGGCTCAAGATCGTGAAGTCGTCCTGGGCCACGTCGTGACGCTCGCGCAGCAGCGCCGCGATCTCCTGCACGGCCCCATCCACGGCGTCCTCGTCGGTCAACTGGACAGCGATGCTGCTCACGTTGGTCGCGCCGCCGCGGCCGCGGAAGCGATTGAACCGCGTTTGCATCGTCGTGAGCGGCATGAAGACCACGTCATCCTGATTGCGGAACGCGGAGGCCCCCTTACTCTCTAGCACACCGATGACGCGAAAGTTCTGCTGGTTGGCGCGAATGGTCTCGCCAACAGGATCGCTGTCGCCAAATAGCTCTTGAGCCACGCCTGCGCCGAGTACCATCACGCGCGAGCGGTTCTGCATATGCTGGTCATTGATGAACTCGCCCAGTGCGACTTGGAAGTTACGCACGTATGGGAAAGACGGTGTGACTCCACTTACGCGCGAGCGCCAGTTCTGACCACCGGCAACCAACTGCGCCCCGCTGTCTTGCTGCGGCGCGACATCCACGACATAGGAGAAGCCGGTCGTAAACAGGGCCTCGCTGTCGTCGAGCGTCAGCGTCGGCCTGGTACCGGCCGCGGCGCGGACCCCGCCCGTTTGCTGGGCACCCGGCGTGATGAACAGCAGGTTGGTACCCAGACCACGAATTTGCGCCGAGACCTGCTCGCGCAGACCGGTGCCAATGGACATCAGCGAAATCACGGCACTCACGCCGATGATGACCCCCAGCATCGTCAGCGCCGAGCGCAGCTTATTCGCGCCGAGCGCACGCAGTGCAATCCGTATGCTGACCGCTGCGTTCATAACTCCCTCCCCATACCGCCAAGCCGCTGACTAGGAGCGCGCATCCCCCAGGGGGCGCGAACGGCCGCGCCCCGCATGTCGCTCGCCACCCGCTACTCGTACCGCAACGCTTCTATCGGGTTCAACTGCGCCGCGCGCATGGCCGGATAGCTACCGAAGAACAGGCCAATGGCCGCCGAAACCACGAAGGCCAGAATGATGGCATCCGGCGGCACGACCGTCTCGAATGCTTGACCGCCGGCCACGCCCAAGCCGCTCAACTCGAAGCCACTCAGCAGCCGCGATGCGCCGAGGCCAATCACGATCCCCAAGCCGCCGCCGAGTAAGCTGACGACGGTAGCCTCGATCAGGAACTGCGACAGGATGTTGCCGCGCTTGGCGCCGAGCGCCTTGCGGATGCCGATTTCGCGCGTGCGCTCCGTGACGGACACGAGCATGATGTTCATAATCCCGATGCCGCCGACCAGCAGCGAGATCCCGGCGACCGCCCCCAAGAACAGCGTGATGCCGGCGGTAATCTGGCTGACGGTCTCTACCATGTCTTCTTGGCTCAGGATGGTGAAGTCGTCCTCGAAGACCTCGTGCTCCTCGCGCAAAATCGCCGAAATCTCTTGCACGGCGGTGTCCACGTACTGCTCGTCGGTCAGCTGGATGGCGATGCTGCTGATCGTGTTGGCTCCGCTCGGGCTCCGAGAGCTACTGAAGCGCGTCTGCATCGTCGTGAGGGGAATGTACACCACGTCATCCTGGTTGCCGAGTGCGTTGCCGCCCTTGCTCTCCAATACGCCGATGACCCGGAAGGTCTGATTGTTCGCCCGGACGGTCTCGCCGACGGGATCGCCCTCGCCGAACAGTTGTTGCGCGACGTTCGCACCGAGTATCATCACGCGCGAGCGGCTCTGCATATGATCGTCGTTGAAGAACTCGCCCAGTGCGACCTCGATGTTCCGCACGTACTGGAATGAGGGCGTGATCCCACTCACTCGCGATTGCCAGTTCTGACCACCGGCGATCAGCTGCGCCCTGCTGTCTTGCTGTGGCGCCGTATCCACGAGGTAAGGAAAGCCGGCATTCACGAGCGCTTCATTGTCATCTATGGTGAGCGTTGGGCGGGTGCCGGCCGCGGCGCTCACGCCGCCGGTTTGCTGGGCGCCTGGCGTGATGAAGAGCAGGTTCGTGCCCAGCCCCCGCACCTGCGACGTGATTTGCTGCTGCATGCCGGTACCGATAGACATGAGCGCAATCACGGCGCCCACTCCGATAATCACACCGAGCATCGTCAGGGACGAGCGGAGCTTGTTCGCGCCGAGTGCCCGCAGAGCGATCCGTACGCTGCCGGTCATATCCATCGGTTTCTCCTTGCTTCTGCCCTCTGCTATGAGAGCTGGCTCCACACGCCACACACTCGCCGTGTAGCGAGAGTTTCCAGGTGGGTCTAGCCCCAGACCCGCCGGTTACTCGGCTGCCGCTGCCGGTGGCGCCTGCGCGAGGCGCTGGTTCGCCACCACCTCATCGTCGCTGATGATCCCGTCGCGCATATGAACGATGCGTTTGGTGTATTCGGCGATCTCCTGTTCGTGGGTCACGAGGATCACGGTTAAGTCCTGCTCGCGGTTCAGGCGCTGGAGAATGGCCATGATCTCGCCGGCGGTCGTCGTATCGAGGGCGCCCGTCGGCTCGTCGGCCAGCAAGATGGCCGGGTCGTTGACCAGCGCCCGTGCGATGGCGACGCGCTGCTGCTGCCCACCCGAAAGCTCGGTCGGCTTGTGGTCGAGGCGGTCGCCGAGACCGACGGCCTCCAAGGCCGCCCGTGCCCGTTCTTGGCGATCCCCGACACCGGCGTAGACCAGCGGCAACTCCACCTGCTCCAGGGCATTGGTACGCGCGAGCAGGTTGAACTGCTGGAACACAAAGCCGATCTTCTTGTTGCGAATCTCGGCCAGCTCATCGTCCCCCAACTCGCCGATCTGCTCCCCGTCCAGCGCATAGTCGCCGGACGTAGGCTGGTCGAGGCAGCCGATAATGTTCATCAGGGTGGACTTGCCGGAGCCGGACGGACCCATGATCGCCACCAGCTCGCCGCGCTTGATCTCCAGCGACACTCCGCGCAGCGCCGGTACCGTGATGTCCCCGATGTAGTAGGTCTTGGTGATGTCACGGAACCGAATTACCGTGTCCGTGGTGGCGGCCGCCACCGCAGCCTCCTCACCAGCTAGGGCCTCGATGGTTGCCGTTGCCGTTGCCATGTCTTACCTCCGCCTGCCTTGTGTTTACACCGTTGCTGACGGGTCAGTAGCGGTGCCTAGAAGGGTTGCCGTCCACGGGGGCCGCCGCCGGTGCCGCCGGTCAGGCCCGGAATGTTCGCCTGGCCGGTCGTCGTTGCGGAGATCACGACTGTGTCGCCGACCTCCAAGCCGCTGATAATCTCGCTCGACTGGTCGTTGGCCAAGCCGACTTGCACGGTGCGCGTCTCGGTCTCACCGCCGGCCGTCATGACTTGCACCGTCTGCTGCCGGCCCTGGCGCCGGATGGCCCGGTTGGGCACCACGATGACGTTTTCGCGGGACTCGGTGACGATACTGGCGGTGGCCGTCATGCCGGGACGCACCCCGCCGGCCTCAGTACGGTCCACTTCGATGATTGCCTGGTAGCTCACGACACCCTGATTGATGGTGCCGGTCGGGGCGATGACGAGTACACGACCGGGCACACGCTGGTTTTGCAACCCCTCGAACGTCACGGTCGCATCCTGTCCGGCGCGCACGCTGGCAACGTCGGTCTCATCCACCAGGGCCTCGATCCTGATCTTGGTCGGGTCGAACAGTTCCAGGATCGCGCTGTTGGTGCCAATCTGCTCACCGATACTGGTGCTCAAGCTCGCTACAAGACCGGCGAAAGGTGCCCGCAGCGTGGCATTGTCCAGATTGGTTTGCGCCCCCTCTAACTGCACCTGCGCGCTCTCCACCGATGCCTCGGCTGTGGCGATCTCCTGCTCACTGGCCGGGGCAATTTGCAGCTCGTGCTGGAGCTGCGCCTGCTCTAGGGCCAACTCCGCGGTGGCGAGCGCATCATCATATGCCGCCTGGGCGCGTTCCAGCTGGCGCTGGGCCTGCGCCACGGTCAGCTCCTGCTGGGCAATGGCCACCTCGTCAGGATTGAGCAGGTTGTCCAGGGCTTGCTGCGCCTGCTGCACCGCCACCTGGGCATTTGCCAGGTCGGCAGCGCTGGGGTTGAGCAGATTATCCAGGTTGTTCTGAGCTTGCAGCAGCGACGTCTGGGCACTGGCGACGTCGGCGGCGCTCGGATTGAGCAGATTCTGCAGGGAGGCCTGGGCTTGTTGTACCGACACCCGCGCCGCGGCGATGTCGGCGGCGCTGGGGTTCAGCAACTGCTGTAGGCTGGTCTGAGCCTGAAACAAAGAGGACTGACTGCTGGCGATGTCGGCGGCGCTCGGATTGAGCAGCTTTTGCAGGGAGGTCCGGGCTTGCTGTACCGACACCTGCGCGGCCGTAATGTCAGCGGCGCTCGGGTTCAGCAACCGGTCCAGGTTGTCCTGGGCGGACTGCAAGGAAAGCTGCTGCAAGCGCAGCGCCCACTCGGTCGGCCCCTGGCTCAGGAGCTTTTGTAGGTTATTCTGCGCCGTCTCCAGCGCGATTTGGGCCTTCTGGATGGCCGTGTCCGAGATGTTGTCGTCGCGGGCTTGGTCGAGGTTGAGCTGCGCGGTTCGGACGGAGAGCTCGGCGTTGGCGAGGTCTTGGGCGTTGACCGGGGAGGCATCGGTCAGCTCGGCCAGGCGAATCTGCGCCTGATCGAGGGCAACCTGCGCCGAGGCGAGGTCCGCCGGGGTCGGATTGAGCAGCTTGGCGAGTCTGGCCTCAGCCGAGGCCAGCGCAGCTTCAGCATTCTGGATGTCTTCCGCGCGGGGTTGCAGCAGCTGATCGTATCTGGACTGGGCGGAAGCTACGGCTGCTTCAGCGTTGCGAATGTCTTCGGCCGAGGGCTGGAGCAGGCGGTCGAGCTTGGCCTGCACAGAAGCCAAGGACGTTTCGGCTATCTGGACGTCTTCCGCGCGGGGTTGGAGCAACTGATCGTATCTGGACTGGGCCGAGGCCAGGGACGCCCGGGCGGCTTGAATATCGCGTTCGGCCGGTTCCCGCAGGGTCAGCAGTCTTGCTTCGGCTGCGGCGACCTGCAACTCGGCAATGGCGATCTCCTGCGCGGTGCCGCCGACCTTCAACTCTTGGAGCCTGATCTGGGCCGATTCGAGGCTACCCTCGGCGTTACGAACGTCGGTGGTATTGGCGCGGGCTTGGGCGAGCTTCAACTGGGCGGAGACGACGGAGGCTTCACTGAGCCGGATGTCCTTGGCCGAGAGGCCGGCCTGAAGCTCGGTGAGCCTGGTGGTGGCAC
>JAJDZR010000021.1 GCA_022824545.1 Chloroflexota bacterium
TCCGGCGGTGGTGCGGCGACCCGCGCTTCCCTACGGCCTTCCGCGACCAGGGGGAGATCGGTCTGCCGCACCCCGATCCGCCCAACCGAAGTGGTTGGGACACCAAAACCAAGATACAAGGGGAGTCTGCGCGGCGACCGGTGGCTGCTTCTGTTCATAGTAGGACGATCAGTGCGGTGTCCGGCGGCCGCTTCCTTCCAGGGGTAGGTCTGCTCAGGCCTAGCGCAGCGGTTCGAGACGGGCCGATACCGCGTTTCGGGGTTGAATCACCGTGCTACGGGCGCATTATTCCGTTTGCTCTGCTATACTCGTTGTTACACTATTTGTTGTGCTGCATTTGTGAAACTTTTCACAAACTGACTGGGAGGTGAGCAATGGTGACTGCATCACCGCGGCGTATCATCCCTTTGCGACGTGCCAGGCGCGTGATCCCCGCCTCAACGTGCAACTATGAGTACAGCTACGATGATCTTTTCACAGAGCGATTAAGGGCATCGGAGAACGATGCCCATACGCTACAAACGCCCTTACCGCCGGAATACGTCGCCATGTCCCCGGCGGAGCTGGACGAGCGCATCGCCACTGCCCGGAACAAGCTGGATACTGAGCTTGTGGTGCTGGGTCACCACTACCAGCGCGATGAGGTCGTGAAGTACGCCGACTTTCGCGGGGACTCGTTCAAGCTGTCGCAGCAGGCGGCCGCACGCAAGGATGCGCGCTACATCGTGTTCTGCGGCGTCCACTTCATGGCCGAGAGCGCGGATATTCTGAGCGAGCCGGAGCAGGCGGTCATTCTGCCGAACATGGCCGCCGGCTGCTCGATGGCCGACATGGCGGCTACCGACGACGTGCTGGCGTGCTGGGCCAGCCTGAATCAGGTGACGGAGGACAAGATCATCCCGATCACCTATATGAACTCGGCGGCGGCGCTGAAGGCGTTCTGCGGCAAGTACGACGGGGCGGTCTGCACGTCGTCGAACGCGACGGCGGTGCTGACGTGGGCGCTGGAGCGCGGGCGGAAGGTGCTCTTCTTCCCCGATCAGCACTTGGGGCGTAACACGGCGCTCAGGCTCGGCTACAGCCTGGACGACATGGTGGTCTGGAACCCGCATCTGCCGCTGGGCGGCAACACCCCGGAGCAGATCGAGCGGGCCACCTTCATCTTGTGGCGGGGGCACTGCTCGGTCCATGGGCGCTTCTCCGTGGAGCAGATCGGGCAGGCACGGGCGCGCTATCCCGATGTCAACGTCATCGTGCATCCGGAGTGCAAGATGGAGGTCGTGCAGGCGTCCGACCTGAACGGCTCGACCGAGGTCATCTCGAACACCATCACGGCGGCGCCGGCGGGCACGATTTGGGCGGTCGGCACGGAGATCAACTTGGTCAATCGCCTGGCGCAGGAGCAGCCGGACAAGACGATCTTCTGCCTCGATCCGGTCATCTGCCCGTGCTCGACGATGTACCGCATCCACCCGGCCTACATCGCCTGGGTGCTGGATAATCTGGTCGAGGGCCGGGTTGTCAACCGGGTGAAGGTCGACTCGGAAGTCGCCAAGTGGGCGCTGGTCTCGCTTGACCGGATGCTGGCGATTACCTAGACTGCGGTCAGGGACTGGCGGCGAACCGGTCGTGTGAGCGCCAGCCGGCCGATGCAGAACGCGAGACGAGCGGCATGACACCGGAACTGGTAGCCATCCTGGGTGTGGGCGTGGCACTCCTGGCCGTCCAGGTGGCGTCCGCGCAGCGCACGGACCGTCGCATCGAAGGGTTAGAGACCCGCATCGCTGGCCTGGAGGCCCGCATGGCCAGCCTGGAGCAACAACTGGAGTCTCGCATGGCCAGCTTGGAGCAACGTTTGGAGACTCGTATAGCCAGCTTGGAGCAACGTTTGGCGCGGCTGGAAGGACTACTGGACGGCCTGCGAGAAGGGCTGTTCGAGCGGGTCGGTCGCCAGAACTAGGGCCAGGACTGACCCCGCGTGCGCGGGGTCGCATTGGTATTGCCGGCTGCCTCAAGGAGCACACGTGGCCTAACCTGCAACGTCGGATGCCGGATAAAGGCCTGTCCCCGGGCCGCCGGGGGCGGATACTTCATCCGCGCTAACACCGCTGCATCGCCGACCTCCTTACGGAGGTGCGTGCCTTGCGCCGGCAACGGTCCAGGGTCAGCGGGTTTCCGTGCCGTGTGCTCCGTCTCCTAACCGGTCCAGGCCCCCAGCCCTCCACGGGCTGCTGACAGCGGGCCGAATTGTCTTCCCACTCTTTGTTGATGTGCGCCCTTGGTCCAGACCGGGCGTGTGCCGCTACACGATACTGACGCCGGCGGTTGGGACCGGGGGCCAACGGAAAGGAGGGGTATCCGTGAACCTCCAACGCTACCGCGCGATGTGGGGCAAGGTCACGACCAATATGCACGAAACGGGCGCCGGAACGGCGTTTGTCGTCGGCTTGGTGTGGAAACACGCTCCGGCGGCCGGCAGCCTACTCGCCATGTTGGCCCTCGTGGCGGGTGCCACTACGCCGCTGGTGGTCTGGTCGGTCACCGGGCTGATTGATGCGCTGACGGAGGCAGCGGCAGAGCAGGTCGAACTGTGGCCGGCTATCGTACCCTGGCTGCTGGTGTTGCTCGGCGCTCTGGCGGTACGCAGCATCGAGAATGCCGGTGCCGCTTACCTGGACGCAAGGGTGGGTGTGCCGGTCACGGCAGCGGCGCAGCGTGCGGTACACGCCAGGGCCGCCGCGCTACCCCTGAGTGTCTTTGAGCAGGAGGCCTACTACACCAAGCTGGAGACAGCCCAGCAGTTTGTTCGTGGGGAGAGGTTGATTGATCTCCTCGACAATCTTTCCTGGCTCCTCCGCTCGGTGGTCGGCGTCGCCGGACTGGTGGCCCTCTACGTGCGTGCCCACTGGCTGCTCGCCGTCGTGCTGGTCGCCACCGTTGCGTTGCGCGCTATTGTCGCGGCTGCGGTGAGCCGCCTATCAATCCGGGCCAGCTATCGTAACTCCCCGCGGCGCCGGGAGATGGGCTACTGGGCCGGCCTGCTCTCCGGTCGCGCTGCCGCCCCGGAGCTACGCCTGTTCCGGCTGGCCGGTCAACTGCTCGGACGCTGGCGCCGAGCACTCGAACGTGCCGTTGGTGAGGCGATGGCAGCCCACCGCAAGATGGCACTCGCCAGCCTCGCCAGCGTGGCGGCGCACCAAGTCATCGGGCTGGTCATGGTGATTGTCCTCCTGCTGCTCGCGCTGCGCCAGAGCATCAGCCTGGGTGATCTGGTGGCGCTGCTCTATGGCCTGAGCAGGTTTCGGGACCTTGTCGGCAATGTCGACTCCGGGCTACAGAATCTACTCTTCCATCGGGCGGAGCTGGGGCACTTGCGGGCGTTCCTCGCCTTGGAGAGTGAGCGGCAGCCCCGCCGCGCGCCGCGCCGACAGCCGCCGCGCCCGCTGCGCCAAGGCGTGCAGCTCCACGACGTGAGCTTCACCTACCCCGGGGCCGCTCGCCCGGCCCTCGCCGGTGTGACGCTGACGCTGCGGCCACAAGAGCGGGTGGCGCTGGTGGGCGAGAACGGGGCCGGCAAGACGACCCTCGTGCGACTGCTTCTGGGCCTATATCGGCCTACCCAAGGAGCGATCATGGTGGACGGGATTGACCTGCGGGAGCTCGACCCCGACGAGTGGCGGCGGGAGGCGACGGCGGTCTTCCAGGATTTCGTGCGCTTCCCGACTACCGTGCGTGAGAACATCGCTTATGGCGACGTTTCGGTATTGGCGGATGGCACTGTCTCCACCGAGGCAGTTCACCGGCGCATCGCTGCCGCTGCGGCACGGAGTGGTGCGGGTCGGTTCATCGCCACGCTGCCGGCCGGGTATGGGGCGCTGCTGGGCAAGGAGTGGCCGGATGGTGTCGAGCTATCGTCCGGCCAGTGGCAACGGCTGGCGATTGCGCGGGCCTACTTGCGTGACGCTCAGATCATCGTGCTCGACGAACCGACCGCGGCGCTCGACCCACGCGCCGAGGTCGCCGTGTACCGGCAGTTCAGCCGAGCCGCAGCCGGCCGCTGTGCGGTCTTGATCTCGCACCGCCTGGGGGCTGCGCGGCTGGCTGACCGCATCGTCGTGCTTGCCGACGGGCGCCTGGTAGAGGAAGGGAGTCACGAGGCGCTGCTCCGACGGGATGGTGTCTATGCCGGCATGTACCGCCTCCAAGCGGGCTGGTACACGCGGCCAACGGGCGAGGAGGGAGGCGGATGAGTCGGATACCGAGCCGCGAAGAGTTGCTGGGGCGGCGCTGGCGCTACCTGCCGCGCGTGGCCGGCTTGCTGTGGATCGCCGATGCCGGCGGGACCACCGCCCTCTTCTTGCTGAGTGTCGGTGGCGGTCTCTTCGCCGTCGCCGAGGTACATGTGCTACGGCGACTGATCGAGACGGCACAGCAGGTGGTGGAGGGAGACGGGTCACTGACGACCGGCCTCTGGTGGGGTGGTGCCTTGGCGGCGTTAGGGGTGCTTGAGGCGATGGTCGGGTGGGGAAGCAATATCGTCCATCTCCGTTTCCGGGAGCGGCTGCGTGCATATATCGAGGGGCACTGTTACGAGCAGGCCCAAGCGATGCCCCTGGAATGGTTCGAGCGTGCCGAGCACTACGACCAACTGCATCGTGTACGTCAGGGGATGACCAACCGGCTGGAGACTATGATGGGTTTCTTCTGGCAGAGCGTGTGGCTCCTGGTCGGACTGGTGTCGCTGCTCTTCTACCTGGCGCAGTTTCACTGGGTGTTCCCACTGTTGCTCGCCGTCGGCAGTACGCCGGGCGTTTTGCTCCAGGTACGTCTGCTCCGGCGGCAGTACCTTGTGAAGCGTGAACTGGCGCCGCACGAGCGGCGCTTTGCGGTCTACGGCGGCCTACTCACCGGGCGGGAGGCGGCCGCCGAGGTACGGCTGTTCGGGTTGGCTGGCTGGCTACTCGACCAGGTTGCCGTGCTGCGGCGGCGTCTTGACCGGGAACGGCTCCGGTTGGCCGCACACGAGCTGAGGCAGTCGGCCGTCCACGACGGGCTGAACGGCCTCGCGCATATCGTGGCGCTGGTGTTCAGCGTCGGGCTACTGGTTGTCGGGCGGGTGAGCATCGGTACGGCCGCGGCGCTCTTCGCGGCCATCGAGAGCTTTCAGCGCGACTACTCGGACATGATGTGGATGATGGTGGTGGCATACGACGATATGCGCTACTTGCAGGACTACTTCGAGTTCATGGATGGCCCACGGCTGAACCTGGACGAGGGACGCCGGCTACCTGGGCAGCTCAGGGAGGGCATCAGGATCGAAAACGTCTCGTTCACCTATCCGGGTGGCGACCGGCCGGCGCTGACCAACCTGAACTTGACGATCCGACCCGGCGAGCGGATCGCGCTGGTGGGTGAGAACGGCGCCGGTAAGACGACGCTCATCAAGCTGCTGCTGGGTCTGTACCGGCCGACGGCGGGGCGAATCCTGGTTGACGGCGTTGATCTGAACGAGGTGGCGCCGGACGATTGGTACCGGCGCTTCGGGGCCGTCTTCCAGGATTTCGTGCGTTACGAGACTACCGTGCGGGAGAACATCGTCTTCGGTTGGCTGGAGGGCCGCGACGACACGCAGGCGCTGGAGGCGACGGTGGCGCGGAGCGGCGCCGACGAGGTGGTCGCCGCGTTGCCGGACGGTCTCGATACGCGGCTGGGCAAGGAGTTCCATACCGGCGTAGACCTGTCGGTGGGGCAATGGCAGAAGCTGGCGATTGCGCGGGCGTACTTCCGGCCAGCGGACATCCTGATTCTGGATGAGCCGGCGTCGGCGCTCGATGCAAAGGCGGAGGCGGCCGTCTACGAGCACTTTGCGCGGATGGCCGAAGCGAGCACGGTGCTGCTTATCTCCCATCGGCTCGGGTCCTGCCGGATCGCCGACCGTATTCTGGTGCTGCGGGAGGGTGCGCTCGTCGAGCAGGGGACGCACGACGAGCTGCTCGCCGCCGATGGCGAGTATGCGGCGCTGTACCGGCTGCAGGCGGCCTGGTATCGCTCCTAGGAGCACTCCGATGGATGTTGACTGCCTCCGGGCTGGACAAATAATTGCACATTATGTAATATAGTGCCTGCTCAAGGGCCATTGCCATGGCTGCCGACATGGATCACTACAAGCGCGAGCCAGTGCCTAGGCCGGGGAAGTAGCGGGATGGATAGTCAACGCTGGTGGGCAGGCATCATTGGGGCAGTCCGAGGCGGCTTGGGTCTCTATGGCCTCTTCGCCCTACTCTTGACTGGCTTTGCCGTAGCCATCCTGCCATCGAAGCTCAGCGAGGCTGCCCAGCTTGCCGTCCTCGCCTGGACGGGTGTAGGTAGGCTGCTGCTCATCATCGGCTCGTTCGTCATCCTATGGCGCAATCCGCGCCACCTAGCCGATCAAGTAGCCCTGCAACAAAGCCAGATTGACGCGATCTAGGAGACGTTAGAAAGCCCCCTGTTTGTGCCGACAAGGTGCTGGTTATAGTACGCTCGGAGATAGGACGAGAGGGCCAAGACGATGAGCACACTCTTTGATGATCCGGTGGGGCGCCGGATTATGCGGGCCTTCCCGGGCGAGCATCCAGGGTTGCGGGCCATAAGCGGCATCGCCCACGATTCCGGTCTCACGGCACAGCAGGTAGCAGGATATATCCGCGCCCACCCGCAGTTTTTCGAGCGGTCGGCACTCAGTCTTGGCGGGACGTATGGCTTCAGGCCAGTGTTTCCACATCCGGAATCTTCCAAGCCGAGGCTGAGACCCTTTGCCTAGCTTGCCCCTGACTGAGGTAGGTACCGGCCAAGCCGTAGGGGTGCAGCATGTTGCGCCCGTCCCCCCGCCGCAGCGGGGGGACCATAGGCTCACAAGGGTAGGTTTTTCGCTGGGCGGCGAGTCGGACCTAACCCCCGGCCCCTTCCCTGGCAGGGAAGGGGAGCGATGGCGGAGCTGGTCCGCCGTTGCCCTCCAGGGAAGCGGGAGCGGTGTGGCGAACGGTGGCTGGGAGCCTGGATTGCGGCTTGCGCCGCAATGACGAGCACGTGGGCGCAACATGTTGCGCCCCTACACAAAAAACCTACCCTTGTCAGGGGACCATAGGGGGCCGGAGCCTGACCGGCTACCGGGGATGGACTACCGGGAAATACTCGCCGGCCAGGACTTCGCCGTCCGAGACAGTAATGCGCGTGTCCATCACGTGGCTGCCGGCGGCCACGTAGCGGGTGTGGGCGGGCATGTAGTGGACGGCGATTGCACGGCGGGGAATGGGTGAGGGGTTGGGCGCGCTGGCGTGCCAGGTGGCGCCGTGGTGGAAGCTCACCCCGCCCGTCGGGACCTCGGCCGGCATGACCTCTACGTTAGCCTGTGGCGGCAGTTGGGCCGGATCATATTGTGGGGAAAAGTCATCGTTGGTACCTAAGCCGACATGCTTGTCGCTCCAGCGGTGCGAGCCGGGCACGAAGCGCAGGCAGCCGTTGACCATGGTCGCGTCGTCGAGCGCGACCCAGGCGGTGACCAGGTCGGCGGGAGTGAGCACCGGCCAGGCGGGAAAGTCCTGGTGCCAGTGCGTAGAGGTGCCGACGTTCGGTGGCTTGTACTGGATTTGGTCGTGCCACACCCGCAACGTATCGGTCGGCGCCAGCTGCAAGGCCATCGCCACGATGTCGGGGCGGGCGATGTGCTCGCGGTAGGCCGGGTGCGCCTGCCAGATGTTGACGATCTGCACCACGACCTTATCGCTGTCGAGGCCGCCACCGGCCATGTTGCGGAGCAGGTGGGGCCGGTCGGGGCTGGTGCCGGCGATGACCTGATCGAGCGCGTCACGGAGGGCCTGCACCTCGGCCGCCGACAGCAATGGCTCGCCGGTCGTGACGTAGCCGTTGGCGTGACGCAGACGGACCATTCGGCCGGCGCCGCCACGAGAGCCTGCCGAGACCACGGTGCCGTCCGCCGTGGCCCGCACTGCGGTTCCCACCGGAGCTC
>JAJDZR010000250.1 GCA_022824545.1 Chloroflexota bacterium
CCTGGGCGTGTAGACGGGCCAATTCACACCGGTCTTCAATACCAAGCTGCGTGTATGCTTGTCCCATGGCAACACCTTACTCTGGTGTTGCACTTCGTTTGTGAGTCTAGGGAATCTACACCCCCGCTCCCACCATCCCCACGCCCACCTCATTCCCCTTCCCTTCAGGGAGGGGCCAGATCCACCCGTCCCACTGACTACTGACCACTGGCGCGGCCGTTGTCTTTCCCCTGTCCCCGTGAATGTGTCCCCCTGACGGGGATTGGCAACTGCAAGTCCTTCCTGGAGCACCGGGCACCGCCCGGCAGGGACCCACTCGCATCATCATGCTAGTCAACGACGGTGGCGTAGCCACCCAGCCGAGGGCGCCGGGTCATGACCGACCCCGCGCCGCGTCTTCCGATGCGGCGCGGCATGGCCGTCCGCGCGCCACCCCTAGGGCACCGGGTGCTGACGTACCCCCGGCCATTGCGGCCGGGGCGCCGGGTCAGCATCGTCTGCGTGCCGTGCCGCAGGTGTTGGACCACGCCCGGTCTGACGCCCGGCACCAAAGGGCGCCGGGTCATGACCGACCCCTTGCCGCGTCTTCCGACGTGGAGAGGCATGACCGTCCGCGCGCCACCCTGAGGGCACCGGGTGCTGACGTACCCCTGGCCACCACGGCCGGGGCGCCGGGTCAGCATCGTCTGCGTGCCGCGCAACGGACGCAAGATCACTTCCGATCCTGCTCCGTGCCAACGGCGCCGGGTCATGGCCGACCCCTCGCCGCGTCTTCCGACGTGGAGAGGCATGACCGTCCGTGCGCCACCCCCATGGCACCGGGTGCCGACGTACCCCTGGCCAGCACGGCCGGGGCGCCGGGTCAGCACCGTCCGCGTGCCGTGGCAATCGCCACCGTCGCCTTGCCGGCCGGCCTGCGCCGGCTGCGCCAGGAGGGCTTGCCCCACAACCCTGCCAATCCCCGCACCCACCAAGACACCGCGCAACACCGCGCTGCGTTTTCCCACACTTCCAGGTACACACAATCCCGCGCAAGCAGCAATCCACCCCTCTCCACATGGTGGAGAGGGGCCGGGGGTGAGGATCGCCATCTCCCCCCGCTGTCGAGCGGGAGGTCACAACCCACCCACCAAGTGCATCCTGCCATCCAAGTACCGCCCCAACCGCGGTCGTGCTCCACCGCGCACACGGGCTTCTTTGCACAACACCCCTCCCGCGCCCCCCCGCCGTCTCGTCATTGCGGCGCAGGCCGCAATCCAGGGCCATGCATAGCCCCCGGTCACCGCGCGGACTCCCCTTCCCTTCAGGGAGGGGGCCGGGGGGTAGGTCCGCCCTCCACCCCCACATGGTGGAGAAGGGGCCGGGTGATGGGCCAAAGACGCACCACACCTGGCACCATCCGTGCGGCTTTGGCCCGTCAGCGGGTGAGGGCCGCGCCTCAGCGCCGCGACTGGAAAGCCGGACGAGCGCCGTAGAAGGCTGACTCGGAGTGCGCTGGCGACGTGTGTCGGTCCAGCGTCTGAGAGTAGACGAGCAGGTCCTGGCGTCCCGCCGGCGCAGCATCAACCCGGAGACGGTCGCGCAGCCGCGCCTCTTCGCGGAAGCCGGCCGCCTGGAAGATCTGCTGCTTGGCACGATCACTGTCCGCCAGGTATGCCTGGAGCGCCTCGGCGCCGGTATCGCGTGCCCGCTCTACGACGGCCGACAGTAGCTCAGGGAGCTGCCCGAGGTAGGCGGGGCAGGCCCAGCAGTCCACTATGTGGGCATGCTGCTCGACATAACTATCAACCGCCGCCGTGCTGGCGATGCCGACTACGCGCTGGCGGCGGTTCTCCAGCACCAGCACTGTCCCTTGCCGCTCCTGCGTCGGGAGCCACACCCGCCGGTAATGCCCTTCGTAGCGTATGTCCCGGAACACGCGGCGGGGATAGTCCTTGATGAACCAGTCCGGCTGCCGTTGATTGTAGAGGGACGACACCGGGGCAAGATCACCCCACGTGCCCGGCCGGATCGCGGCCGGACCGTCGTGTACGAAGTAGGTCCGGTCGAAGTCCTCACACCCCGGCGCCAGGTAGCGCATACCGTCGCCGATCAGCGGGCGAAAGCCCTGTTTATAGTAGAGCGCGTAGGCGTTGGGATTGGTCGTACAGAGGTACATCGCCATTCCGCCGAGCACCCGAAAGTCGGCGATGGTCTGCCGGAGCAGCTGCGTCGCAATGCCCTTGCGGCGCTGATCGGGCCGCGTCTGGACCATGCCGAGCACCGCCACCTCGCTGCACCGGCGCGGAGTGGCGTAGGTCATGCTGCCGACGTATTCCCCATCTAGCTCACCGATGAAAAAGCGGTCCAGGCTCGTGTCCACCAGCTCACCAGCCATCAGCGGCTCGCGGATGTCGCGCCACGAGTACTGAATGCGCTCCGCGTAGTCGCCGAGCGGTGGCTCCAACACGCGAATCGTGAGCACTTCGCCATTTGCCAAGCGCACCGTTGTCGTCGTCTGCTCGCCGCGCTCCATCCGGTCACTCCCTCTCAGCCCGTCAGCACCGGCTATTCTACCCCGGCCTAGCCGCACCCTGGCTGATAGCTGACGGCTAATGGCTGCTATACTCGGCGGCACCGCGGGCGGGGAGACACTACCAGCAGGAAGCGGACGGGAGCCTGGAGCATGAGCGCAGCGCAACGGCTGGAGAACAAGGTCGCGATTATCACCGGCGGCGCGGCGGGGATGGGTCGGGCCATGTGCGAACGGTTCGGCGAGGAAGGTGCCATCGTCGTGGTCGCCGACCTCGATCTTGCCAGCGCGGAGGAGGTCGCCGCCGGCATCCGGCAAGCCGGCGGCCGCGCCACACCGCTCCCCGTGGACGTGACCTCGAAAGCGCAAGTAGACGAGCTGGTCAGCCGGACCGTCGCGGCCCACGGTCGGCTCGACATCATCATGAACAACGCCGGCTACGGACAAGCCAAGCGCATGCTGGAGATTACCGAGGCGGAATGGGACCGGATGCAGGCGGTGAACGTCAAGGGCGTCTTCTTTGGCATCCAAGCCGCCGCGCGCCAGATGATCGCGCAGGGTGACGGCGGCCGGATTCTGTCCACCGCCAGCATCGCCGGCCGGCGCGGCAACCCCTACACCGCGCACTACAACGTGAGTAAAGCCTCCGTCATCCAGTTGACCATGTGCGCCGCGCTCGACCTCGCCCCACACGGTATCACCGTCAACGCCATCTGCCCCGGCATCGTGGACACGCAGTTCTGGCGCTCCTTGGACGAGGAATGGAGCGCCATCGAGGGCTGGGAGACCGGCGAGGCCTGGCAGCGGCGCACAGCAACCATTCCCTTGGGCCGCCCCGAGGTCGCCACCGACGTGGTCGGCCTCGTCGCCTTCCTCGCCAGCGAAGATGCCGGCTACATCACCGGCCAATCGTACAACGTCTGTGGCGGCCTCGTCATGACCTGAGCACTGCCACCGGCCTCGTCATTCCGGCTTTCGCCGGAATCCAGGTGTCTGGGGCCGGTCACCGCCATGACTCCCCTTCCCTGGAGGGATGGAGCCGGGTGGCAGGCCAAAGCCGCACCCAAGAGCACGAGGGAGGATTGATCCGATGAATCTCACCGCACAGCAGTTGCAATTCTTCGACACCTTCGGCTTTCTCGAGTTCCCCGGCCTCCTCGCCAACGAGGCCGACGCGATCACCGAGGCTTTCGAGGCAGTCTGGACGGCACACGGCGGGGGGCACGATGGGCAGCCCCACGACCATAAGCAGCGCTCCGCGCTCGTCCCATTCATAGACCAGCACGAGTATCTCTGCGGCCTGCTCGACGACCCGCGCATCGAAGGGATCGGCAGCGCCCTGCTCGGCGACGACTTCAACTACACCGGCAGCGACGGCAACTACTACGTCGGCGATACCCGTTGGCACTCCGACGGCTATCGCGACAAGAAGTACGTCTCGCTCAAGATGGCGCTCTACCTGGACCCGGTCACCCGCGACACGGGCTGCCTGCGCGTCGTCCCCGGCAGTCACCGCTTTGGAGATGCGTTTGCCGAGGCGCTGGAGGCCGGCTATCGCCACACCCGGGATGGAGGCGCGGTCGAGGACTGGTGGGGCGTGCCCGGCAGCGGCGTCCCGGCCTACCCCCTGGAGAGCGAGCCGGGCGATCTCGTCGTCTTCAATCACTGCCTCAAGCACAGCTCGTGGGGTGGCGGCACGCGCCGGCGCATGTTCACGATCAACATGCAGCAGCGCCACGCCGAGGAAGACTTGGGTGCGCTGCGCGAGGACATCGCCGCCTCCGCCCGCTTCTGGGTCGAGCGCGCCTACGGCGAGGTGATGCTGCGGACCGCCGGCCCGGCCCGGATGCGTCATCTCGAGCAGCGCCTCGCCAACGACGGGCACCTCGCCGCACTCTCCCGCAAGGCCCGCGCCGAGATGAGCGAGCCAAGTCGGGGGTGAGAACACGAATACCTACCCTGGCCCCCACCCTCGCCCTCCCCCGTTTCGACAGGGGAGGGAACGGCCGTCCCCTCGCGCCGCGGCGCCTAGTCGGACCACACCGTCTCGAACAGGCGCAGCCAGTTCTCGCCGAGGAGCTTGGCAGTATCGGCCGGGCTGTAGCCGCGCCTGAGCAGCGCCGCGGCGAGGTTGGGGAGCTTGTCCGGCGTCTCCAAGTCGCGCGGGTAGAGGCCCGGCTGGTTGACCGCCGGGGGACGAGCGGTATTCGTCCACACCGATGGATACTTCGTGCCCTGCTGCGAGCCGATGTAGCGCCAGAAGGAGACCGGCTGGTCCTGCGTGAAATCCGTCCCGATGGCCACGTGGTCAATGCCGAGCATCTGCACCAGATGGTCAATCGCGTCCACGTAGTCGTCGAGCGTGGACTGCCAGCCCGTGCGTAGAAATCCGGCAATCGCCGTCGCGCCCACCACGCCGCCACGCGCGGCCATCAGCTTGAGCGCCTCGTCCGTCTTGTTGCGCGGCACGTCGAAATAGGACCGGGCGTTAGCGTGGGTACACGCGACCGGCCGCTCCGACTGCTCGATGGTGTCCAGCGTCGTGCGCGTGCCGCAGTGCGACAGGTCAACGAGGACGCCCAAGCGGTTCAGCTCCCGCACAGCATCCACGCCGAAGTGGCTCAGGCCGCCGTCCCGCGGCTCGTAGCAGCCGTTCCCCAGCAGGTTGCGCTCGTGAAACGTGATTTGGATGATCCGCACGCCAAGCGCGTGGAAGACGGCGAGACGGTCCAGGTCGTTCTCGATGGGCGTGGCATTCTGGAACCCCAGGATAATGCCCACCTTCCCATCTTGCTTGGCCTGCCGGATGTCCCCAACGGTCCTCACCAGCGTGAGCACGTCGTCGTATTCACCCAAGCGCCGCAGCCACGCGGCGATGGTGTCCATCGTCTCGGGGTAGTTCTCCCACGTCGCAATCGTCGCGTTGATGGCGGTCACACCGCCAGTGTGCAGGCTGCGGAACACCGCCGGGCTGTCCCAGTTGCTGACGTTGAGACCATCAATGACGATGGTCTCGTCATACAGGCGTCTGGCGGTCGCATCGGGTTCCATCATCGTCTCCTGACCTCCATCACTGCGGGGAAGGGGGTGCGGTGGCAACGGGCTGGGCAAAGCCGCGCGCCACCCGCGACTGCCGCCGGTCCCCGGCTCGCAGCCGTTCGCCAATCCGAAACAGCCGGCCCAACGGGTTGTCTTTGTCTTCGACGGCATCGGCGATGACTGCCCCGATGGAGCCGCCGAACTTGAAGCCGTGGCCGCTGCCGCCACCGGCCACCAAAATGCGCTGTGATCCCGGCACCCAATCAATCACGAAATGGTCGTCCGGCGTATTGGCGTAGAGACAGGAGCGGCTCCCGACCACCTTCCCGGCGGCCATCTCCGGAATGCGCCGGTGCAGGAAGACCATCGCCTGCTCGACAAACTCCGGCGTGCTGCTGCGGTCAACGTCCGGGTCTACGACCTCCCCGAGGAGGTCCTTGGATACTTTGACGTAGCCCTCCCGGAGCAGCGGAAAGCCGTACCAGGAGTCCGTATCCGGCTCCATGCTCCATACCGGCAGCGTGCCACCGACGAAACGGCCGGGGTTCTCGACCTCGATAAACATCATCTGCTGGCGCGTGACCTCCACGTGGCAACCGATGTGGGGCAGCAGGCGGCCCACCCAGACACCGGCGGCGACGACAACGCGGTCGAAGGAATGCACGCCATGCGCGACGACCACGCGGCCACCGTCCGCATCATCCTCGACCCGCAGCACCGGCGTCTCCTCGTGGATTTCCACCCCCTCCGCCCGCGCCAGCCGGGCCAGCAGGGTGACCGCGCGACCGCTCTCCAGGTAACCCCGCCATCCATCGTAGAAGCCGACCTCATCGTCCCGCACGGTGAACTGTGGAAAGCGAGCGCGAACCTCCGGCGCCGAGAGCACCTCTGCGTCGGTGGCGCCTCGCGCCTGGAGGTAGCGCCAGCTCTCGTACATGGGACTGCCGGGAGCGAAACTCGGCAGAATGGTGAGGCCGCCCGTCCGGTGATAGACCGTCGTGCCGAAGCGCGTCTGCCATTCCCGCCACTGACGGGCAGCCCGCTCAACCAGCTCGACATACGTGTCGTTGGCACTGGCATACGACGTCCGGCGAATCGCCTTGGCCACGTCAGTCGAGGAAGCGTGCGGATGGGGCACCGGCCCTTGGTCGAAGACGGCGACCGCGTGCCCGCGCTCACGCAGCGCCAGCGCCGCCGCGATACCGAAGATGCCCGCACCGACAACGCCGACCTTCACCGAGCACACCCCCTCCCAGCACGCACACGGCCGCCCTAGTGTAGCCTACCCCGGCACAGCACGGCACCGAGGGGGCCAGCAGCCGCCTCTCTCGCTCGACAATAGAGAGGCGGCCGGCTGACCGGGGTAGTTGTTCATTTGTGCAGCTCCACACCGCTTCCCGGCCCCCGTCATCGCGGCGGAAGCCGCAATCCAGCACCATGCATCGCCCCCGGTCGCCGCGCAGACTCCCCTTGTATCTTGGTTTTGGTGTCCCAACCACTTCGGTTGGGCGGATCGGGGTGCGGCAGACCGATCTCCCCCTGGTCGCGGAAGGCCGTAGGGAAGCGCGGGTCGCCGCACCACCGCCGGA
>JAJDZR010000163.1 GCA_022824545.1 Chloroflexota bacterium
CGCCATGCTCTCGTTGAGCGCGGCGAACCCATTGAGGAGATGGAGCACGAGCGCGGCGCCGATAGTCACGAAGACCGCAATCCGCGTCCGCCCCGTGCCGGCGCTCAGAACCAGCGCCAGGGCACCGAAAGCCAAACCGAGCAGCGTTTGCAGCAGGCAAGTGGCAGCGATATTGCCAACGTCCATGCCGAGGTCGGCGAGCAGGGAGCCGAGTGCGACTCCGGCAAAGGTTGCGAATCCGACGGCGAAAGCGTAGAGGGCCATCGTCCAACTCTTCTCCAGCACGATCCGCGAGCGGCGGACCGGGTTGGCGAGCAGCAGGCCGATGGTCCTGCGCGATTCTTCTCCGGCCAACGCGCCGGCGCCGATGGCGACGGTGACCACCATGACCGAGATCGGCGCCATCAGGCCGAACGTCTCGATCTGATACCAGCCCTCCGGGGTGCTGATGTCGCCACCGCCGGCCAGCGCGATCAAGGCTTCCGGGAGACCCTCGAACGCGCTCAGGGTCTCCTCAGGGATGGCTTTGTAGAAAGGCCCCATCATAATGCCCATCATCAGGAACATGACCGCCGCCGTGACCAGCAACAGCCCCTGATATTCCGAGGCGGCCTTGAGCCAGATCGAGGAGACGCGGGCCGAGCCGGCCAACTGGCCGATGACCTTCCTGGTCAGCGGATTGCCGCGGAGGCGGTCTATTAGGGTCACGCCGACGGATTGCCCCTTCAGGTCGCGACGATTGACTCCGATCACGGCGATGATAGCGAACACTGCGGCGGCGGCCAGCAGCACGCCGAGATGCCCCCAGTGGACCCCGTTGTAGACCGGATCGCTACCATCGAAGTAGTACCACGGGAACGCTCTGACCAGGTCTTTCAGCTCCTCTATCAGCGGCAGCAAGCCGACGGCAAAGAACGACAGGACCAGCACTGCGGTTGTCACGCCGGCGGCCGCGCCCCGGTTGCCGGTCCAGGCGCTGATGGCCGTTGCCAGAAAGCCGTAGAAGAGGACGTTGACGAACATGTGGAGGGAGAGCGCCTCCACATCCAGACCACCGATCTCGACGCCCAGCATAGCCGCGATGGCGTACATCGCTCCCCACAAGATGAGCACGCTCACCGCCGCGAGCAGCACCATAGCCCCGGCTTTGGAGACGAGCACGTGGGTCCGGCCCTTGGGGTTGCCGAGCAGGATGCCCATGGTCCCGTCGCGCTCCTCGCCGGCGATGGATGAAGCTCCCAGCGCCAGGGCCATCGCCGCCAGGGTGATGGCGCCGTAGAGGCCGTTGATCGCTTGGACGGCGAGGCCGCCCGCGTCAATGTCCTCGCGGATGCCGATGAGCGCGACGTAGGCCTCCGGCATTGAGGTGAGGATGGAAAGGTCAATCTGGCGGTAGACGGCCATCCCATACAGGGTGAGTAGGGTGAGACTGACGACGGCGATGGTCCAGCCTAGCCAGCGATCTCGGAGCGTTTTGGTGAAGATGGTGGTCAACATCAGTCGGTCACCTCCTCATCGTGGTAGTACGTGAGGAAGATCTCTTCGAGGTCGGCTTCGTTGGTAGTGATGTCAACGATGTTGTGATGCTCGCTCGTGGCTTGGAGGAGTACGCCCATGTCGCCGTCGAACGACAGGCGAACGTGGCTGTGCTCGACCATCACGTCGCGTGCTCCCGGTACGGCTGCGAACACCGCGGTCTCCGCTGGCGAGTCCAACTCCAGCTCGACTTGCCGCATCGCCTTCGACCGGAGATCGGCGACGGATTCGACGGTGACGAGCCGACCTTGGCGGATGATGCCGACCCGTCCGGCGACACGCTGCACTTCGGATAGCGTATGGCTGGAGAGGAACACGGTCCGGCCGTCGGCAGCGACCTCCCGCACCATGTTCTGGAACTCGCGTTGGATCAGGGGGTCCAGACCGGAGCTAGGCTCGTCCATAATGAGTACGTCCGGCCGGTTCATAAAGGCTTGGATCACCCCGATCTTCTGACGGTTGCCGGAGGAGAGATTGCCGACCTTCTTGGAGAGGTCGGCATCGAGCCGCTCGGCAAGCTCGTTGACATATGCCCAATCCACTCCGCCGCGTAAGTTCGCAAAGTAGGTGAGGGTATCTCGACCGGTGAGGTTGGGGTACAGGGCCAGATCGCCGGGAATGTAGCCGAGGTGCCGGCGTATCTCGACGGACTTGGCGTGGGTATCGAGTCCCAGGATCGCGGCCCGGCCCGCGGTCGGCCTGATCTCATCGAGCAGCATCCTGATAGTGGTCGTCTTCCCGGCACCGTTAGGGCCGAGGAAGCCAAAGACCTCACCGCGCTGCACGGTAAACGAGAGATCCTGCGCGCCGACCACCGATCCGTAGTGTTTGGTGAGACCCTCCACCTCGATGACCGGTTCAGCGCCGCTCGCGGAAGCCATAATCGTTCTCCCCTCGTTTGTGCAACCGAGTGGCCGCGCCGGCTTGGCGGCGCCTACTGGCCGCTGACCATCATCGTGCCGATGCGGAAGGTTGGCGCGGCGGTACCGCTGCGGAACCGGAGGTCGTTCGCCACCATGTCCAGGTCGGCCAGCATTTCGGCGAGGTGGCCGGAGACGTTGATCTCGCTCACCGGGTAGGTCAGCCGCCCGCCCTCGATCCAGATACCGCCGGCGCCGCGCGAGAAATCCCCGGTGGTGATGTTCTCGGCAAACCCGATGAGGTCGGTGAGAAAAAGGCCTTGATCCACCGAGGCGATGATCTCGTCCGGGGTATGGGTACCCGGTTCCAGATAGAAGTTGGATGTCGTCACGGTCGTCAGCGCGCCGCCGCGGCCGGCGCTGTGGGTGCTGCTCTTGCCCAGCTTTCGGGCGCTGTACGTGTCCAGCAGAAAGTCGGTGAATCGGCCGGCGTCGAAGAGCACGTTGCGTTGGGTCGGCAGGCCCTCGCCGTCGAAGGGCCGGCTGGCGGGCAGACCGGGGCGCGTCGGGTCGTCCACGATGATCGCACTCGCCGAGCCGATGGTCTCGCCTTCACGTCCGAGCAGAAAGGTTGACCGCCGATAGGCCGCGTGTCCGTCGGCGGCGCGGGCATAAATCCCCAGCAGCGCCGGCCCCACGGTCACGTCCCAGACGACCGGAACGGCGCCGGTCGGGGCTTGGCGAGCACCCAACTGCCGCACCGTGCGCTCGGCCGCCGTGCGTCCCACCGCCTCCGGCGACTCGAGCTGGCTGGCGCTCCGATGGCTCGTCCACCACCAGCCGTTGCGTTTCTTGCCGTCCTCGTCGTCGGCGATGGCCTCGATGCCGATGCCGCAGGAGCTGCGCCGATAGGAAGCGGCAAAGCCGCGGCTGTTGGCCAGAGTCACCCGCATCGTGGTGCGTCCCGCCGTGCCGCCGTCCGAGTTGGTGACGCGAGCGTGGGAGTCGAACGCGGCCTGCTCGGCGCGCCCGGCCCATTCGATCAGGCGCTCCGGGGTCAACGTGGCGGTCGCGGGATCATACGTCTCCAGGTCGTCGGGAGCGGCGGAGAGGCCAAAGCCGGCTTCCGGCAGACCGCCGCACTCGTCGGGATCGCTGATCTTGGCGAGGTCCAGGGCGTCGCTCGCTGCGCGGCGGATAGCTGCCGGGGAAAAGTCGCTTGTGGAGACCGAGGCGGCGCGTCCCCCGACGAATACCCGCAGCGACACCCCCCTGGAGCCGGATTCGAGCAGCTTTTCCGTCTTACCCTGACGGACCGTCGCCGAGAAGTCGTTGCCGGCTCCGACGGCGGCCTCCGCTTCCTCGGCCCCGGCTTGCCGTGCGGCGGATACAGCGGCTGCAGCGACGTCGAGGTAGTCCTGTGCGGTGAGATCGGCACCATTGGCGGACATTGCACGTACTCCTGACTGCGGTGGCGTTTTTCCCTATTGCTGCGTGCCACCTATGTTCAACTCCGAGACGAGCAGCGTCGGGCAGCCGGCGCCGACGGGTACACCTTGGCCCTCCTTGCCGCACGTCCCGGTGCGCTTCGGGATGTCGGGATCGCTGCCGATCATGGTGACGTTTTGGAGCAGCGTCGGACCGTTCCCGATCAGGCTGGTGTGCTTGAGCGGTGCCGTCTGCTTGCCACCCTCAATGAGATAGGCCTCGACGGTGCTGAACACAAAGTCACCGTTGCTGATGTTGACCTGTCCGCCGGAATAGTTGACGCAGTACACACCCTTGTCCACGGAGCGGATGATCTCCTCCGGGTCCACCTCGCCGCCGAGCAGGTAGGTGTTGGTCATGCGTGGGACCGGGTAGTGGTGATAGTTCTGGCGCCGGCCGTTGCCGGTCCGGGCGGTGTCGAAGTGCCGGGCGCTGATCCAATCGTGCATATAGCCCACGAGGACACCATCCTCAATGAGCACCGTGCGCTGGCCCGGCGTGCCCTCGTCATCCATGTTCAGGGAGCCGATGTAGCCGGGCAGCGTGGCGTCGTCAATCAGGGTCACGCCGGGGGCGGCGACCTGCTCACCGACGCGGTCGGTATAGAGACTGGTGCGCTTGCGGTTGAAGTCGGCCTCCAAGCCGTGGCCCACAGCCTCGTGCAACAGGACGCCGGACCAGCCATTGCCCAGCACGACCGGCATTGCGCCGGCCGGCGCGTCTACAGCGTCGTGCAGCGTCGTTGCCATCCGCGCGGCCTCGCTGGCTGTGGCCTCGGGGGAGTATTCGTCGGTGAAGTACGCCAGGCCTTCTCGCGCGGCACTCCCTTGAAATGCGCTTTGCCGGTCACCGTTGCGCTCGGACACGACTTGCAAGGCGAGTGTCACCCGGGGCTGCACGTCCGCTGCCAGAACCCCCTCGCTCGTCGCGACCATGGTGCGGCGCTCTTCCTCGGCAAACATCACCATGACATGGGTAATCGTCGGCGCGTAGGCCCGCGCCGTGCTATCGGCGCGCCGGATCAGGTCCAGCTTCGCCTCGGCCGGCTCGTTGACGGCCGGGTTTTCCACCGCATAGTAGTCCGGCAGCGACACCGTTGCGACGGCAATCGGCGCGTGCTGACCGCCCGCCTGCGCGATATTGCCGGCCGTCTGCGCTGCCCGTTGCAGGCTCGACCAGGCGAAGTCCTCGCTATAGGCATAGCCAATGGCATCACCGCTGACGACCCGCACGCCGACTCCTTGCGCCGTGCTGGCACTCGCCGACTTGATGGCCTCTTCCTCGAAGTTGATATTTCGGTGGAGCGAGTACTCCGCGAACACGTCGGCATAGTCGCCACCGCGCCCCAACGCCAGATCGAGCAGGCGGCCAAGCTCGGCGGTGCCGAGGCCGTACTGCTCGGCGAAGAAGCGGTCGGTGGTCTGCGGTGCTTGCACGGACATGGGGCGGTCCTTTCTCGATCAGCGGTGCTGTCCACTATAGCAGGTAGCGCGGCGTCCGCTGCCCGGTGGAAGCGGGCTACTATTCGCGGCCCTTTGCTATGATGCTCGCTGAAGTACGACTGCTCCGCTGCCAACCCAACTCAACTACATCGAGAAAGGAGCGCCCACGATGAGTGCAACGACGGCTGGCCGACCGGACGCGCCCAAGCGTGTGCTCGTCACCGGTGCCGCGGGGGTCATCGGACGGGCGCTGCGCGACGAGCTGCATCAGCGGTATCGGCTCCGGCTGATGTACCACCGCACCGTCCTCCCGCAGCAGGGCCGGGATGAGGTGATCGTCGCCGACGTCACGGACCTGGCGGAGATGGAGGCTGCGTGTGAGGGGATGGATGCCGTCGTCCATCTCGCCGCGGACCCCAACACCGGGGCGCCGTGGTCGTCCATTCTGCCCAAGAATATCGTCGGCGCTTACAACATCTATGAAGCGGCGCATCGGTGCGGGGTAGACTGCGTCGTGTTTGCCAGCACCAACCACGTCATGGGCATGTACGAGAAGGATGGCGTCCCGCAGCGGCCGGAGCTGCTGCCCGTGCGACCCGACGGGTACTACGGCGCGTCCAAGGCGTTCGGCGAGGCGCTCGGACGCTACTATGCCGACGCTTTCGGGTTGCGCGTGATCTGCCTCCGCATCGGCTCGTTCGTACCGCAGCCCACGGCGCCGCGCACCTTGGCGACCTGGTTAAGCTCGCGTGACATGGCCCAGCTGACCTGGCGGTCCATCGAATCGCGCATTCCGTTTGGGGTGTATAACGCCATCTCCGGCAACACGCGGCGCTACTGGGACATCACCAGCGCCCAGCGCGAACTGGGGTACGATCCTGAGGACAATGCCGAGGACTACGCGGCCGCTATCCTGGCCGCGTCGGCATAGGGACACCCTCCCGCGCTGATGGTGAGCATGACCACATCACAACAAGACAAGGCGGAGGCGAGCGCCCGGCCAGAGCGCGAGTTCACCGTGGCGGTGTTCGTTGTCCATGATGGCGCGGTACTCCTGCATCGGCACAAGAAGCTGGAGATGTGGCTGCCGCCGGGCGGACACGTTGAGCCGGGTGAGCTACCCGATGAAGCCGCGATCCGCGAAACAAAGGAAGAAGCGGGCCTCGACATTGTGCTGGTGGACACGTCCGATGATCGGCGGCCCGCGCCGCCCGGACCACAACGGTTGTGCCGCCCGCTGGGCATCCAGCTAGAGGACATTCCGCCAGCCCCTCACCACCAGCACATTGACCTGATTTATGCCGCCGTGCCCCGTGATCCGGTACCGCCGCGCCTGGGCGGCGAGAGCGCCGGGCAAGGTCTCGGCTGGTATGACCGCGCGGCCTGTCGCCGCCTGGGCGTGAGCGACGAGGTGCTGCGATGGGCCGAGGCTGCCCGCCGCGCCGTCGCGGCGGCGTGTCGGCCGGGTGCGGCGGCCCGGTAGTGGTCGCCGACTGTTAGGTCCCTTACACACCGTCCGCTGTTACCTTGTGTATACTGATTTAAGACTGGGCAACTATGGTCTTTGTGGGAGTGAGGAGGCACTGTAATGGATAGTGGCGCGGGACCTGGAAACGGCGCCGACACCGCTCGGATCAACGCCAGGCTGATCTGGCAAGGCTTGGCGGTCGGATTGCTGGCCATCCTCAGCGCGACGGCCGTGATGCTCTTCTTGCGCTTTGCGTTTCAGGCCTTCATGCCGATTGAGCTGATCGCGCAGTGGGTACCGACGGTCACGCCGGTCAGTGCTCAAGCCGACGGGATCGCCACGTTCGGCGAGGCCCTCAAACCGCTCGGTTTCACGCTGCTGCTCGGCGGGCAGCTCTTACTGGGCACACTCTGGGGCCTCGGGGCGACGATCCGGCGCCAGCGCCGCCGGCTCACGCCGCGGGCGCACGAGACATGGTTCCTCGCCGGTGGTCTGCCGACCATCTTTTGGCTCGTGTTGTGGCTGCTCCTGCCGGCCGTCCAGAATCGCGGGTTGGAGTTCTTCACGGGACTCGTCGGTGTAGCCACTTTTAGCATGACACTGGTGGCGTTGCAGACGACGCTGGGTATTCCGGCACTGACGCCTGCAACCGCGCCGGTAGCGGTGCCAGGGCAGCGTCAGGCCCGCCGGCCCACGTTCGTCCAGATCGCCTGGAGTGGCGTGCTCATCGTCGCCGGCATCGGTCTCTGGCAGTTCCTCACCCGCTCTTTCGGTGGCAATATGCTGACGATGGGTGGTGGAGACGGTGCCCGTGACTCCCGTGCCGTAGGCATGCAGTCCGAAATCACCGCGATTGACGATCACTACACCGTCTCCAAGAACTTCAGAGACCCGACGGTTGACGCAGAGGACTGGAAGCTGGAGATCACCGGGCTGGTCGAGCGCCCCTATACCCTCAGCTACGACGACATTATGGCGATGACCACGCGCGAGCAGATCCACACGCTGATCTGCATCAGCAATCCGGTCGGCGGCGAGTACATCGGCAATGCGCGGTGGGAAGGCCTGCCGTTGAAGACGTTCTTGGACACCGCCGGGATCGGCACCGGGGTACAGGACGTCGTGGTTCACGGGGCCGATAACTACGCCGACAGCTTTCCTTTCGAGAAGGTGATGGACCCGGGCACGATGCTCGTCTGGAAAATGAACGGCCAGCCGCTCCCCACGCAGCACGGCTTCCCCATCCGCCTGCTGATACCGGAGATTTACGGCATGAAGAACGTCAAGTGGATCACCAAGATCGAGTTGGTGGACCACGACTACATCGGCTTCTGGCAAAAGCGGGGCTGGAGTGACATTGCGACCGTCAAGACCATGTCGCGTATTGACGTGCCGGAGAACGCCTCACGAATCGCAGCCGACACGGAGCACATCATTGGTGGTGTGGCGTTCGCCGGGCCGCGCGGCATCTCCAAAGTTGAGGTGAGCGCCGATGAAGCGCGGACGTGGATGACTGCCGACATCCGTCCGGCGCTCTCCAAGTTTGCGTGGTCACTGTGGACGGTGCGGTGGCGGCCGAAGGCCGGGTCGTATCGCTTGCTCGTGCGGGCTACCGACGGCGAGGGCAACGTGCAGCCGTCCGAGCACACGGCGTCGCTACCCGACGGAGCGGACGGCTGGGATCAGATTTCGATCAACGTCGTCCCCAGGGCGCAGGTCCAGCCGCAACTGCCGCCCATCGAGAGCGAGCGTGCGCCGCTACTCCCGCAGTTGCCGCGTGAAGAGGGCGGCCGCTGACGGAAGCCTGCCCCTATTGGGCTAGGCCAAGGCGCATCTCCACTCCCTCCGTCGCCATCATGTGTTGACCGGCCGGCGCCGGCCGCTTACAATGGCAACGGTATCCCGCCGGCCGGCTGGCGAGTTTTGGGGCCGGGGGAGGAGGCGTTCTGCCGATGCGCGGTGTCGCACGCCCAATGATCGCCTTCCTGCTCACGTTCGCCGCCCTGACCTTTGCGCCCCTGGCACTGATCGTCTGTTTCTTCCTTCTGTCGCAGTTTTGGAGCTTTCGGTTCGGCCCTTATGCGTTTTGGGCGGCGCTGGGCGCCTTTGTCATCTGTGTGCAGGCGGCCAGGATGCTCCTGAAGTACGCCGATAACCTCCTGATCACCCCGGACGATCCGAATGCTCCGGTTGCCCCACGGGATGAATACACGCATGACTGGCGCGAGTATTCGGATCAGATAGGGCGGTACAAGCGCTGGGCCTATTACCGCCGCACCCGGCAGTTCGACAAGCTCGCCGCCCTGGAGCAAGAAGAGCGCGACCTGGCGGCCAAAGCCAAGGCACGCGAGCGAAATGGCTCGGCGACAGGCAGTACGGTGGTCGCGGCGCGGCCGGTTGAGAGTCGTTCGCCGGCGGTGAGTCGTCGTCCCCCGGAGCGACCCTCGTAGTGCCTCCCCGCGCACCTACGCCGCTGCACTCAAGTGACACGCCGGGTTCCCAGCAAGGCCCAGGCGTCATCGAGTACGCGCTTGTCATCTGTCTCTGTGCCGTCACGGTGGTCGTCGTGCTGCTGGTCCTGGGCGAGCAGATAGCCATGCTCCTCACTGCCGTGTACGAGCGCATCGCGGCGCTGCTATGAAATACCCCGGTTCCGTCATTGCCGTGCAAGCAGGAATCCGACAGGCCTGCGGGGCGTAGATTCTCGCTTTCGCGAGAATGACTACGGGGGCTGGCTGCCACCGACCGGTAAAGCCGCGTATACTCCCCGTGATGGCCAAGAACGTGACCAAGGGCAATCTGTGGGGGTACATCCAGAGCCGCCCCTACGCCAGCGTGGCGGATATTCGCCGCCAGTTCAGTCTGGAGAGCGAGGCGGCCATCCCGCTGCGGACCACGCACGGCGTCGTGTACATCGGGCTACCCAATCGCGGGGCGCAATTCCTCCGCCAGCTGCTACGCGAGGGCCGGATTGCGCTCGACTTCTTGCCGGACGTGCGGGGGCACGTCGTGACCGGGGTCTATGCGATCCAAGCTCCCAGTCGCAAGGGGATGCCAGGTGGGCCGGCGAAGGGAAAGGGTACGCGCAAGCGCAACCGCCGGTCGCGGCGAGGCGGTCGGACCGCCACCGCTGTCGCGCCGCCCCAGCAAGCGGCAGCAGCGTCAACCACCGGCAATGCGTCCAGCTAATCCCGCGCTACACAACTTCTACGCCCCCGGATTCGTTCAGGTAGGGAGGCGGTGCATCCGGCGCCGGCCGGGAACGGTTGATGGTAGCACCATGCGCGTGTTATCCTCGTATGTTATCCTCGTAGGAATACCTCCTTAGGATGGAGTTTCATCCGTTCTCCCCGTCCCATCGCCTCGCACACGTAATGCCCAGGTGGTAGCGCGAAGTGACCGCATCGTCTCCCCCAGATCTACGGACCACCGGTCGCAGTGCTCCGGTCCGGTCATCAAGAGTAATTGGCTCGCGGCGGCCGCCGCCGGCCCGCCCGCGCCGTGATGGCGCACCGGCGGAGCCGGCCCCGCCACCACGGCCACCCGGAGGATGGGCACTTGGGCCGCGTGGGCGCATTGCCGTCTTCTGGGCGCTGATCGCGGCGGCGGTGGTCTTCCTCTATGCCGTCCGCGGGATCGTCGCGCCCTTCGTCTGGGCACTGATCCTGGCGTATCTGCTCAATCCGGTCGTCAAGCTGGTCTGCCGGTACTTGCGGGTGCCGCGCATCGTGGCCGTCACCATCATCTACGTGGCACTTGGCTCGGCAATTGCCTGGTTGTGGGTGACGACCTCGCCGCTCTTGCTCAGTCAGATACAAGACCTTGGTGAGGCCTTGCCGGGCTTGGTGGATGAGATTGTCGCACTCTTGGCTTCGACCGATTCCATCATTGTGCTCGGCTTCGAGATAGACATCGAGCCGTTGGTCGCCGACATCGGCCCGGCGGTCAACGAGCTCGTGACTGAGGCGACTCGCCGGCTCCTGGAAACGGCGGTCGAGGCGCTCGAGGCCGTCCTGCACTTCCTCCTGACGCTGGTCGCCACGTTCTACCTCCTGATTGACCTGAACCGCCTGAGCGAGTTCGGCCGGCGCCACATACCGGCCCGCTTTCGCACCGAGTTCGGCCCGCTGGCACAGCGGATTGACCGGATCGTCGTGCGCTTTATCTACGGCGAGCTGGCACTCGTCGTCATTATGAGCACCGTCACCTACATTGCACTGACGATTCTCGACGTGCGCTTCGCCCTTGTGCTAGCCATTGCCACCGGTTTCCTCGAGTTGATCCCCTACATTGGCCCTATCACGGCCGGCGGGTTGGCGGTACTGGTCTCCTTTGGGCAAACCCCGCCCTTCGGCTGGACGCCGGTCGTGTATGCAGCCGTGATCGCGTTCGTATATTTCGTGCTGCGCCACGCTGAGGACTATTTCGTGATCCCCAACGTCGTCGGCCGGGTGGTGAAGCTGCACCCGGTGCTCACCATGTTCGCCATTCTCTCCGGCGCTGTCCTCGGCGGAATCATGGGCATGATCGTCGCAGTACCGATTGCGGCAATCCTGCGCCTCATCGTGCAGTTCATGTGGGGCAAGGTGATCGAAACCGAGAAGTTCTAAATCGGCGTGGCGCTGCTATTTATGTCTACTGCAACCGATGTGCCTCCCGCTTCCGAGCCATTGCCGAGTGACCTCGGTACGGATCGCAGCTGCGGCTGTCCGCCGAAGCATCTCAACTGCCTGACGGCCAAGGAGTGGATGAAGCGACAGATCGGAGTCTGGCGGTTCGCGTATGAAGCGCGCGACGTTCGAGACAAGCGCATCCACCCGGCCACCTTCCCCATCGCCCTAGCCAAAGCGGTCATCGAGCTATTCACCCATCGTGGGGAGTTGGTGCTCGATCCGTTTGCCGGAAGCGGTACCACCCTGGTTGCAGCGCAGGACCTGGAGCGCAATGCCGTCGGCTACGATCTCCAGCCCGGCTACGTGGCAGCGGCCCGAGAGCGGCTGGCGGCAGCGGCCGAGCGCCGTGACGATACCCGGCAGTTGGCGCTCGTTGCCGATGCGCGGGCGATTCGTCAGCAACTCCGGCCGGAGTCAGTGGCGCTTGTCTTCACCTCGCCGCCCTATGCCAATCTGCTCAATCGCCGGCGAAAAAACAAGAGTAGGCGCGGCGACCTCCGCCGGAACGACCAATATCTGAAGGTGGAGCAATACTCGCAGGACCCTCGGGACCTCGGCACCCTGCCCCTCGACCGCTATACCGAAGAAATAGGAGCAATCTTTGCCTCGTTGCTCCCACTGCTGCGCCCCGGCGGTCACTGCGTCATCAACGTGCCCGACATGTGGTGGGAGAATCAGCGCATCACCATCCACATCGCGGTGGTCGAGGCGCTGCGGCAGGTGGGTTACGAGCTACGGAACACGATCATCTGGGATCGGACCAATATCGTGAACCGGGTCGGCATCTTCGGCTGGCCGAGCAACTACATCACGATGGGCACGACGTTCGAGTATCTGCTCGACTTCCGGCGTCCACCGGCAGCTACGTAGAGCTACAGCCCCCGCCACTCCGGCACGCCCCGGAATCTAGGGTGGTCATGTATGGTGCCAGCACGGCGGATGGATATACGGAGCACGATGGCTCAACGCTCGCTCGCCCGCGTCGTGATGGTGCAAGGCACCGCCTCGTCGGTGGGCAAGAGTGTGCTCGTAACCGGGCTGTGCCGGCTGTTCAGGCAGGCAGGCTATCGCGTGGCGCCGTTCAAAGCCCAGAACATGGCGCTCAACTCGTATGCCACCCCCGACGGCCGCGAGATCGGCCGCTCGCAGGCCGTCCAAGCCGCGGCGGCCGGCGTAGCACCGGCCGTCGAGATGAATCCCATCCTGCTCAAGTCCGAGGCCGGCGGTCGCAGCCAAGTTGTGCTCTTGGGCCGGCCGGTCAGTAACGAGAATCCATCGGAGTATGCACGAAGGTATGTCGAGCGGTGGGACATCGTCACCAAGAGTCTCGATACATTGCGGGCCAACTACGATGTTGTCGTCATCGAGGGAGCGG
>JAJDZR010000292.1 GCA_022824545.1 Chloroflexota bacterium
TTCTACCTGCTGGCGATTGGCTCGTATGTCTGCACGTTCCCAGTGCGGGGGCTGCGCTGGCGCCGGCTGTTGGGCAACGTGGGACATCCCGATCTGTCCGTGGGGCGGCTGACCGAGATTATCTACCTCTCCTGGTTTGTCAACAGCATCGCGCCACTCAAGCTCGGCGATGCGTACCGTGGCTATCTCCTCAAGCGCACCGACCGCGTGTCGTTCTCGCGCGCGATGGGCACCGTGTTTGCGGAGCGGGTCATTGACGTGCTGGCCCTCATCATCCTGTTAGCGTTGAGTGGGCTGCTGGTGCTGCGGGGCCGCGTGGGCGCCGAGCTGGTGCAGCTGGAGCTGCTCGCGGCCATTGTCCTCGCCGTGCTTATCGCTGGCGTGCTGGCCCTGCGGTACGGTGGTCCGCGCATCAGCGGCTTCTTCGGCGCTCGGATCCAAGCCTACTATTCGCGCTTCCAGCATGGCGTGTTCAACTCCTTCCAGGACCTGCCCGTCGTCGGCTCGCTCACCATCCTCGCGTGGCTGGCGGAGGCCGGCCGGCTCTTCTTCGTGCTCCACGCGCTCCACGTGCCGCTGTCCATCGGGGCGGTGCTGTTCGTCCTGACTGCGGCCTCGCTGCTGCTGGTTGTCCCGACACCCGGCGGCCTGGGCGCCGTCGAGACCGGCATGGTAGGCGTGCTGGCGCTGTTCAGTGTTGCGCCGGAGGTGGCGCTCGGCGTGGCGTTGGTGGATCGCTCGATCAGCTTCTGGGGCTTGATCGTGACCGGATTACCCGTCTTCCTCATCAGCAAGCACACGAAGTAGGGGCGACCGGGTGCGCCTCACCCCTTAGCCCCCTCTCCATCGCTCGGCGATAGAGAGGGGGAGTCTGCCGAAGACTCGTACACGAGACGATGCATCGTGAAGATCGCTATTGACTACACGCCAGCCGTGCGGCAGATAGCCGGTGTTGGTCGCTACACCCGATCGCTGGTCCAAGCACTCATCCATACCGCGCCGGACGATAGCTACACCCTGCTCTATGCGGGAGCCGCACCTTCCATCCCCCTCTCCGCAGGTGTAGAGGGGGAGTCGCGCCGCGACGGAGGGGCGGTAACGCTGCGGCGCTTGCCCATCCCGGAGCGCCTGCTGACCGTCCTGTGGCATCGCTGGCGCGTACCGCTCTGGGCCGACCTCTGTAGCCCAGGTAGCGCGGTGTTCTACTCACCGAACTTCGCACTCCCGCCGCTGCTACGTGCCAAAGGGGTGGTCACGGTCCACGATCTCTCGTTCCTGCGCTATCCGGAGACGCACGACCCCGGCCTGGTCGCCTTCCTCACCGCGGCGGTGCCGCGGGCCGTGCGGGCGGCAGAGTTGGTGCTGACCGACTCGGAGCACACGCGCCAAGACACCATCGCGCTGCTGGGCGTACCGGCGGAAAAGACGGCCGTGCTGCTCTCGGCCGCCGACCCGATCTTCCGGCCGGTGGACGATCCCGCCGTGCTCAGAGCGATGCGCCGGCGGCGCAGCCTCGACCGTCCTTACGTCCTCTCGGTAGGCACGGTCCAGCCGCGCAAGAACCTGCCCCGACTGATCGCTGCCGTGCGCCTGCTCCGCGAACGGACCGGCGAGGACATCGTGCTCGTCCACGCCGGTCGTCGCGGCTGGCTCTATGCCGAGATAGAGCAGGCGGTGCAGAACCATGCGCTGGCCGATTCGTTCCGTCTGATTGAGGACGCCGACGACAGCGAGCTACGTCTGCTGTACGCCGGCGCGGTCGCGCTGGCCTACCCTTCGCTCTACGAGGGCTTTGGCCTACCCTGTGTGGAAGCGATGGCCTGTCGCTGCCCCGTCGTGGCCGCGGCTGTGTCGTCCGTACCGGAAGTAGTCGGCGACGCCGGACTGTTGGTGGAGCCAACCGACGTGGAAGCCCTAGCCGAGGCGCTATCCCGCTGTCTCGGCGACTCGGAGCTACGCGCCATGCTCATCGAGCGCGGAACGGCACAAGCAGCACGGTTTACCTGGGAGTGCAGCGCCGCCAAGCTCCACCGCCTCCTCCACACAGTCGGGGCGAGTTCCTCTTCCTGATTCGGGAACGACTCACTAATCGAACTTAGACTTGATGTAGTCGTACATTTGACGCCCAGTCAGTTCGGTGGTAGCCGGACCAGTGCGAATATAGAACCGTTCGCGGTCACCGTCTCGGACATACACCGGTTGTGACGAAGGCTCGCATTCTACCCTCAGTACTCGGCTATCGTCATAGTCGTCGAACTGGGGATGCACCAGAGTCATGACTAGAGCGCCCATGCGGCTCTTCACGATATTCACAAGATGCAGATTCATCCGGTCTTCGTTAGGGAACTGATCTGCCCCGATGCCGACGGCAGTGCCATCATCGGCCACTCCGATGATCAGAGTTCCACCCTCCGTGTTCAGGAATCCCGCCAAGGTCTTCAGAACCGTATCTTCCATCCTTGAGTCTTTATTCCCCGTGTGAAGATTGACTCTCAGCGTCGACTTGAACTCCACCAAGTCAGACTCACCGCTGGTAATCAGGTCCGTTAGATCATAGTCGGTGACCGAAACATCAACCGTCTCGCGCTCCGTGAGTTTTCGATAACCCTTGTGGATGACCTCCGCCATCAACTCACGTCGACGTTCCAGGAAATTCTGATACTCTATCTGCTCCCAATCCTGCGGCAGTGCATGATAGCGATACATCTTCGATAGTTCTGCCTCACTGAAGCGCTCTTTGAGTGCCGGCAGGTATTCTACGGGTGCCTGGTCAGAAGCCTTAGTGTTGTCTAACCACTCCATGTATGCAAGGTTGGCAATCTGGTTTCGATCACGAGCTGCCGTGATGTTCAATGTGGCCAGGTAGCCTCTCGGATACAGATGGTGCCGTTCGACAGCCGATTTATTCGCTTGGATTGCCGGGTCAAGAAGGTCGCCGATCCTGGAGTTGGAAAAGAGTGCCGGGACATTGAGAAGCACCTGTGCCGCCTCGTACACGGACAATGAAGGACTAGCGGTCGAAGAGTTCGCCAGTTCGTTTGGAAGGGTGACTTTCCAGAAGTCGTCAGTCAGCGTGATGCTACAGATTCTCTGGAGCCGGGCAACAAAGTCATCAGCTTCAGTCACACCTCGAAGTATGGCAAGGTCGGACTCCATCGCTGACTCAGGAGAGCCAGAGTATCTGCGAGTCACCACCGACATAAAGAACCACTGGGCTATCACGCGGCGTAGTGTGAACTCCTCAACACGATGCTCTGTCCGACCTATTAGATACAAGATGTAGCAGAAGAGCAGGTTGTTCTGCGATCTGATCATCCTGCTGCTTCTGAATCCAGCTTCCCGAATGCATTTCATGAAATCGTGCCAATGTTGCAGACTGAGCGCCTGTTTCTGTGCCCTCTTTAGCACATCGAATTGCTCGATCCTGTGCTGTTCGCTAAACTGCTCGGTCTCAAGATTCTTGCCGCGCAGTATGGAATACACATGCTGAAGTCGAGCACGCTTGAATGCTAGGCCGACGCAAACTCGCAGGAGTTGGTCAGGCGATGGCTCGATAAAATGGTTGAACGGCGAAGGGCCCTTCCTCGACGGTGTAAGAGAATCACGGCAGAACTTCTCCAACTCGGTCCGTCCCTCATCCCAGAAGACCGACATAAGCGTCAGAATGAAGTCGGCCTGATTTAGAGTCTTTCCCTGGCTATTGATCCTCACAAACACCTCAGCAACAGCCTCTTCCGAGGTGTCAGCGGCAAGTTGAAGGGCGGTCAGTGGAAAACTACCCAGATTGCTCAGGTTTCTAATAGATTTTCTGATTCCCCTCCTTTCATCGTCGGAGACATGACGAACAGATTCGAGTTCCGCCAAGTAGTCATCTACCAACTCAAAAATATCGGTGTCCTCGCTCCAGACCCGTGAGATGTCCGGGATGTAAACCCTGTCGCGCTCAATTGCGGCGCTAGTGACTTCAAACTTCTCCTCCATCGGATTGAAGGCGATACGGATACGTTCTTCCTCATAGTTTGCACGCACCACGGGAATCCCCGCCATCACGGAATAAAGAGAGGTAAGTCGCTGCTGACCGTCAACTACCATGAGTTGTGGAGGGAGTTGTTTTTCGTCCGTGCCGATTCCGCGAGGGTTGGCGGCTCGGAGACTCTCCGGGCTCGTTTCCCAGAAGAGCAGGTAGCCAACGGGATAGCCACGGTATATCGAGTCGAAAAGATCACGTACCTTTACGTTCCTCCAGACAAAGGGTCGCTGAATATCGGGAAGGCCGATCTGGCCAAGTGCAATGTTGCTCACCAAACCCTTGAGATTATAGTCTACTTTCTTGAAGATAGTTTCGCTCATGATCCTGAATCTCCTACGAACGACCTAGTGTGGCACCAGTCAAAGACTCGGCTGATTATAGCAAGCCCCAGTGCGCGTCAATGTCATGCTGCGCGGCGCGGACGCGGCCGGCTTCGACATCGGCGACCGTGATCGGCGTACTGGCGTGTTCCGACTCGTACAATGCCTCGCTCACGGCCATCGCCGCCAACCCCTCGCGGCCGTCTACCTCCGGCGCGGTACCGTCGCGGATGGCGCGGACGAAATCCACGATCTCTACGACGACCGGGTCTCGGGTGTCGTAGGGGAACAAAGCCTCTTTCTGCTCCGGGGTGAGCGAGGCGAGGAATTGCTCCTGTAGCTCCGCGCTACTCACGACCGTGCCATCGCGCCGGTGCAGGCCTTCCTCGTCCAACGAGCCGGCGCTGCCGTAGTAGCGGCGGCGCTGAAACGCCTTCCCCGGGGCGGCCTGGGTCCAGGTGAAGTTGGCGATCAGCCCGCTCTCGAAGGTCAGCACGGCTATCGCGGCGTCCTCAACGTCGGAAGGCGTGGGACCGCTGAGTGTCTGCGGGTCCTGGTAGCGGAGCGGCTCGAAGGTCCGGACCGCCGCATAGACGGTCGCAATACGGCCGAACATGTAGTGGAAGAGGTCGAACGTGTGAACTTCGCCGTCGAGTACCCAACCACCGCCGGACAGCAGGCGGTCGTGGCGCCAGGCGGTGCCGACGATCAGGCCCATGCTGAGATTTACGCGCTGTGAGAAGATCATCCGCGGCTCGCCGATGAGGCCCGCATCGCGGATGGCCCAGCAATTTGCCCGCTCTTCCAGCCGGCGCCGATACTGCTCGGCCACGGCCAAGACAACGGGTGACCGTTGGCACGCCCGCTCGTGCGCTGCCAAGAGCCGCCGGCCCGCGGCCATACTGACGGCGAGCGGCTTTTCCACCAGTACGTGGGCGCCAGCGTCAAACGCCTCGACGACGAACGTGTGGTGGACGTTGTGCGGCAAGACCAGATCAACTGCCGCCGGCCGGTGCTCGTCGAGCAGCTGCCGATAATCCGTATAGACACGCGGCGCCTCCGGCTGGAACTCGGCAACCTCGGCAGAGGCGCGGCGCGCGCGGGTCTCGTCCACGTCGCACGTTGCGCTCACCGTGATGAGGCCCGGCGCGCTCTGCGCCAGCTCGCGGTACGCACGCAGATGGGAGCCAGCCATTCCCCCACAGCCAACGACGGCGATGCCCAGCGGATCGTTGCTCGTCAATGTGCTATCTCCTTATGGACCAACGCGGCGCGGCCATTCTAGCAGCCTCCGCGATTCACACATGGATGGATAGGATAAACAGGATGGTGGAAGGAATGCCGTCCCCCCGCCACAGCGGGGGGACCATAGGGGGGCCGG
>JAJDZR010000176.1 GCA_022824545.1 Chloroflexota bacterium
CCCGGCCCCTTCCCTGGCAGGGAAGGGGAGTCCATGGCTCAACCCGCAGCCCCGCTCCAAATGTGGAGCGGGAGTGGGCGGCGGCTGCGCCTAGATCATGAGGTCGCCGCCGTTGATGTCGAGCGACGCACCGGTGATGTAGGCGGCGCGGTCGGAGGCGAGGAACGCGACCAACTCGGCGACTTCCTCCGGTAGTCCCAAGCGGGCGATGGGGAAGCTGGCGGCATAGGTGCTGGTCTGTTCGTCGCTGATGGTCGCACGGACCATCTCGGTGTCAATCAGGCCGGGGCACACGGCGTTCACCGTAATCCCATACGGCGCGGCTTCTTTAGCGAGGTGGCGGGTGAAGCCCAGCACACCGGCCTTGGCCGCGGTGTAGTGGGCGCCGCCGACGGTGCTGACGTTCTTGCCGGCCGTCGAGGAGAAGTTCACGATCCGGCCCCAGCCGCCCGCCCGCATCGCCGGCAGGACTGCCCGCGAGCAGAGATACGTGCCCTTCAGATTGACGTTGACGACGAGGTCCCACTCGGCCTCTTCGATGTCAATGACCGCGGTCGGTCGGAGAACGCCCGCATTGTTGATGAGAATGTGGATGCTGCCGTAGCGGTCTAGGGTAGTCTCGACGATGCCGCGCACGTCTTGGCTCGATCCCACGTCGCCCGGCACCGCCAACGCCGCGTGACCAGCGGCACTGAGTGCGGCGGCCGTTTGCTCGGCGGCCGCGGCGTTCACGTCGTTGACCACGAGGCGGGCGCCGGCGGCGGCCAGTCTGTGGGCCACGGCATAGCCCATGCCCTGGCCGGCGCCGGTCACGATGGCGACCTTGCCGGCTAGCTCCGTCGTATCTGTCATCACTTCAGATCACTCCTACGTCCCGGCCGACCTCGGCAAACACGGACACGGCGCGGTCCAACTGCTCGCGGGTGTGGGCGGCGGAGAGCTGGACCCTGATGCGCGCCGCGCCGCGCGGCACGACCGGATAGCTGAATCCGACGACAAAGATGCCGCGCTCGTTGACGGCTTGGGCCAACGCGACGGTTTTCAACTCGTCTCTGAGCATAATCGGCACAATCGGATGCTCGCCGGGCACGATGTCGAAGCCGAGGTCCGACATGCGCCTGCGGAAATAGCGGGTGTTCTCCCACAGCTGCCCGCGTAGCTCGGGATACTGTTGGACCATCTCCAGCGCCTTCAGCGAGCCGGCGACCACCGGCGGCGCAATGGTATTGGAGAACAGATAGTTTCGGGAGCGCTGCCGCAGCAGGTCAATAATCGCCTGGCGGCCGGTGGTGAAGCCGCCGGAGGCGCCGCCGAGCGCCTTGCCCAAGGTGCTCGTCAGGATGTCCACGCGGTCCGCTACGCCCTGCTCGGCGGGGGTGCCTCGACCGTCGGGGCCGAGAAAGCCGGTGGCGTGGGAGTCGTCCACCATGACGAGCGCATTGTGGCGGTCGGCCAGCGCGCAGACGTCGCCCAACGGAGCGCGGTCGCCCTCCATGCTGAACACGCCGTCGGTGGCGATGAGGCGGAAGCGCGCGCCGGCGACTGCGTCGAGCTTGGCGGCGAGATCGGCCATGTCATTGTGACGGTAAATCTGCCGCTGTGCCCGGCAGAGGCGCACGCCGTCCACGATACTGGCGTGATTGAGGCTGTCGCTGATGATCGCATCCTCGGGGCCGAGTAGGGTGCCAAACAGGCCGGCGTTGGCGTCGAAGCAAGAGTTGTAGAGGATCGTATCGTCGGTGCCGAGGAATGTGGACAGCCGGCGCTCCAGAGTCTTGTGAATGTTGTGGGTGCCACAGATGAAGCGGACCGATGCCATCCCGAAACCGTACTGCTGCACGCCGGAAGCTACCGCTTGCAGGACATCGGGATGGTTAGCCAGCCCCAGATAGTTATTGGCGCAGAAGTTAATCATGGGACCGGCGGGCGTTTGGACCTGCGGTCCCTGCGGCGTGCTGATGACCTGCTCATCTTTGTAGAGGCCGCTGGCGCGGATGTCTTGCAGCTCCTGTTCGAGCCAGGGTTGCAACTGCGCGTAGGTCATGGGGACTCACTCCTTTGGCGAGGCCGGGGTACGGTTATTCTCGGCCTAGGCGCTGATCCTCGGCGGCATACCACTCCAGCAGATCGCGGGGCATCGGCGTGGGCGGCCCGGCGCCCTGCTCGCGTCGCCAGCGTACCAGGGGATGGTCGCGCTGTGGCTGCGGCAGGTCTACGCGCCGTCCGTAAGCGGCCGACTCGAACACCCCCAGCATGATCTCCATGATATGCCGGCCTTCGACCCCGCTGCACTCATGGTCGCGGCCCTCGTCGAGGGCGCGGACGTACTCCTCGACGAACCAGTAGTCGGCCGGGTCCGCCGGGCTGTGCGGATCGTAGTGGTCGGGATAGAGCGGGTCGAGGGGTTGCCAACTGCCGTGCTCGCTACCGGGCAGGTGGTGCGGCTGGGGGAGCCACCAGGCGCCGCCGACGCGCTTGCTGGCATTCATCACCAACCGCCCCTCCGTGCCGTACACCTCCAGGGTGTAGGCAGCCGAGGCCGCGCCGATGCCGGGGAAACGATGCTGCAAGAGGGTGCCGGTGGCGTTGTGGTCGAACTCCAGCGTGGCAGTGACGTGCTCGCCGGCGACCGTGCCGGAGCCGCGGGGGCCTTCCACCACGTCCTCCGGTCCAACACGGCGTCCGTCCGTAGTAGCAATGCCCGACACGCTGCGGACGTGGCCGCCGAAGCGCAGCATGTTGTTGAGCATGTGGGTGCCGATGTCGAGCAGGCCGTAGCCGCCGTAGTAGCCCTTGCCGCTGCCGTAGACGTAGCGCACTTGGCCGATACGCCCGGCGGCGTGCGCCTGGGCGACGGCCTGCATGTGCGGACTCACCCGGCCCTGCTGATGCACGGCGACACGCACGCCCTTTTGGTCGGCCTTGGCGATAATCTCATCGGCTTGGGCGAGGTCTTGGCAGAGGGGTTTTTCGACTTCGATATTGGCGCCGTATTCCAAGACGCGCATCGCCAGCGGGTAGTGGAACTCGATGCCGACCGGGATCGCCACGATGTCGGGCTGCACCGCCTGCATCATCGCGTCGAGATCGAGGTAGCGCGCGGATGGCGGCACGTTGACCTCGGCGCCGAGGGTGTCGAGCCGCTCTTGGAGCAGGTCACAGAGGGCGACGATCTCGGTGCGGGGATGGGCGTGGTAGGCGCGCGCCTCCGCCGTGCCACGATTGCGGCAGCCCAGGATGGCTACGCGGTAGGTTTTCGTCATATCAATAGGCCCTCTCCCTAGCCCTCCCCCGTTGCGACGGGGGAGGGGACCGTCCTCACCCCCCGGCCCCCTCTCCACATGGTGGAGAGGGGGAGTAGACCTACCCCCCGGCCCCTTCCCTGAAGGGAAGGGGAGCGTAGATTCCCGCTTTCGCGGGAATGACGATTTTGCAAAGGTCTCCTGCCGCGGGAACGACGGACATGGCAGCAAGGAATGGCAAGCGTTAGCCGCGGCCCAGGCGCTGATCCTCGGCGACGAGCCAGTCGCTGTAGGAACGGGACACCGGCGGTGGGGGGTCGTCCAGCCCGTGCTCGCGCCGCCAGCGGAGCAGCGGATGGTCGCGGCCGGGCTGCGGCAACTCGACCCGCCGGCCGTAGGCCGCCGACTCGAAAATGCCCATCATGATCTCCACGATATGGCGACCTTCATCGCCGCTGCACGCATGATCGCGGTCTTCGTCGAGCGCTCGCACGTACTCGTCGGCAAAGCCGAAATCGTCGGGCGAGGCGCTACTCGCCGGGTCGTACTGCTCCGGGTAGATCGGGTCCAGCCGCTCCCAGCGGTTATTCGTACCGTCGGGGAGGTGATGCGGCGTCGGCATCCACCACGCGCCGCCCGTTTCGCGCCCGGAGGCATTGAAGAGCAGGCGACCTTCGGTGCCGTATAGCTCCAGCGAGTAGGCTTCGAGCTGCACGATGGGGAAGCGGTGCTGCAGGAGCGTGCCGGTGACGTTGTCGCCGAACTGGAGCGTCGCCGTGATGCTCTCGCCGGTGATGGTGCCCATGCCGGCGGGGGAGGTGTGAACGTCCTCGGGGGTGATGAGCCGCCCGTCGGTCAGCGCCACGGCGCTCACGCTGCGGCAGCGCTCGCCGAACTGGAGCATATTGTTGAGCATGTGGGTGCCGATGTTCATCAGGCCGTAGCCGCCGTAGTAGCCTTTGCCGCTGCCGGTGATGTAGCGCAGCTGGCCAATACGACCCTCTTGGAAAGCCCGGAACGTGGCCTGCATGTTGGATCCGGCGCGGCTCTGCTGGTGGACGGCTACCTTCACGCCCTTGGACTCAGCCTTGGCGATCACAGCGTCGGCTTGTTCGAGGTCAATACACATCGGCTTTTCGACCTCGATGTTGACGCCGTGCTCCAGGACGCGCATGGACAACTCATAGTGCAACTCGGTGGCGGTGGGGATCGCCACGATGTCGGGCTGCACCTCCTCGATCATCTTGTCGAGGTCGGTGTAGCGGGCGGAGGGTGGGACCTCGAACTCGTCACCCAACTTATTGAAGCGCTCGGGGATCAGGTCGCAGAGGCCGACGAGGTCGGTGCGCGGATGGGCGTAGTAGGCCCGGCCGGCCGCGGTGCCGCGCCCACGGCAGCCCAAGAGTGCCACGCGATAGGTCTTCATCGTTGCCGTCTCCTTATTATCCTCACCGCCCGGCCCCCTCTCCACCATGTGGAGAGGGGGAGTCTATACGGAGGCGGTCGAGGGTGTGGTGGTTAGCTGGCTGCGGCCGGGGTGGCGCGGCGCCGGTCCTCGGCTTCGAGTAGGTCTTGGTACTGGATGGGCGACTGGGTTGTATCGGGCAGACCGTGCTCCCGGCGCAGGCGGACCAGTGGGTGCTCGCGATTCTGCTGCGGAATATCTACCCGCCGGCCGTAGCCCGCCGACTCGTAAATGGCCATGATGATCTCTACGACATGATGGCCGTTGGCGCCGCTGCACGCATGGTCGCGGCCTTCGTCCAGCGCCCGCACGTATTCATCGGCGTAGCCGTAGTCGTCTTCGGACGCGCTCATGCTCTCGTCGTAGCCCTCCGGGTAGATGGGGTCCAGGGGCTGCCACTGGTCGTTGGTGCCATCGGGGTAGTACTGCGGCTGCTGCAGCAAGCGCGGCCCGCCCTGCTTGGCCGAGTGGTTGACGATGATGCGGCCTTCCGTGCCGTATAGCTCGGTGACGTGCGCCGTCGTGTCGTTCTGGGCGAAACGATGGCAGAAGTGCGTGCCAGTAACGCCGTTCTCCCACTCCATCGCGGCCGTGATGTGCTCGCCGATGATGGTGCCCGCACCCCAGACGCGGTGCGCGTCGGCGGGTGTCGCGCTCTGGCCTCCGGAGACGGCAACGGCGCTGACGGCCTTGCAGCGGCCGGCAAAGAGGATGTCGTTGTTCAAGATGTGGGTATCTTGGTGGATCAGCTCGAACCCGCCGTAGTAGCCCTTGCCGGCGCTGTGGATGTACCGTAACTCGCCGATGCGGCCTTCCCGATAGGCTTTCAGCGCAGCCTTGACGTGGATGCCGACGCCGCCCTGATGGTGGACGGCGACGCGGGAGCCTTTCTCCGTGGCCTTGGCGATCAGTGCATCGGCCTGGATGAGGTCGAGGGTCATCGGCTTCTCGACATCAATGTGGACGCCGTGCTCCAGAACGCGCATGGACAGCGGGTAGTGCAGCTCCGTGGCCGTGGGGATAGCCACGATGTCGGGCTGCGTTTCCTCGATCATCTTGTCGAGGTCGGTGTAGCGGGCAGAGGTCGGTACGCCCAACTCGTCGCCGAGCGTATTGAACCGCTCGGGAATCAGATCGCAGAGGCCGACGACCTCGGTGCGGGGATGGGAATAGTAGCCTCGCGCCGCGGCGGTGCCGCGCCCACGGCAGCCTAGGATTGCTACGCGGTACGTCTTCACGCTCTCTTCCTCCAGTTTGTGCTATGGGGGCGCGGCGGCCGGGCCGCGCTCGTTGTGCCAGGGAGCATAGCAAAGGGCGGCGGCCGGGCCGGACGCTGGCGCCTCACCCCCCGGCCCCCTCTCCAACATTTGGAGAGGGGGAGTCGGGTGGGGGCCGGGAGGCTGGTTTGCGGCTTGCGCCGCAATGACGGTGCTGGCCCCCCTATGGTCCCCCCGCAGTGCGGGGGGACGGGGTTGCCGCGAGCGCGGAAAGGGCCGGGGCTGGGGGTTAGCATGCTGTGTCGCTCGCGGCGAGGCGTATACTATGCGGTCAGAAAGGCGCCATGTAGGGGCAGCGCCCGACTGCGACGGGCGGCCTACGATTTCAGGCGAGAACTGGGGAGAAGATGAAGGTAGGAGTGGTGGGGTTGATGCCCCGCACTGCAGCGGAGGTCACGCCGGCCACGGCGGCGCGACTGCGTGAAAACGGGTTTAGTGCCGCCCGTTGGGACCAGGCCGAGCCACTGGCTGATAAGCACGACGAGCTACGCCACGTGCGGATGGTGCTGGAGGACGGGGGTGTGCGGATCGCCCAGACGGCGACCCGGAACCGCGACTTGGTTTCGGAGGATGAAGGGCAGCGGCAGCAAGGTATCCGGGAGATGCAGGCCGCGTGCCGCGGAGCCAGAGTGCTCAATTCCGTGAACCTCTACGTGCGGCCGGGCAGTCTGAACCCGGCCGGCTCGTGGACGCCGCACCCGGAGAACACGCGGGTCTCGACCATGGAGCGCTTAGTGGACTCGTTGCGCGAGATCAGCAAGGCGGCGGAAGACGAAGGGGTGCTGCTGGCGTTGGAGGGGGCGGCCGTGTCGCCGCTGCCGACGTCGGAGGCGATGCGGGACGTGATCGAGGCGGTCGGGTCGCCGGCGCTGCGCTTCAACACGGACCCTGTGAACCTGGTGGGCTGCGTGGAAGACATGTGGAACACCTCGACGCTGGTGAACCGCATGTTTGACGTCTGCGGCCCGTACGTGCTGTGCGGGCACGCCAAGGACATTCGGTACGAGAACACGGTGACGGTGCGTTTTCACGAGTGCATCATCGGTGAGGGGCTGATGGACCAGGTGACCTACCTGCGCCGCTTCCAGGAGTGCTGTCCCGACGGCTACATGCTCATTGAGCACCTAGCGGACAAGGACGTGCCGCAGGCCAAGCGGGCGCTCGACGCGGCGCTGGCGGAGGCCGGCTTGGAGTGGGACGAGTAGGCTGTTAGTGGGGAGGGGGCTGGACCTAACCCCCGGCCCCTTCCCTGGCAGGGAAGGGGAGTCGGCGTGGCGACCGGGGCCGATGCATGGCCCTGGATTGCGGCTGGCGCGGGGATGGGGAGGCCCGCCCCCCTGTGGTCCCCCCGTTGCGACGGGGGGACGTGGATTCCCGCTTGCGTGGGAATGACGAGTTAGGCGAGAGGCTGCTATAGGGAACGCTGCATGTCGCTAGGTTAGTTAAAGGAGGCGAGGTGTGATGGGGCAATCCAATAGTGGTGAGGGCCGCCTGGGCGGCAAAGTGGTGGTGGTCACGGGTGGTGCGCGGGGGATCGGTGGCGCAACGGCGCGGGTCGCCGCGGAGCAGGGCGCCAGCGTGGTGATCGGGGACGTGCTGGCGGCCGAGGGTGAGGAAACGGCGGCCGCCATTACGGCCGATGGCGGGACTTGCGTGTTTGTCCAGACAGACGTAAGCCAGGAGGAGGATTGCGAGCGCCTGATGGCCGCGGCCGTTGAGCAGTACGGGCGGCTCGACGCGCTGATTGCCTGCGCGGGCATCCTGTGGGGCGCATTTCAGGATGTAGACGAGCTGGACCTGGACACGTTCGACCACGTGATGGACGCGAACGTCCAAGGCATGTTCCTGTCAGTGAAACATGCGGCGCCGCACATCAAGGCTGGTGGCGGCGGAGTCATCCTCTGTCTGTCGTCCGGCGCCGGCGTGCGAGGGGGCAGTTCCTCAGTGGCCTATGGGACGAGCAAGGCGGCGGTGCATGGCCTGACCTACGTGGTCCAGCCGCAACTGGCGCGCCACAACATCCGGGTCCACGCCATCTGCCCGGGCGGCATTGCGACGCCGCTGAAGCTGAAAAACGTGGCCGACGGCGCGCGCAGCCAGGGACTTTCGCCGGAGGAAGCGGTTGCCAAGTCGCGGCTCGGCGATCCGGTAGGGGTAGGGAAGATTTTGGCGTGGCTGGTCTCCGACGAGGCCGACTACGTGCGCGGCACGGTCTCCACGCGGTGAGGGGCCCTAAGCCCGGCGCCTCACACCCTGATGAGCCAAGACCACACTACCCCTGGCACTTTCCGTGCGTAGTAACCATTGGTGCTAGTTGAAAGTCAGAGGCTGAACTGGGCGATGGAGAGCCGGACCACGCCTTGGTTATCAGGCTTGAGGCCATTCCACTGCACCAGGATGTTGAAGGCCGCCATCAGGTACGCCAGGTGGGACTTGCAG
>JAJDZR010000057.1 GCA_022824545.1 Chloroflexota bacterium
AGAAAGGCGGCGTCGAAAACGCCATCGGCCGCCTGCGCCGCGGGCTGCCCCGCAAGACCGACCTGGCGACCGTGTCGGACACCCGGTTTACGGAGTTGGTGCAGTTGTACAATAATACGCCCCGCAAGTGCCTGGACTACCAGACGCCCGCGGAAATCTTCTGGCACGATGTGTTGCACTTCAAATGTGAATCCACCTTCCCGCTTGCGCGGGAATGACAGGAGCAATGGAGCCAAGAATGCGACGGCCCTGGGACTGGACGCGGTTCAGCGTGGCCCTACGCGCCGAAGATTTCGTGCAGCCGCCGGCCGATGGCCTCAATCTCCCAATCCGCACACACGCGCACGTCGAAGCGGATGGCCACCGGGTGCGCCGGATCGTCGCCGCCTTTGACCGCCACTGGCGGCTCGCCAGCGTGTAGCTGCTCGATCACGCCGTCCATCGTGTGACCGCTCTCCGGTTGCACGACGAGGTACATCGAGGCAAACGGACGGCCAATGCGGTCCGGGAAGTGCAGCTCTGCGCTCGCGCCTTTCAGTCCCTGGGACAGTCCCACTAGCTTTTGCGTCTTGCGGTGATGCTCGGCCAGGCGCGCCTCGTCATCCTGCTCCGCCCACCAGATGAGCGCCGCCACCTGCGCGACTACCTCTTCCTTACTCACCTTGCACACGCGGCCGATTCCCTGCGTTGGCGACGCCTGCATAGCGACCGCCTCCATCAAGTCGGCGCGGCCGGCCAGAATGCCCGACCCTTGCGGCCCTTGTAGCCCTTTGCCGCCGGAGAAGGCCACCAGCGCAGCGCCGTCCTCGATGTAGCGCCAGAGGTTCTCCTTGGGTGGTAGGTGGTTGGAGTTGTCCACGAGCACCGGTACCTGGTGGGCATCCGCCACCTCTACGACCTCCCGCACCGTCAGCTCCCCTGGTAGCTGCCCGGTGCCCCAATAGACGAGCGCCGTCTGCGACCCGAAGGCGGCGGCCAGTTCGTCCCGGGTGGCCGGTCCATCGTTCCCTATTTCATCGAACTGCACGCCAGTCGTCTTCAGCGCGTGCGCGTAGCCGTAGTGGATGTACTCGCGGCCGTCCGGGGCGGTTTGGCGCGGAAAGCGCTGGGCAATCACGCGGTCCTTCATGCCGGTGCCGGCGAGGTGGGGAAGCTGCTGCATCTTGACCGGATCGGTGCCGGTGAGGATCGCGGCCGTACCGACCAACAGCGCCGCGGCGCACCCCGACACGATGTAGCCGCTCTCGGCATGGGTGTAGTGCGCGATGACCCGGCCGGCCTCCCGTTGCAGCTCTTCCATGTCCACGTGCCACTTGGCAGCAGCCCGCAGCGCATCCAATACCTCTTCGGGAATCAGCGTGCCGCCGACACGTGTCGTGTGGCAGGTCGCGTTGATGACCTTCCTGACGCCCAGGGCGGCGTAGGGATCGCGGATCATGTCGTCGAGGGTGAGCATGGTGGGCACCTCCATCGGGATTGCAGTGGTTACGCCGGCGCCCGGCCGCCTGTTGCCGATGCGCCGGGTTCCCCCTATCATAGCGGCGCAGCCGATCTCCCGCGGCTCGAAACAAATCGGCACTGCTGGCGTCGTGCCTATCCCTAGAATCGGGGAGAATCATGTTGGCGAAGGCAAGAGGCAAGAAACCCAAGACTGCCATTGACTGGGACGCGATCCCACACCCCGTCTTCGTGTGGGGCAATCGGCATGTCGCCCATCGCGACCCTGCTGGGCACTATCACGAGGGTGTCTTTCGAGTGTTCTACAGCCACGTGCGGCGAGAACCGGGGGAGCGCTACTACTGTCAGCTTGCCGTGACGAAGAGCACCGATCTCGTCACCTGGACCAAGCCTGAGCCATTTACGCCAGAAGACCTCAATCTCAACTACTCCAGCCCCGGCAACGTCATTCGCTACGGCGACCAATGGCTGCTCGGTACGCAGACGTACCCCCGCCCGGTAGACGATCCGGGTGCGAACCAGAACGCGCGCATCTTCAAGATGGCCAGCGATGATCTGGAACAGTGGGGCGAGCCAGAGTTGCTGCGTGTCAAAGGTCCCGAGGTCCCCGTCAGCGAGATGGGTCGCATGATCGCCCCCTGCTTTGTGCCGGACAAGGACCACCCACTTAAGTGGTGGTGCTTCTTCAAGCAGAGCGGTGCAGGGATGTCGTACACCTACGACTTCGAGACGTGGACCTACTACGACAAGGTTCCGGCTGGCGAGAATGCCTGTGTGCTCATCGACCGCGAGGCCGATGAGTACGTCTTGATCCACGCTCCCCGCAATGGCATCGGTATCAAGCGCTCGAAGGACTTGCTCAACTGGCGCGATCTAGGGGTGTGGACGCTCGGCCAGAGCCTGGCGCGATCTCGGAGTAAGGAGTGGCAGTGGGCGCAAGGGCGCCTAACGGCTGGTCACGTTTTGGACCTGCGCGGAGAGCCGAGCGTGGGGAAGTATGTGTTGTTTTACCATGGCGATACTGAAGAAGGCGTGCGGGAGCAGGAGATACATGGCGAGGCGAGCCTGGCCGTAGCCTGGAGCGATGACCTGCTCCACTGGTCCTGGCCCGGTAGGCAGGCAGGCTAGCGCCGTGCCTACATCTATAAGGGAGAACACCGATGACACAGGCAAAAGCCAAGCAACCCAAGACCGCTATTGACTGGGACGCCATTCCCCACCCCGTCTTTCTGTGGGGCAATCGCCACATCGGCCATCGGGATCCGGCCGGTCACTACCACGAGGGCGTCTTCCGCGTGTTCTACGGCCAGGTCCGGCGCGAGCCCGGGCGGCGGGTCTACTATCAGCTTGCCGTCACCAAGAGCACCGACCTCGTCACCTGGACCGAGCCGCAGCTATTTACGCCACGCGACCTCAACCTCAACTACTCCAGCCCCGGCAACGTCATTCGCTACGGCGACCAGTGGCTGCTCGGTACGCAGACGTATCCCCGTCCGGTAGACGATCCGGGTGCGAACCAGAACGCGCGCATCTTCAAGATGGCC
>JAJDZR010000105.1 GCA_022824545.1 Chloroflexota bacterium
AGCGATTTGCCGGAGCGAGCAGCCCTGGGCGTGTAGACGGGCCAATTCACACCGGTCTTCAATACCAAGCTGCGTGTATGCTTGTCCCATGGCAACACCTTACTCTGGTGTTGCACTTCGTTTGTGAGTCTAGGGAATCTAGACTCCCCTTCCCTGCGAGGGAAGGGGCCGGGGGGTTAGGTCCACACCCCCCGCACTTGACGCCGGCAGGTAATCCCAGGCATCATTAACCATTGTCGGTTACGCCCACTGGGTCCCGTAGTGTAGTGGACTAACACGCCACCCTGTCAAGGTGGAGATCGCCGGTTCAAATCCGGTCGGGACCGCCCACCAACCCCAGCCCTGCCGGCCGGACCCTCCATCGGCAAGAGGTCCGGCCGCTTCACTTCTGCCAGAGGTGGTGAGCGCGTCACCTCGCACTCCCAAGTTGGCACAGCGGCACCGTGTAGGGACATTTCATGCCGGGCCTCTGCGATTCGTGTGTCGGAGAGCGGCTACGAGGGGTACACTGTCGCCGCGGCTTTCAGACACGCAATAGCATGGTCATGGCTGACCGACAGCGGATACTTATCATGGTGCTTAATCATGCCGGAGATCGCCCCCAACCGCGTGACGGCCTGGAACCCTAGGCTGTTTTGATACCCGCCTTCCGTATGTGAGGTCCAGCTACCATGATGGGTGTGCGGCAAGGCTAAGAGTCGTTCCTCCAGCACCGCCCAGACAGCCCGGCGCGACGGGTCGTTGAGCAATTCCGGGCGGTAGCGCAGCAGCATGTGACCGGGGCGCCGTGCCCAGTTATTTGAGTGCCACTCCCAGAAGAGCCAGGGCCGCTGCGCTTCCAGATAGCGCCACACAGCCGCAGTCTCCGGTGTGGCCGTGTCGGCGCCGCTGGCGGCCAGGTGGCCCTCAAAGAACGGAAAGCGACCTTGGGCATCGCTCACCCCGTAGCCCAGCACAGTCCCGTCGGGATTCGTCATGGGGATGAAGCAGACCCGGAACCGCTCCCGGATCGCCGCCGCCGCCGGATCGTCCGAGCAGAGGAAGTCAATCATCGCTCGGCAGGCGAGGCTCCCCATCTCCGATGGCTGGGGTGTTTGCGTATGCACGATACACGGCGCATGCGCGGCCTCGTTGCCGATCTCCACGGCGTAGATGGGCCGGTTCTGAAAGCTGCGGGCGATCTCCTGTACCCGCGCGACGCGGCTATCGAGGGTCTGGAGATACCGCACGGCTTCGCTATAGGGCCACCAGTGGAAGTTGCTGACAAACAGCGCCGAGGCTGGTTCGTCGGCGCCAGGCAGCGATAACTGCACGTCCAGGGTATCTGTCGCCCCCTCAACTTGGTGGAGGGCAGCGGGATCGAGCTGGGACCAGCGTCCACCGCGGCGGACAACGAGATGCTGGGTCTGCTCGGCCCAGTCTCGGCGCCGCCAGATCTCCCAGATGTGCCCTACCAGGCGGATGCGTACTGTACGTGGTGTTGGTTGGCAGTTCTGGATGCCGAAGCAGACATAGTACGCCACGCCGCTGAAGGGGTGCTTCCCTGGCTCTGGCTCAAGATGCAGAGAATAGTGGTCACGGCCCAGGCACCGTGGATTGGTGCCGTTACCGCCTTCAAAGTCGGTCGCGAGCAGCAGGGAGTCGTCCTTGTAGACGCGCACAGGATCGGCCATCGCGCGTGCAGTCTCCCATGCCGGATCATACCCCGATAGTCCACCCATGTTGCTTCTCTGCTCGTGCGCCAGGCTCACTAGTCGGAATGGCCGACAGCCAGGAGGCCACCTGTAGTTGCAGGAGGACACGCTGGATCCGTGTCATACACGGTCTCATTACCCCTGAGCGATGCGAGCGCTGCAGCGGGCCACCGTCTGCACATCCTCCTCGAAGTCTTCGACATCGTATTGCACCGGGACCTTCTGTTGCCGCAGATAGGCCATCATCTCCCACAGCGTGATCCCGGCTTCCCGCGCCGCTCGTGCCAAGCTGATCTCCCCGTCCCCGTACTTCCGGGCACTAACCATCTGCGCCTTACTCATCTCGTCACCTGCTGCCACACCCCTAGTTGCCGATGCTCTCTTCCACTCGGCCGAAGACATGCAGCAGCCGGCTCCGGTCTGCCGGCGGCAGCGGCGGCCCCACCAGTGACCGCACGTTCGCCTCCAGGTGCGCCATATTCCCCGTCCCGGTGAGCACCGTCGAAATGGCCGGGTGGTCGGCAACGAACTTGTAGGCGGCGCTCGGCACCGACTCGACGTGATCGCGCAGCAGCCAGTCCAGCGGGCGGTCGTCCGGCACCGCGTCCTCATCCACCACTCCGCGCGCCTTCAGGCCCTGGATCGTCTCCGTCAGGTAGGCCGGCTGCGAGAGCACCCGCCGCACGGCGAACATCACCATCACCCCGACGTCGTGGAGCTGCGCCTGCGGGAGCAGAATCTGCTCGGCGTTCGGAGCCAGCAGGTTGTAGCCCACCATCATCGTGTCGAAATGGTCATCGGTCAGCGCCCGTTGCAGCATCTCGTGCGTGCCGTCGCTGCGGTAGTTCTCGGTAATCCCCAAGAACCGGAACTTGCCCTGCTCCTGCCAGCGCCGCGCTTCCGGCAGAAAGCGCTCCATCACCGGCTCATAGAGGCGCGTCTGCACCCCGTGAAACTGAAACACGTCCAGATAATCCACCCCTAGCCGCCGCAGGCTCTCGTGCAGCGATTCCTCCAGCACCTCCAAGGGGAAGAGCGTGCCCCGCTCCTGGTCGTTCGCCGCGAACTTGCTGGCCAGCACATAGCTATCCCGTGGCACGTCGCGCAGTGCCCGGCCCAGGATCGCCTCGCTATCCTTGTAGCCGGCGGCCGTGTCTATCAGGTTGATGCCCAGGTCGAGCGCGCGATGGACCACGCGAATCGCGTCCGCCTCCGCGACGCCCGTATTCTGGCCCAGGTTGCTCGGCCCCCCGGTCCCCAGCCCGGCTACCGAAACCGATAATCCCGTCCGCCCAAACCGACGGTACTCCACGCTGCCTCCCTCCGTCATTGCGCCTGCGCCGCAATCCAGCCCCCATCACATCCGTCACGCCCGCTTGCACAGGCAACCTCTCCCCCTCTCCACCATATGGAGAGGGGGCCGGGGGGTGAGGCACGCCTCCCCTATTCGTAGTTCCCGGCCTCGAACAGGTCCAGCAGCTTCTGGCGCGCCGGCTCCGGCATACGCTGCAACGGCATGCTCACGTGCTCTTGGCACAGCCCCATCGCCGCGTACAACGCCTTGCCCGACGGCGGGCCATACCCCGTGATGGCGTCCGAGAGCGGGATGATCTTCTTCTGAATCTCCACGGCCTTGTCCCATTCGCCCTGCTGCGTCAGCCGATACATCTCGGCGTACATTTTCGGCGCAAAGGCGGCCTCCGGCGGCGTGGTCCCCGCACACCCGACCAGCATCCCCGCCACGAACATCTGCCCGTCCGTCACCATCACGCCGAAGTTGTCGGTCACTTCCTGCGTCTCCCACGCAATGGACTGCATAATCCGCTGGTCGCCGGTAGACACCTTGATCCCGACCACGTTGTCGCGCGCCGCCAGTTCCTTGATGATCGGCGGACACACCCCGGGGCGCACGTTGGGGTACTTGGTGTCGTGGAAGTAGATCACCAGCGGTACCTTGACCGCATCCGCTACCGCCCGGTAGTGCGCCGCCATTTCGTGCTCTTTCATCTTGAAGTAGTACGGCTCGGTGACATGCACCATGTCCACCCCGACCGCCTCGGCCACGCGGATGTTCTCGATCGTGTGCTCCGTGCCGGGCGCCCCGCACCCCGTCACAATCGGAATGCACCCGTTCGACGCCTCCATCGCCACCTCAAGCTCGCGCCGGTGATACTGGGGCAGCAGATTCGGCCCCTCGCCCCTCGTGCCGAACATCCACAGACCGTCCATGCCCCCCTCGACGAGGAAGTTGACGACCCGCCGCGTTCCGTCCTCATCAATCGTCCCGTCCGCGTTCAGCGGCGTCGGCATGATCGGCCATACCCCTGCAAACGTAGGCTGTCCCATCGCTACACTCCTCTCCCTATTTCTTGTATTCCCACCCCGTCATCCCCGCGAAAGCGGGAATCTAAGCACCGGCCCACCCACCCCCCGACACCCCCACAAATACCCATACCTTTAGGGAGGGGGCTAGGGGGTTGGTCTACCCCAGCCCGAAGTGACACCCCGCGATATATCGCGTGCCCCCGAAGTTGTTACCGTCGTCCTCCGTGAA
>JAJDZR010000100.1 GCA_022824545.1 Chloroflexota bacterium
ATTTGCCGGAGCGAGCAGCCCTGGGCGTGTAGACGGGCCAATTCACACCGGTCTTCAATACCAAGCTGCGTGTATGCTTGTCCCATGGCAACACCTTACTCTGGTGTTGCACTTCGTTTGTGAGTCTAGGGAATCCAGGGCAATTCACAGCCCCCGGTCCGGGCGCTATTCCCCCTCTCCACCATGTGGAGAGGGGGCCGGGGGGTGAGGCCCGTTCCCCTGAGGTACAATGCCCATGTCGTGCCGTGGCTTCCGAAGCTGCTCTGGCGGTCAGGGACAGGAGGTCCCGCGATGATCCAGTCCGATACCCTTCCCCCCGGCAGCCAGCGGCGTCGGCACGTCCGCGTGCCCCTCAGCGCACATCAGGCGCGTCGTGCCCAACTCGCCGTAGTATCCCCCACCACAGGCGCCGTCACTACCTTGGCGGATGTCCAAGCCGTTGACCTCAGTCTCGGCGGCGCCGGGTTGCGCTCCGGACCGGACGAGTCGGCGGAATCAGTAGACTCCGAGGAGCTACGATTCACCAGCACCCACTACCTCTCCGAGGGCGCGGAGATCCGGCTGACCATTCGGCCGGCACAGCCGGCTGGTGGCGAGGAGACCGTGACGATCACGGGACGGCTGGTACGGGTGCGCGGGCTGATGGCTCGGAACGCTACCGGCGAGTTGACGCTGCACTATCGCTATGGCGTGCAGTTCGCCCCCGATTCGGCCGCCGTAGCCACCCGCGCCTTGGCCGTCCTGGAAACCTAACCCGCGGGACAATGGCCTCCGGCCGGCTTGACTCTTCCGCTGGCTCCCCTCGCACCTCCAGCCCACCGCTCGTTGTATCCTCAGAGCCGAAAGGTGATCGTAAAGAGATGAGCGTGGCTTCAGGCAGCATGTCCCTTGCCGAACGGCCGGGCGGCTGGGCCGGTGATCTCGCCTGGAGTGATGCTGCCCCTTGGCTCGCGTGGACGGCCTGCCACGACCCGGAGCCGGCGCTGCTGGCCTATGCCCGCCAGGAGTGGCCCTTGCGCCCCGGCCGGACCCTCACCGAGTGGCGCCGCCGCTCGGCTGGCGTCCACTTCACGCTCTCGTTGGCCCGCCTCGACGACCCATCGGCACATGCCGTCCGCGAGTTGGCCAGCAGCCGACACGTCATCGAAGGGCCGGCCCTGGCACCGCTGCCGCAGCAGACTACGCCAGCGGTCATCTGGGCCGAGCGGCGGGACGACCGATGCCGCCTGATGGCGGCGATAGCTGGCGGCCGGCCCGAGGTCATCCATGCGGCGGCCGGTGCCATCCTCGCCCCCCAAGCGGCCGTAGACCACGCCGGGCGGCTCTGGGTAGTCTGGCAGCAGTGGCCGCAAGCCGGCACTAGCCCCGCGGCTCGTCCGCGCATCGTGGCCGCCCACCGGCCGCTTGCTGCAACCACACACAACCCTCCCAAATGGTCCGAACCGACATCGCTCTCCCCCGTTGGGCAGTCCGCCTGGACGCCCACGCTGTCTGCCGCTCCCGACGGCGCGCTGTGGTGTGCCTGGGCCGCGTGGGACGGCACTGCCTATCAGGTCTTTGTCTGTCACGCGACAGCGGGCACGACCTGGGGCGAACCGGCCCTGGTCTCACCGGCCCCAACCGGCTCGTTCCACCTCACACCCGCGATCACCGCGACCGACGGTCACGCCTGGGTAGTCTGGAGCCGCACCACGCGCTGGGGGCAGCTAAACCACCGCTTCAACCACATCCGCTCCCTCCACGCTGCCGTCGTAACGCCGGATGCCGCCGGCGACCTCAGCATCGCCCCCGCACCCGGCCAACCGGCACTGGGCGATCCTGGACGCCTCCCGGTGGCTGCAATCCCGTTCCGGCACTCGGCCGAGGATGAGTTCATCAACCCGCAGACGCCGCGCATCGTCCTCGGCCCGCAGGGACCGGTCGTGTTCTATCGGCAGTTCCGTAGCGCCGCGTTCAAGGATTTCGGCTGGGCCATCAGCGCGGTGCGGCATACCGGCGACGATTGGACTGCGCCGGAGCGTCTGAGCACCCACAGCGGCGTCCCGGATAGCCCCTACGGGGTGATTCCCACTGGCGCCGCCGGCACTTCCTGGCTGCTGGCCTACCACGCCGGCGACTACACCCGATCATCCTCGCAGCACCCCTCGCACCCGGTCGAAAACCACCGCCTGGTAGTGGAGCAGGTCCGGTTGACCGGACAGGCCTCGGCCCCTCCCACCGAACGTCTGCCCGCCTCCGCCCCCGCCGTGCTGTCATCCCAGCACCCGGCTCGGCCGGCCGCCACCGCCCCGGCTCGCACCGCGACGGTGAACGGCCAGTCCTACTCGCTGCTCTTCGGCGATCTCCACCGCCACAGCGTCTATTCCAAGTGCCTGTCCGCCAACGACGGCGATCCCCTGAATCACTGGCAGTGGGTCCAGGACGTGGCCGCGCTGGATTTCTATGCACTCACCGAGCACCTCGAATACATGAGCTACGCCGAATGGCGACACGTCGAAGACCTGGCTGCGCTGCTCGCCACCGGCGGCGTGCTCGCGCTGTACGGCTTCGAGTTGGCTATTCCCCCGGGACACACGAACTTCTTCTACGCCGATCAAGCCATCGGCCACGATCTGCGGGTAGCGTGCCTCTCCTCGCCGGACCTGGCCGCCGTGTGGCCGAAGCTCGACGCCTGGCTACCATCGGGCAAGGTCGTCGCCATTCGTCACCATCAGGGACACCGCGGCGACGATCTCGTCCGCACCTACGGCCCCGCCTACGAGCCGGTCGCGGAGATCATCCAAACCCGCGGCGAATACCCGCAGTGGGTGCAGTCGCTCTGGCGCCAAGGGTTGCGCGTCGGCGTCGTCGGCGCCAGCGACCATTCCCGCGCCGCGCCGTTCGTCCAAGGGCTGACCGGCCTCTGGCTGCCCACCGGCGAGCGCTCGCGCGAGGCGGTGCTGGCCGGCTTGCAGTCCCGCCGCACGTTCGCCACCAA
>JAJDZR010000027.1 GCA_022824545.1 Chloroflexota bacterium
GTAGTAACATGCAGCAATAGTAAGGCCGTTCACCATGCTACACTGTACGGCGAGGGTGAGCGGCCCAAGAGGTTGACATGGCTACTGAGACGATGGATGCCGCAGTACCGGCAACGCGGGACGTCGACCTGGTCACGTTACAGGCGCTCCTCCCCCACCTGGCGACTAAGGCCGATCTGGCCGACCTGCGCGCTGATATGGAGCGTGATCTGGCCGCAGTACAGGCCTTGCTCCCCCATCTGGCGACCAAGGCCGACTTGGCGGACTTGCGGGCGGACCAGGAACGCCTGCGGACTGAGATTCACGCCGCGATGAATGCGCTGACGTGGAAGCTGGCCGGTGCGTTGCTGGCGGGGCTGACTGCGCTGGCGGGGTTGATCGTCGCGCTCCAAATCTTCACCTGAGCACTACCAGCGTCCGGCTGGCCGCAGTGCCGGGAGACACCATGCTCGCCCCGCTCCTTCCTCGAACGGTAGCCACGAATGTTCGCGCGGCCTGGGGCGGCGAGCAAGGGGATCATCGCCATTCCAACCCGCGCTCTCGCTCAATGCTTGCGGGCAGTGATAACCGGTTGAACGTAGCCCCCATCCGGCGGGAGCCGCCAACGGAGGTCCGCGAAGCCCGCCGCAACCAGTGCAGCGGTAAGCTCGGCGCGCAGCAGCGGCCGATAGGTGCCCGTATAGTGCGCCGTGTGCCACCCGCTCTCGGTTTGGCGCAGGATGAAGAGGTGGAAGGTGTAGGTCCGTCCATCTGGTGCCCAGTCCCACACCTGGAAGACGATACGCCTTCCCGCGGGATCGTCGAGGACGTTCGGCAGTAGGGCCCGCGGCTTTGTTCGGATCAGGAGGTCGTAGTCGCGGATGCTCGCTAGGAGCAGTCCGTCCGGGAGCAGCTTGGCTCGCATGTTGACAACGGCCCGGTGTACGTCTGCTGCACTCAGGAGGTGGGGTAAGGAGTTGTCACACGACAACACGACATCGAAAGCGCCGGGGACCTGCTTTGCTAACGAGCGGATATCGGCAACGCCGAACGTGAGTGCGAGGCCCAACGCCTGCGCTTCCCGGCGCGCGCGCGCCACGGCCGCCGCGCTCAGGTCGGTGGCATGTACGCGATAGCCCCGGTCAGCCAGCCCAAGCGCCTGTGTACCGATACCACAGGTGCAATCCAGGACGGAGTGTGGTCCGCCCCCTAGATCGGTGCGAATAAGCCCATCGAGTGCCGCCGCTTGCCGTGCCATGGAACGGTGCCAATCGGCAAAGATGAGATGATAGTCATTGGCCAATCGGTCGTAGAGTTGCCGTGGAGCACTGCGGGCCATAACCTCCCTCCTCTCAGACGCATCATAGAGCCGGCAGCGACGCCTACGTGGATAGGATTCGTTGGCGCCACCCGGCCGCATCCTGCCCCGGCGAATACTACCGACTTGGCGATACGACCGGCTGGCCTCCGGCTTGCGGCGGGCCGCAATGCCATCGCCTGGACGCGCTGCACGCGGTACACTGGCTCATCTCAGCGGGAGGGAGCGGACCTACATGGCGGCACGAGAGCGGACCGGTACTCCTCAGGCGGCAACATCTGACGGACGGCGGCAACCCAAAGTGGTAGTCGTGGACACGGGCGGCACCTTTGGCGCCGCCGGCGAGCGCGAAATCCTGGCGCAAGCCGGCTGTCGGCTAGTCACCGTTCCCAGCGACGACGATGCGACGGTGCTCGCCGAGGCCCGCGATGCCGACGCGATCATCGGCAAGCACCATGTCTCGCGGCCCTTCATCCAGGCACTCACTCGCTGCAAGATCATTACCGTGGGCGGCATCGGGATGGATCGGTTCGAGGATGTGGACTGTGCCACCGAGCAGGGCATCATCGTCACGAACGTGCCCGATGTCTTTGTTGACGAGGTCGCCAACCATACCGTCGCCCTGCTCCTCGCCTGTGTGCGCTGGATTGTGCCGGCGGCGCAGCAGATACGTGCCGGCGGCTGGGGCGGCGAGCGGGGCATGATCCATCGCCTGACCGGGAACACGCTCGGCTTGCTCGGTTTCGGCAACGTCGCGCGGGGCGTGGCACAGCGCATGGCCGGCTTTGCACTGCGCGAGATCATCGCCTACGACCCTTACGTGGACCCGGCAGTCTTCGCCGCGCACGGAGTACGGTCGGTACCGATGGTCGAGGTGCTGCAGGATGCCGATTTCATCTCCTGCCACGTACCGCTGCTGCCGGACACCTATCACCTGATCGGCGCTCCCGAGTTCGCGCTGGTGCAGCGCCACGCCATCTTCATCAACACCGCGCGCGGCCGGGTGGTGGATGAGGCCGCGCTGGTCGCGGCGCTCCAGGAGGGGCGGCTACTGGCTGCCGGGCTGGACGTGACGGAGCAGGAGCCGCTCGCGCCCGATAGCCCGCTGCGGACGATGCCCAACGTCGTGGTTACGCCACACATGGCCTCGGCCAGCGACTGGGCGGCCCGTGAGCGTCGCCGGCGCCCGGCACTTGAAGTCGCCGCCGTCCTCACCGGTCACCGCCCCCGTGGCGTCGTCAACCGGGAGGTACTCGACCGGCTCGACCTCAAATGAGCGGTTGCCCTCACCACGGCCCCCTGTGGCCCCCCGGCGAGCGGGGAGACGTGGATTCCCTAGACTCACAAACGAAGTGCAACACCAGAGTAAGGTGTTGCCATGGGACAAGCATACACGCAGCTTGGTATTGAAGACCGGTGTGAATTGGCCCGTCTACACGCCCAGGGCTGCTCGCTCCGGCAAAT
>JAJDZR010000036.1 GCA_022824545.1 Chloroflexota bacterium
GGAGAATGGGTTTTGCCAGTTCAAGCAATGGCGTGGGGTGGCGACGCGCTACGCCAAGCAGGCCGCTTCGTTCCTGGCCCACTGCCAGATTCGCGCCATCGCACTTTGGGCGAAGGTGATTTGACGACAGGCCCTAGGGCCGGCGCGAGATGACGGCAGTCACCTTGCCGAGTAGGCGCATACTGCGGTCGTCCCGGCGCACGATGACCGGCTCATGACGGCTATTCTCCGGCTGGAGCCGCACGAAATCGCGCTCCGGGAAGAAGCGCTTGACGGTCGCCTCGTCCTCCAGAAGCGCGACAACGATGTCGCCCGACTCGGCGCTCCGCTGCTCGCGGACGACGACGTAATCGCCGTCGTGGATGGCAGCGTCGCGCATACTATCCCCCTCGACGCGCAAGGCAAACACCGCTCCGCCGTTTGGCACAACACGCTCGTCGAGGAGTAAAGCATCGCCTAGCTCCTGGTCGGCGAAGAGCGGCTTGCCGGCGGCGACGCCACCGAGCAGCGGCACGCGCCGCACGCCCGGCGTTGCCGGCGGCAGGTCGGCAACCGTACCCGGAGGCGGTGCTTGGAGCAGGCGCAGGCCGCGGGCGCTATGCGGGTCGCGGGCCAGATAGCCCTTGGCGACGAGCGCCTCCAAGTGATCGCGCACGCCGTTGGTGGAGCGAATGCCCAGTCGCGCGCCCAACTCGCGCAGTGTCGGTGGGCGGCCGGTGCGCTCCAGGGCGGCGCGAATGTGGGCCAACACCTCGCGCTGCCGGTTGGTCAATCCCCGCGCCATGATACTGGCCTCGTATGGTGATTATACTGTACGTTTGCACAGTCTGCCAGCAAGTGGCACCGGGAGACTCTCGCAGGCTCTTTTTGCCACAGAGCGCACTGAGTAGGGGTTACGGCGCGCTACGCCCGTCTCCGATGTGCCGGGTACAATAGAGAGTGTGGGAGATGCAGGCTCGGGCACTGGAGTGGTTTGCGGCGATTGTGCCTAAGCCTTTGTAGTTCGGATCAAGTGTCAGGAGCGTTTCAGTGGAGATGTGGCAAGGCAGCCCGATTGATACATGCCCGATCTGGGGTCGAGGATACAAGGCAGAGGGACGGCACTCAACCATGGCAGACCTGACATGGGTAGAAGACTCTCCACGTGCTGGCGGTGCATATGAGATTACCGACTATGCTAAAGAACGGCTCGGTGCCCTAGGAGACGCCGGGAAAGCGCGGCTAACTACTTGGCTCATCGACCAACGGGGGCAGGGAGTTAAGAAACCGAGGGTTACGACAGACACTCTCGCCTATATCGGGGATAAACAGCCTCTTCCGGTTCACGTGCGGGCTGAGAGACTGCTTCAGTGCATCGCCGAGCAGGCAGAGGCAGTAGCAACTGCGGTTGCCGTTGACGAGGAAAATCACGCTGCATATGCATGGTCCGAGTCAACAAATTGGGGTGATGTTCGCTACTTTCTCGACTATCTGATTGAAAAAGAATGGATACAAGGTCGTCGATATTCAGGGGGGACTATTCGGGGCACGGTCACAGTAGATGGCTACAGTCGCATCGCAGATCAGGCAACCAACATCGACTCCTCCCAAGCATTTGTTGCCATGTGGTTCGGTGACGAGATGGATGACGCTTATGAGCAAGGAATCAGAAAGGGTATAGAAGCAGCCGGATACACGCCGATGCGGATTGACAGGAAACCAGACGTCAACAAGATTGACGACGAGATTATTGCCGAAATTCGGCGCTCGCGATTCTTGGTGGCAGACTTCACCCACGGCGAAGGTGGGGCACGAGGTGGAGTGTACTACGAGGCCGGCTTCGCCTACGGACTCGGACTCCCGGTGATTTACACTTGCCGGAAGACTATGGAAGACGACATACACTTCGATACAAGGCAGTACTACCATATCTTCTGGGAAACGCCCGCAGAATTGCGCGACAGACTAGCGCAGAGGATCGAAGCGTTAATCGGGGCCGGGCCAAACAAATGAGCGGGCTACCGGGGAGCTGGCGGCGGGCGGCTGGGGGCTAACCTGACGATTAGCCGAGGTTGCCGGTGAACGGCAGCAGGTGGCTCGTGGACGAGTGAGGGAACGGGCAGACGCTGACCCAGCCCACCGGCCACTTCCTACCGGCGACCGGCTACTCGACGGAGGTGCTGCCGGTGAGGCGGGGGCGCTCGGCGGGGCGGTGCAGCTGCTGGCGCTCGGCTTGCGTGCGGACGGGCAGGCCCCAAAGGGCGATGAAGCCCTCGGCGGCGCTGTGGTCGAATTGGTCGCCGGTGTCGTAGGTGGCGAGCTGGTGGCTGTAGAGCGCGTCGGGCGCGGACCGGCCGACGACGCGGCAGGTGCCCTTGTGTAGGCGCACGCGCACGGCGCCGGTGACGTGGCGCTGGCTGCTGGTGATGAAGGCGGCGAGGTCCTGGTGCAGGGAGGTGAACCACTGGCCGTTGTAGACGAGTGAGGCGTACTCGCTGGCGACGGTCTCCTTGAAACGGGCCTGCTCTTTTGAGAGCACCATCTTCTCCAGTTGGCGGTGCGCCTGGTAGAGCACCACCCCGGCCGGCGCCTCATACACCTCGCGCGACTTGATGCCCACCAGCCGGTTCTCGATGTGGTCCACGCGCCCGACGCCGTGCGCCCCGGCCAGCTTGCTCAAGCGCTCGATCAGGGTCACGCCGTCGAGCCGCTCGCCGTCGAGGGCGACGGGAATGCCCTGCTCGAACTCGATCTCGACGTAGGCCGGGTCCTGAGGCGCGGTGAGCGGGTCGGCGGTCCATTCCCACACGTCGTCGGGAGGCTCGGCCCAGGGGTCTTCCAGGATACCCGCCTCGACCGAGCGGCCCCAGAGGTTCTGGTCCACGCTGTAGGAGCTTTCCTTGGTCACCGGGATGGGGATACCGCGCTCTTCGGCCCACCTAATCTCCTCGTCGCGCGTCAGCCGCCATTCGCGCACCGGCGCGACGATCCGCAGGTCTGGGTTGAGGGCCTTGATCGAGACATCGAAGCGGACCTGGTCGTTGCCTTTACCGGTGCAGCCGTGCGCCACGGCGGTCGCACCGAATTCCTCGGCGGTTTCGACCAGCAGCCAGGCTTGCAGCGGTCGTGCGAGCGCCGTCGCGAGCAGGTAGTCGCCTTCGTAGATGGCGCCGCCCTGGAGCGCGGGCCAGACGAAATACTTGACGAACAGGTCCTTGGCATCCGAAACGACGGCATCCACCGCGCCAATGTCCCTGGCGCGCTGTTGGATCCCTGCGAGATCACCCTGATGGCCGACGTCAACCGTCATGGCGATCACGTCCATGTCGTACTTTTCCTGAATCCAGCGGATCGCTACTGACGTGTCCAATCCACCGGAATACGCGAGGACTAAGCGCTCTCTTGCCATAGGTCATCTACCTTCCGTGCGACTGCGTTGACTAGGTACTGGTGATATTTCTCGGTCATTCCCGCGAAGGGGGAGTCCGCAACGGGTGCGAGTCTGTACCAAAGGCACCTGGATTCCCTAGACTCACAAACGAAGTGCAACACCAGAGTAAGGTGTTGCCATGGGACAAGCATACACGCAGCTTGGTATTGAAGACCGGTGTGAATTGGCCCGTCTACACGCCCAGGGCTGCTCGCTCCGGCAAATCG
>JAJDZR010000152.1 GCA_022824545.1 Chloroflexota bacterium
CTTCCCTCGCAGGGAAGGGGCGGGGGTTAGGTCCAACTATCCCTCGCCAGGTGACTTGACTGATTTAATCTCTGGGCGTATACTTCCATTGAGCCACTTAAGCAAAAGGGCGGCATTGCTATGCCACAGCGCGACGACGAGGACACACTCACGCGCGTATTCCGCCGGATGGGTGAGCCATCCTGGTGGATTTTGCGCGTGTTGAGTGCCACTGAACCCATCCCCGGCATCGAGATCATCCAGCGCGTGCATCGCCTCTTGGCCACGGCGGACTATCCGATGAAGCGGCTCGATCCGGCCACGCTACACTACGCGCTGAAGCGCATGGATGATGACGGCCTCATCCGTGGCGAGGGTGACCGGGAAGTCGAGGTGCCCGGTCCGCGGGGGACGATTCGGCGGGCCATGCGTCCAGTGTACGTGATTACCGGCTTGGGAGAGGTCGCGCTCGCCCGCCGCCGCCGTCTTGAGACGCTCCCCACGTCGGCGGCTCTCGGCCCCGGGTGGGAACAGTTGGCGGCCGAAAGGGTGCGATGATGGCCGCGCCGGCCGTTCCTGTCCGGCTCGGTCATGCCTGCACCACAGCGGGTGAAGCCGTCACGGACATGGGCCGCCTGCTCGCCGGCCTGACCATCTACGCTGCCGCCTTTACCTGGGCGGTTGTTGCCGTCTGGCTCTGCTTCGGTCCGGTCGCAGCCCTCTGGACATCCCTCGGCGGCGGGCTACCGTCTATTGTGGCGACTCTGGGAAGTCTCATCGTCAGTGTGGTCATAGCGCGGCGGCTGCTCCGCTTGGGCGACCGCCTGATGCATGGAGCGGACGTAGCGGATAATGAGAGCCGGCTACATTTCCCCAGTGCGCCCGCCAGCGATCCCTATGACTGGGTTGCCCACAACCGGCAGGTCATCCGCACGCACCGTCAGGCGCACTACTACCGCACGCGGCAGTTCGACCGCTTGGCCGCACTGGAGCGGGAAGAGCAGGCGGAGCGGGCCAGGGCGGTCGTGCCAAGCCACGATGTCGCAGCACCAACAAGCGCCGCCTCTACTCCTTGGGCCCGGCCGGTAGCCTCCTGGCTCGCACCGCTGGCGATGGGCTGGCGCGTGCTGCGCGTGCTCGTGGGTCGTTGGCCACGAATGGCCACATCGGCCGACGCCACTCTGGAGAGCGCCGTGCAGCAGGCGGCGGCCGCGCTGACCACCGTCGCGCACGTCCTGCCGTCACCACAACGGGCGGCGATCCTCGCAACGGCCACCGACGTCATCCAGTGGGAAGCCACGACGCCGGAGGCCGTCGGACCGATCACGCGGCGTCTCAGCTACGACATGATCGCTGCGGGAATGCGCTCCCACTTGGAGTGCCTCGCCCCGGCCCGTACCTTCTGGCACACGGCCGCCAGCCCGTTCCTCGCCGCCGGTGCGATGGTCGCCGGGACAATCACCGCGCTAGTGGTACTCGGTGAACTCAGCCTCGCGCATCTCACCGTCCTCCCGCTGATAGCCCTCGCCGCCCTCGTCAGCGTGGCGGCAGCGATAGGCTGGCTGACGGTCACAACTCTCGACCAGGATTGGCGCCAGCCGTAGCTGCGCCGTGCTGCTCCCGGCACCCAACCGGCTGAGTTGGAGTCCTCAGCTTCCTCCTGCCTCCGTCACAGGACTAGGAGTTGAGCCATTGAAATGTCACGGCTACAGTAGACTTGATTGATCTAATCAAGAGCATCCCGGTAGCTGCGTAGGTAGGGCAACACCTCACGGGGAGGGAGTTCTATGGCCGGTACGACTCGGCGGCAGCATCTCCGGAGAGTTGGTACCGCCCTGGGCGGCCTCCTGAGCGCGGCGTGCGATCTGAGCCTCCCCTTGCCAGGACAGGCTACTCCCAAGAGCACCGTCCGCTTCTTCATTCGCAACCATCCCCGAAATCAGGCCCACCGGCCCATCCAGATCGCTACCTTCAGCGAGAAGTTCCCCAACATTGCCGTGGAGATCGAGTGGCATGCCGACAAGTTCTTCATCCCAGAAGAAACGCTTGCGTCGCGAGTGGCTGCCGGCACAATGCCGGATGTGTTCGAGCTTGGGGAATTCTTTGTGCCGCGTGCCGCCCAGGATGGCTGGGCACTCGATCTCGTACCGCGACTGAAGCAGGATCAGGAAGATGCCGACGACTTCTACCCGGCGATCCTGGCCGCCGGGCGCTACGCTGGCACGCAGGTGGCCCTGCCCGAAGCCTGGTCCCCGCACCTCATGTACGTGAATCGCGGCCTATTCCAGCAAGCCCAGTTGCCATTGCCGGACCACACCTGGACCTATGACCGGTGGTTCGAGGCGGCAGCACGACTCACCGACTTGGAGGCCGACCCGCCCGTCTGGGGTGCGCTGTATTCGACCTGGTTTCCATCCTTGCTCCATACCCTGTGGGCGTGGGGTGGCAGCCTGCTCAGTACCGATGGACAGCGGTGTGCGCTGGACTCCCCGCCGGCGGTAGCGGCATTGCAGTGGATCGCCGAGCTGTGGCTCACGCACCGCGTCTCGCCATCTCCGACCGATCTGCGGCGCCTGCGTGGCAGCGAGTTCACGTTGTTCCCGACCGGTCGGTTCGGACTCATGCCCCATTTCCACCTCACGCCAAACATCGCCTGGGTGGTGGAACGGGATAGCAGCGCGCGGAAAACCCCTGGCATTGACTGGAGTGTGCGGGAAAATCCCGCCCTCGACTGGGCGGTCACGACGGTGCCCATTGGTCCTGCCGGCCGCGAGACTTCTTCCTGGCCGGAGAGCTACAGCATCGCAGCTAGTACCGCCAATCCTGATGCTGCCTGGGAATGGCTGAAGTTCCTGACGAGTGCGGCGGGCTTCGCGGCGGCTGGTCCCCCGACTGGCTGGGTCGCCTCAATACCTGAGGCGCGACGCCTTGACCTGCTTGACGTGCGCGGCGTCATGATGCCGGCTCGCCAGTCGCTGGCCGACCACTCCTTGCTGCAGCAGGACGCCTGGTTGACCGAGCGTGACGTCCTTCCCGCTTCTATCGAGACGGCCAAAACCCTACGTCCCCCGCAGCATATCCCCCACTACGACGAGGTGCTTCCAGCGATCTGGCAGGGCTGCCAACCGATCTGGGCCGGCCTGCAAGATGCTCGGCGCGCCATGGACGATCTGGTTCCCACTATCAATGCACTGCTCGCGAAAACACCGTAACGCCCACCGAGTGCCAGTGTCGCAGTGGGACGTAAGCCTGGCCCCGGCCGGCTCTCAAAGGCTGCCCCACCCACGAACGAGGGGACGTGTAAGACTTGCCGCTGTGCTGCCATGGAGCTTCGAGAACTCGCCGCCAGGACGGGGTTGAGCGTTGCTACCGCCGCGCGAGCCATCGGACGATGCAGCCCTCGTGCGCCGGCTCCAAACCGGTACGCGCGAGCAGGCACACGCGGCCTTCCAGGTCTTGGTTGAGCGATACCAGCCGCGCCTGTTCCTGCACCTGGCGGCCAAGGGTCTGACCCACCCGGAGCAGCAGGATGTTGCCAATGAGACCTGGGAGCGGGCCTGGCGGCGCATCGGCGACTTCGAGTACCGGGGCATCGGCATCTTTGCCTGGCTCCGCGCGATTGCCAACCACGTGGCCCAGGAGCAGTTCAAGCGCCGCTTCTTCGGCACCGCGCTCGATGCGGTGCAACTCGAGTTGGCCGATCCCGCCGCGGACGACCCGGAGGCCTCCGCCCTCCAACGCCTCACCGTCCAAGAGCGCCGGGCGATACTCCGGCAGGTGCTCGCCACCGCGCCCCGGGATTACCGCATCGTCATCCAAGCCTACTTCTTCGCGGAGCAGACGACTCAGGAGATCATGGCCCGGCATGGCTGGTCGCGGAGTAAGGTGTATACCACGAAGTTCCGCGCGCTCGCCTGGCTACGCGAGCGCTTGATCGCCTCTGACCGCGCCAACGACATGCCAACACTCCATTAGCGTTGTAGACTACGTGGGAGATAGCAGCGAGGAGCACCCGTGACATCGGAAAACGAGGCCCTCAGAGGCGAGCTACTTTCAGCGTGGCTCGACGACTTGCGCCAAGATCGTCCGCCCCGGGACCATCCGGCAGTGCAGATGCTCTCTCCCGACGACGTGGCCGAGGTGCTGCGCCTGGCACGTTGGCATAAGGGCGTCTTCTTCCCTTCGCCTCCGGCTACGCCAATGGCAGACGAACTGCTACCGGAAGTGACCGGTATGGACCACCTCACCTCGCTCGTGACTACCACCGGCGTCTTCATGCGCCCTGTAAGACTGGTGCGGCTGCGCCCATATGGAGGTAGCGCGAGGTCGGCGGAAGCAACCACGCAGCCTCCCGATGACGCAGCCCTCTACGCCGCGTACCGCGGCAGCGTGTGGTAAGTCTCGACCGCCTCGCGCCACTACTCCCGGCGAGTCACCGGCGCAGTGAGGAGGGACGATGACCACCGACGCGCAGCGCAGCACCCCAGCCGACGCAGCGGCCCCTATGCGGCCCTTGGAGATCACCGATGTCCAGGGCCTCAGGAGCGCAGAGGGGTACGCAGACCCCGCCGCCATCTCCCCGGATAGCACCCTCGTCGCATTCGCTATCCGCTCCTTCGCCCAGCGGCCCTACGACGCAGCCACCGAGCGCGGTGTGCCTTCACATGGCGTGGGCCTTGAGTTGGCCGTCGCCGAGTTGGACAGTGGCGTGTGGCGCTCGCTCACCTCCGGCCGGCATAGCAGTTGGGGGCCGCGCTGGTCGCCCGACGGCCGTTGGCTGGCGTTCTGCTCCGACCGCAACGGTATCGCGCAAGTCTGGCTCTGGGACCGCGAGACGAACGCCACACGCCTCGCCTGTGCCGATCCGGTCCAGGTGACGTTTGAATATGAGGTGTGCCAGTGGTTCCCGGACAGCACGCGGCTGGTGGCTAAGCTGCGGACCGCCGGCTGGCAGCCGCCCCCGCGACGCGAGCCGCCGGCGCCGGAGGGCACGCGCGAGGTCTGGGTCTCGCCGCCGGAAGCGCCACCGACCTCTCCCACCGGCGAAAGCCGACCCTGGTATGAACAGAGCCGCGGCGACTTGGCCATTATTGATATCCGGACCGGCGAGGTGCAGCGGCTGGCAACCGATCTTGTGCTCAATCTGTCCCAGCTCTCGCCCGACGGCCGGTATCTTGCGGCGTCCTGCTACGACCCCGCCTACTGGAAGATCGAGTCCGATGATGGTAACAGCGTCTTGTCCGATCTCCACCTAATCGCGGTTGACGGAACGCGGCACGATGTCTTGCGGCGCCGAGTGCCGATGTCGTTCGGTACTACCTTCTCTTGGTCGCCGCACAGCGACGCGCTGGCCTACCACACCTACGGCGGCGGCCCCGGACGGGTCGCGCTGCTCGCGCTGGACGGCACGGAGCGGGTGCTCCAAGACGGGAGTGAGGTGGATTTCGGCCACGAAGAACCGTATCCACCGCCGCTGTGGTCGGACGATGGCCGGTTCCTCTATTGCTGGAGCGTAGACTGCCAGGAGGTCTACCGCTTGGCGACCGATACGGGCGCTCGGCAGAACATGGCGCCCGACCAGCAGGACTATCGCCTGCTGGGCCCGATCTATCCGCTGACCGGAATGATCGCCAGCGATTTCGGACGGCCCGGTACGGTCATCGTCGTCGGCCGGCACCGCCACAAGAGCGGGGAGGCGCTGCTGCGACTAACCGGTAGCGAGCCGGAGGAGGTGCTGCCCAACAAGGAGCGCTCGCTGCTCGACGTGGCCGCTCGGAGCGATAACGACGGCCATGTCATCGTCAGCACCATCGAGAGCCAAAAGCACCCTCGCGAGCTATGCGTCATTGATGTGCTCGCCGGCACCGAGCGCCGCCTGACGGACCTCAATCCCCACCTCGCACACGTGCCATTAGGTACCGGCCGCCTCCTCACCTATACCGGCGCGGACGGCAGCGCGCGGCGGGCGGCGCTCTTCCTGCCGCCCGACTATCAGCCCGGGCAGCGCTACCCTACGATTGTCAACACGGCTTTTGGGTACGGCGGCGTTAGCATGTTGCGCTCCTTTGTCCTCTCCGGCAGCGGCAGCCTACACCTGTTTACGACCCGCGGCTACGCCGTGCTGTTCCCGAATGTCCCCGTGCAAGGCGCGGACGCGATGACCGTCCGCACTCTGGAAGACATAGATGCGGCGGTAGAGCAAGGCTATAGCGATCCCGACCGGCTCGGTGTGATGGGCTTCAATCTCGGCGGCTACGCGACCTGCTCCATAGTCACCCGCACCGAGCGGTTCCGCGCGGCCGTGGCGGTCGACTCGTTCACAAACCTGATCTCGTGGCCGCTACATATCAAAGGCAACCATCTAGGCTGGCTGGAGCACGCCAAGGAGCACGAGACTCGCTTGGGCGGTACGATCTGGGAGGTGCCGGAGCAGTACGTGGAGAACTCGCCGCTGTTTCACCTCCACCGCGTCACCACGCCGCTCTTGCTGCTGCACGGTACCGAGGATCCGATCCCTATTAGTCACAGTGAGGAGATTTACGCCGGCCTGCGCCGGCTGGGCAAGGTGGCGACCCTGGTGCGCTACTACGACGAGGAAATGGGCCTCTGGACCTGGTCACAGGAAAACCTGGAAGACCTCTGGTACCGCAGCATCGCCTGGTTCGACCGCTACCTCTGAGTCCCCCGCTCCGTAGGAAGATGGCGGCATGGTCGTCGCTGCGGCAAGGTGCCAGTGTGTTCCCTCCCCCGTCGCAACGGGGGAGGGCTAGGGAGGGGGCTTTCCTGTAACCCGCTATTCCAGCGTCCCTGCATCGTCCAGCGCCGGGCGCTCGAGGCGGAGGTGGTACGGAGGCTCCATCACGGCCAGTTGTTCCTCGCTCATTCCGTCCACAAACGCCTCCGGCCAAGCCTCGTAGTGTTTGGCATAGGCGAGATTGCCCGGCGAATACCGAATCAGGATTGAGCGCCGCTGATGCTCGCTCTGCCAGGGCAGCGTCCCATGAGTTACCGCCTCGGTGAAGATCACCACGTCGCCGGCCTTGCAAGGTATCTGCTTGACGAATTCTTGGTGCTGCTCGTAGGTCCTCAATTCCTGGGGCAAGGCGAAGTTGCACTTGTGACTGCCGGGAACCAAGCACAGTCCACCATCGCCGGGGTTGACATCGGTGAGCTGCCACGACACAACGGTCAGGCCGTTGTGCATCCGCCCATCTTGGAAGATGTAGTACTGGTGCGGATCGAACCCCGGCCCCGACGAACCATGCAACTGGTGTCCTTCCGCTCCCCGGCGCATGGCAATCAGCGACGGCAGATGGTCCAGGCGGAAGCCTTTGCCCAGGATGTCATGCAGGTAGGGCACAATGCGGGGATGGGCCAGCATGTCCCGGAACGGCTCACGCCAGGGATGCTCCCACCCCAGCATCCCGCTCAACTCGCCGCGCCCGGTGATCCCACGCAACGGCTTGGAACTGCCCGCCAGGGACTGGGTGCGCTCGCGGATCCCGCCCGCATAGTGGTCAATGGCCTCGTTACAGCGCGCGAGGGCCTCCTCGTCGAGCACGTTCTTGACCACAATGTAGCCGTTAAGATCGAACAGATATTTCTCGTCCTCGTTCATGCGCTCCACCTCCTCGGGGACGGTCGGCTGCGGGACTAGGCGGCAAGTCCATTGTACACGGTGGTTCCGGTCAGTGGTCGTTTGCAAGCAGTCAACGTCACCACCACCCCGCCCCTCTCCGCCGGCGCTTGACTCGCTCCGCCGACAAGCGTATAGTGTAGTTGAACCATTTAATGGAACTGCCTTTGGATAGAATGAAGTAACCCTGTCTTCTGCCCACCGGAAGGAGGCCTGCAATGGCAGCGCTTACCCGGCGGCAATACCTCGCCGGCGGTGCAGCAATCGGTGCCGGCCTGCTGGCCGTGGCGTGCGACATGACGGGGGGCGCCGGCGGCGAGGTGGCCCCTGACACTACCCAGGAAACCCGGCCGGCCATCGCCAAGCCGCCAGGCTCGGACCTCCCCCGCCAGACTCAGCGACAGATCCCCGTCCTGGTGCGTTTCATCCCGTCGGGATTCGGTCCGCTCACTGTGGACCAGTTCCACGAATACACGGCGCCATTCACCGAGGCACACCCACACCTGACTATCGAGTGGCAAGACTGGAGATACCTCCCGGAGTTCCAGGAGGTGTTCCGGGAGGCTATTGCTACCGGCCAAGCCGGGGACATCATGCAGGACATCGTAAATCTCCCCTGGTGGCTCGGAGACCCCGTCCCGTCGTTGGTCGCGCAGGGGGCACTGCTAGGGTTGAACCAGTTCATCCGGCGCGACGGCTACGACCTTTCCGACTTCTGGCCGGGCTGCCTGGAGCGCAGCACCTGGCGCGGCGACCTGTACGCGCTGCATACCCACGCGGATACCCAGCTCGTGTTCTATAACCAGGACCTCCTAGCCGCCGCCGGCGTGTCCGCGCCGCCAAGCGATTGGACCTGGCAGCACCTCCTCGACCGTGCCCGTGAGCTGACCCGCCGCCAGCGGGCCAAGCCCGTCTACGGGTTTGCGCTAAGCCGTGATTACATTCCCTACGAGGGAGTGGTTGGGAGATACCTTGGCTACCCGGCGACGATTCCCTGGATTTGGGCCAATGGCGGCGACCTCGTAGACGCAGACCTGACCAAGAGCCTGGTGGACGAGCCGCCGGCGCGGGAGGCGCTGGAGTGGCTCTTCGAGCAGCGCGATACCCATGCCGTGTGGCCGAGCGCCGACGAGGTGAGTGGGGATGAGTTGTTCAAGATCGGCCGGCTGGCCATGCTGTACGCGGCTCGTAGCTACACCGGCACCTTGATTGTCCCGCAAGCCACCTCTGGGCTGCAGTACGGCGTGGTGACGGCGCCCCATGGCCCGGCCAAGCCGGCCAACTGGCTCTTCGCCGCGCGATCGGCATTCCATCTGGGCGCCGCGACCAACGTGCCGGACGAGGCCTGGACCTTCCTCCGCTGGTGGGCCGGGGAAGAGACACAGCGCGCCTTCCAGCAGGGAACCGCCCAAAAGGGCCCCAAGCTGACCTTTCCCAACATGCCACCACCGGCGCGACGCTCGGTCGCGCGGTCGGTGGCGCCCTGGTTTGGTGGCGAGCCACTCCTGGCGGCGCTGGAACACGCGCGCGACCTGCCGCTGCACCCGGCACGCGCGAAGCTGCTGCTCGCTTATGAAGAGGGGCTGGCGCCGGTGTGGGCGGGCAAGCAGTCGGTTGCGACCGCGACGGCGGCAATCGCCAAGGCGCAGAACGCTATCCTCGCTGCCTAGCACCGCGATCCGGTTAGACTTACCCGTGTTGCTCGGAAATGGTGGAGCCGCAAAGGGGGTGCATCATGCAACCGTGGGACATGGGTGAGCGGCCGACGCCCCCGGACGAGCAGCTTCCACCGTGGTACGAGCGCCTCGCGCCCTATGCTGCCGGCGCCGCCGTGCTCATAGCCATCTACCTCGTCCTGGTACTGATCGAGCAGTCGGGAGTGGGGTTGGCCTTCGTGCTCTTCCTCGGCGCGCTCCTCGCTCTGAGCACTGGCGCAGTCTGGCTGCTCATCACCGTCCTGGACTGGCTCGGTGTGCCGCTCGTCCTGCGGGTCCGCGAGGTCACGACGCGGACGGTCTTTGCTCTCGGGGTGCTTGCCCTACTCGTGCTCGGTGCGCTTGGCAAGTTTGCGCCCCCCGAACGCCCGCAGATACTGGAAACCCAAGGACCCTTGCCCGACGTGCCGGTGGACGAACGCGTGTTGATGCTGCTTGTCGTCCCGCTCGTGGCTGCCCTGATGCTCGGCATCATGAGCTGGACCGGCGGGCGCCGCCAGTGGCCCTTCCTCGCGCTCGTGGCCGGGATCATGCTGGCCATCGGCACGGGACGGGTGTGGCTCGCCATTGTCCTGTTCGTGGTACTGGTCCTGGCCCTCTGGCGGCCATTGTCCCGGCTGCGGCGCGGCTAATCGTAGCCGCCTCACCTCCCGTCCGTCCGCATCCCCTAACACCCTCTCCATCATGGTGGAGAGAGCCGGGGTGAGGAAGTACCCCGCACAGCGATTGACGCTGCGTGCTCACCCCTGCAATAATCGCAATCACGGGTAAACCGGTCATAGTGGTGTAGTGCCTGTTTAGCCAAGAGGAGGGGCTATGGCGGAGGAGCACGTTGTAGAACATTCCTTCCGGCACCAGGTGCAGGAAGGTAGCCGCCTGGCGGCGTTGGCGGTGCGCCTGGCCTGGCGAGCGGGTGCGCTGTTCGTCGTGGGTATCGTGGCCCTACTCGTGGTCCAGGCGGCGCTCTCCCCCTTGCAGCTGGTGCTCACCCGCGCGGTCATTGACCGGGCCGCCGTAGACCTGGGCCTGCTGGCTGAGGCCGGTGCGTTCGTCGCCCGACTGCCCCTCGGTGCTTGGATCGTACTGGCCGTCGTGGCCGTCGCGGTCGGTCAGCTGATCCAACCCTTCTCAACCACCTTGCAAAGCCAGGCGGGAGATCGGCTGACGGGTTACGTCACCGAGCAACTGATCCGCGCCGCCAATCGCTGGCATGGCCTCGCACGCTTCGAGGACCCGGCGCTGGCCGATGACCTCGCACGCTCCCGCCGCAATGCCTCGGAGAGCGGCTTGGAGTTGACCACCAACGGAGCGCAGGCCGTGCTGGTGGTGTTCACGGCCAGCGGGTTGGTGCTGGTGCTGGCCGGTCTGCATCCGCTCCTGCCCCTCGTGTTGGTCCTTGCGACCCTGCCCCAAGTCGCTCGGCAGTGGAACTTCGAGGATCGCATGGGCAGCCACCTGTATGTCCAGACGGAGAAAACACGTCAACTGTTGTACATGCGCGACGTGACGCTGAGGCCGGCACTGGCCAAGGACGTGCATCTGTATGCCCTTGGACCCTTTTTCACGCAGCGGTATGCCGACATCGTCGCCCGCACGATGAACCTGCTCAACCAAGCGCGCCGCGGTCTCGCGCCACCCATGGCCCTCGCCAGCGCCCTGGCCGCCCTCGCGACCGGGGCAGTGTACGGCTACGTCGTGTGGCTGGTCGCCACGGGTCAGCGCACCCCGGGCGACCTGGCGCTCTACGGGGGTGCGGCGGCGCTGCTGCAGCAACAGGTGCGAGAGCTGGGTCTTAACATCAGCTACCTGCCCCGCGCGCTTAACTTCCTCCCGGCGTTCTACCGGGTGCTCGAAGCGCCGCCCGACCTGCCGGTGCCGGCTTCACCCCGCTCTATGCCACCGTCTATCCGGGAAGGCATCACCTTCGAGCGGGTCGCGTTCACCTATCCCGGTCGGTCCGAGCCGGTGCTGCGCGATGTCTCGCTGCACCTCGGGCGGCACGAGTCGGTGGCGCTGGTGGGCCGCAATGGTACCGGCAAGACCACGCTCGTCAAGCTGCTGCTCCGGCTCTACGACCCGACCGAGGGGCGCATCCTGCTCGATGGCATTGACCTGCGGGAATTCGACCCGGCCGACCTGCGCCGGCAGATGGGGGTGATCTTTCAAGACTTCGTGCGCTACGAGCTGACCGCCGGGGAGAATATCGGCCTGGGTCAGGTCGAGGCGCTGTCTGATAACGACCGGCTGCACACCGCCGCGGCCAGCGCCGGCGCCGACACGCTGCTCCGGCAGCTGCCACAGGGCTTGGACACCCAACTGGGGCGCGAGTTTGGTGGTCGCGAGCTGTCCGGCGGGGAGTGGCAGAAGCTGGCGCTGGCGCGCGCCTTCGTGCGCGACTGCGCGCTCCTCGTGCTGGACGAGCCGACGGCGGCGCTCGACGTGCAGACCGAGTACGAGGTGTACCAGCGCTTTCAGGAGCTGACCCGCGACCGCACGACGTTGCTCATCAGTCATCGCCTCTCGACGGTGCGGATGGCCGACCGCATCCTCTACCTGGCCGACGGTCGGATTCAGGAAGCCGGCACGCACGCCGCCCTCCTGACCCAAGACGGCGAGTATGCCCGTCTCTACCGACTGCAAGCCGCCCAATATGCGGAGCAAGAGGGTGAGGATGCTTGACTACGGTCGGTTGCTGGCCCTCGGCCTAACCAGCTGCCCTCACCCCGGCCCTCTCCCGCGGGGAAAGGGGGTGGATTCCCGCTTGCGCGGGAATGACGAGGGGATGGCCCCCCTATGGCCCCCCCGTCGCGACGGGGGGACAGGCGCAGCAGCGGTTGCATGCGCCCCTACGGCTTGGCCCGTACTTACCCCAGTCAGGGAGGGCGAGGCAGTGACATGAAACGGGTGAGGGCAGTCCTGGTACGTCTCAGGAAGGGATTTGCGTCGCTGCTGGCTGACCTGCGGTCGCTCGGACGTGGTCTCCTGCTGGTCGGCAGCGGCACGCCCAGAGCGGCCACGGTGCATGTGGCGCTCGTGCTCCTGATGGCGCTGCTGCCGGTGCTCCAAGTGTGGCTGACCAAGCTCCTGCTGGATACCGTGACTGCCGGTGCCGGAGGCGTGACCGTGGCCGTCAGCTGGGCCATGACTCTGGCGGCCGTCTATGCCCTGACCCTCGTCGTGCCGGCTGCGCTGACTCCGGTGCAGCGCGTCCTCTCGGCATGGATCGAAGAGCGCGCCGTTGCCGAGCTTGACAGTCGTCTGATCCGGGCGGGTACGCGGCTGGGGGATCTGGTGCGTCTCGAGCGTCCGGCCTTTCAGGACCAGCTACGGCTCGTGCGCCAGGCGGCCTCCCATGACCTGCCCCGGCTCATCCCGCTCATAGAGACGGGTGCCGGCCCCCTCCTATCCTCGGTCGGCCTGTTGCTCCTGCTGGCCTTATTGCATCCGCTGCTGCCGGTGGTCCTCGCCGTAGTCAGCGTGCCCCACTTTGTAGTTGAGTATCGCATGAACCGCCTCCAGTATCAGGCGATGGCCCGGCAATCGCGGCCGGCCCGCGAGATGGACTATTGCGCTGCCGTCACCACCCAGCCGGCGGCGGCCAAGGAAGTGCGCGTCTTTGGGCTAGGGGGCTTTTTCTTGCAGCGCTTCCGCGAAAGACGGGACGCAGCACTAGCAGAAATGACCCGCGTGCGGCTGTTGCAGCTGAAGATGTCCACGGTGTTCACTGGTGCCTATGCACTCGTCCTCGCCGGCGGCTTCTGGTACGTCGCGGCGCAGGCGGGCGCGGGGCAGCTGACCCTGGGCGACCTGGCGCTCTATCTGGGCGCGGTGACGCAGGCCCAGAGCTTTGCTCAACGCATGTCGGTGTGGTTCGGGATGTTCTACGGCGTGCTCGCGCGGCTGCGCGCATTCTTCGATTTCTTGGATCAGGCGCGACCGGCTATCAAGCTCCCTCCACGAGGGCAGGGTCGGCCAGCCCCCACCTTGCTGGAGCAGGGAGTTGCGCTGCATGAAGTCGGCTTCCGCTATCCCGAGAGCACCCAAGCCGTGCTCGCCGACGTGGGCACCGTGCTACCGGCGGGCCAGGTCACGGCGCTGGTCGGGGCCAATGGTGCCGGCAAGAGCACGCTCGTCAAGCTACTCACCCGCATGTACGACCCGGATACGGGTACCATCCTGCTCGATGGCACGCCCCTCCACGAGTACGACCTGGCTGCCTGGCGCCGCCAGATTGCCGTTGTCTACCAAGACTTTGCCCAGTTTGCCCTGACCTTCCGCGAGAACATCGCGGTCGGCGCCTACGCGACCGACGCTGGGGACAATGGGTCCGGCCGCATCGAGCAGGCCGCGCAGTGGGCCGGTGCCGACGAGATCGCGGCCCAGCTGCCGCAGGGCTACGACACCGGGTTGACACGACAGTTCGGGGGTGGCGTCGAGTTGTCGGGTGGCGAATGGCAGAAGGTGGCGCTGGCGCGGGGGTTCGTGCGGGACGCGGCGCTGGTGATCCTGGACGAGCCGACGGCGGCGCTGGATGCCGAGGCCGAATACCGGCTATTCGCGCAGTTCCGCGAGTTGGTGCAAGGCAAGACGGCGCTGATCATCAGCCACCGCTTTTCGACGGTCCGGATGGCGGATCACATCGTAGTGCTGGACGAGGGCCGGATAATCGAGGCCGGCAGCCACGCCGCGTTGGTGGCGCAAGGTGGGCGCTATGCCACGCTCTACGAGATGCAGGCCGGGCGTTATCGGTAGCGCCTCCCATGACAGCGTCGTTCTCCGGTGTGCCGGAAGGCCATGAAGGCGAGGCCTTCACGTTCATGGTATCGTTCAGCGGACCGTCCCGATGAGCGACGTGACTATGCGGGATAGGGTGCTCAGCGTGACGGCCGGGGCGGTATGGACGCGGGACGGCGAACCAGCCTATAGCGCACCGGGAGAGAGAGATCATGCGGCGGTGGCCTGAGCGGATTCTTGTGTTCGGCTTGATGGCGGTCCTGGCGCTGGCTGTGCAGGCCTGTGGCGGAGACGAAGACGTCTTCAGGGTCGGGGTAATGGAATCGCTTACGGGAGCTGGCGAGACCTACGGTACGGTCGCGAATCAGGCCAAGCAGATGGCCGCGGACGAGATCAACGCCGCGGGCGGCGTCAATGGGCGCAGGCTGGAGCTGGTCGTCGAGGACTCCCAGTGCAACGCCCAGAGCGCGATCACGGCGTACAAGAAGCTGACCGAAGTGGAGGACGTGAAGATCATCCTGGGGACGTCGTGCAGCGGCGCAATGCTCGGCGCCGCTCCGCTGGCGGAGGCCGACGGCGTGATCCTGTTCTCCGGACTGGCGAGCAGCCCGGACATAGCCCAGGCGGGCGACTACATCTTCCGCACCCAGATCAGCGATGTGCAGGTGGGCATCGCCACGGGGAACGTCCTGTGGGCCGACGGCATCCGCACGCTGGCCACCATCACCGAGACGACCGACTACGCCGAGGGTGTCAGGCGCACCTCGGTCGAGCAGTTCGAGAAGCGCGGCGGCACGGTCGTGGCCGCGGAGCGGTACGGGTCAGAGGTCACGGACTTCAGAAGCCAGCTCACGAAGCTGTTCGCCGTCAATCCGGACGCGCTCCACATCGCGCCCCAGTCCGAGTTTGCGGCCGGGACGATCATCAAGCAGGCCCGGGAGTTGGGTTACGAGGGCCCGATCTACGCGGAGACCATATCCGTAGGAACGACCGCCCTCGAAGTCGCGGGAGACGCTGCGACCGGCATGAAGGCCATCACGGCCGACTTGGACCCAGACAACGAGAAGGGGCAGGAGGTGCTGGCCAACTTCCGGGAGCGCTACGACTACGTCACGCTGCCGTGGCACCTGGGATCGGCGTATGACAACGTCTACATCGCCGCCGAGTGCCTCAAGCAGACCAACGATGACCAGGACGCGGATGGGTTCCGTGACTGCATGTATGCCATCACTTGGAGCGGCGCGATCGGAGACAACTACAGCTTTGACTCCGACGGCGAGGTGGTGGGGCTGTCCAGGGTGGTCGTGGAGGTGCTTCCGGTCGCCGAGCGCAGCGCAGAGCGGAAGTACAAGGTACTTGGCCCGGCCCCCAAGCCGTGAGATGCAAGCCGGGCGCTACCGCTAGCCCGTTCAGTCACGATGATCCGGCCAGAATCAGTTGGGTTTAGTGACCTGTTCACGCTCGTGGAGCAGCTGCTCCAACTGCGGGTAGCTGATCCCATGCTGCTCGGCGATCTCCGAGGCATAGCTGCTCCCACGCGGTGGACCGGCGATAATCCGGAACGTCCGGGCATGGTGGGACTGCTCCGGGTCAGTCCCTTCATCCACTTGGGCGACGAGACTGCCCACGAGCGCGTCGCCCGGCGTGCCGGCATTGATCTCGTCCGCACGCGCCGCTAGCTCGTGGAGATGCGTTGTGTAGATGGCCCGTGCCCCCAGCAGCCGCAGCCCCCGCATCGCGTCAAACGCGATCCCCAGCGCTTCGATGGCGCTCGTGCCGGCCAGGACCTCATTCAAGAGGATCAGGCTGTAGCGTGTTGCATCTTTGAAAACGCGGGCCAGCCGCTTGGCTTCCTCATCGAGCCGCCCTTGGCCGAGCTGCTCCTCCTCCAGGCGCGGGAAATGCGTATAAATCGCATCCGCCGGGCTGAGACGGGCCTGGCTCGCCGGCACGTGTAGCCCGGCTTGGAAGAGAATCTGGGCTTGCCCCACGGCCCGCGTGTAGGTTGTCTTGCCCCCTCGATTGGGACCGGTCAAGACCCAGATGCGGCCCTGCTCTTGATCGAACCGTATCTCGTTAGTGACGACGCTCGTCGCCGCGACGGCCTCCGGATCGGTCCCCTTGGACATGACCTGCAAGGCGAGGCTGATGCTGTAGCCGGCCTCTAAGCACAGCACGCGCTCATCCGGCGGCGCGACCTCCGGCCGGCAAACCGGCAAGGCGGCCTTCCGCAGGCGCCGGATCAGGGCTACTCCGTTCAGGTAGAACGAAAGCTCCGGCTCCAAGCCGCTGAACGAGCCGGCATCTACGGTCGTGAAGCGCCGAATCGCCCTCGCTACCGGGTCTACCACCTTTTCGATCAAGTTCCGCATGTCGTTGAACAGCGGGTCCCGTGGCGACCAGTCGGTCACGTGCAGCGGTGTGATCCCCCGCACACCGGCATCTCGCCCCAACAGCTTTCCGAGCATTGAAGCTGGACCCTTGATGACCTCAGGACTGATGGACAGGATTGTCGCCGAGCCTGGCTCCAGGCTCTCACTGACGTTGATTCCGACGGTCACGCTGCGTACCTTGTTGAGCGTCGCGCGCAGCCTAGGCAACTGCTTCTGCAGGGACTTGAACTGCGCGGCGTTCGTAAGCTCATCGAGGTGCGCGCGTAGTCCCAGCAGGGCTGCGCCGCGCGGCTCCGCTTCCGTCAACGCCCGGTGCAGCCGCACCGCCACCTCAACGTAACGCTCTAGCTCGGCCACACGCCGGGCGACGGTCGTGACCGACCACGGCTCGCGCGAGAGCGGGTCCCGATGCTGGCGCCGCCGCACCAGCAGTGGGAGTACCTCACCCAGTCGTTCCCGGAGCCGGTGGTCTTCGAGCAGGTCCGCAATCACCTGTTGCCGGTAGACAATCACCTTCCGATCGGTTCCCAGCTCCATCAGCACACTCATCACAAAGGACGACCGCGCCCCCTCGCCGCCGGTGAGTGCCTGCACGATCTCGTTCAACTCCAGGTCTGCCGATGCACCCGCCCCCAGGCGAATCTCTGGAGAGTGCCGACCGGGAGCACCTCGTGGCCACAGCAAGCTGACCAGTGGCTTCATCCCGCTCCTCTCATCCGACCGTCGGTAATTGCCTCCGACGTCGCACTAACCCGCGAGGCAGCCTCATGTCCGCCTCGGCGGGCGGGCGGCCATTCCTCATCAGGTGCGGGTGTCGGAGGAAGCAGTAGTATAACAGGATTGAATGAGTCAAGCGTTGCGGGGCTACGGCTCGGTGCCGGGCGTATGTCACACTTGAGCAGTTCGGCCGGAGCTGCCAACTGGTAGCACTGGCGTGAAGGGGTGAAGTGTGGCGATTGACGACCTGCGTATCTGCTTCGTAGGTGATTCCTTCGTCAACGGTACCGGCGACCCGGCGTGTCTCGGCTGGACCGGGCGAGTGTGCGCTGCTCTCATCGAGCAAGGGCACAGCGTTACCTACTACAACCTCGGGGTGCGCCGCGAAACCAGTAGCGACATCGCGACCCGTTGGCGTCAAGAGGTGACCCCGCGCCTTGCTCCTGGCACTGAAGCGCGGCTGGTGTTCTCCTTTGGCGTGAACGATACGATGCCTCAGGGGAACGGCCGCCGGGTACCGCACGCGGAATCTCTTGCCAACACCGAGCGTATCCTGCGGAGTGCTCGTGCGGTCGCTCCGACCCTCATGGTAGGACCGCAGCCTATCGCGGACGAACGTCAGAATGTCGTGACTGCGAACTTGGCACAAGGGATGCAGGTGGTTTGCGCCTCAGTAGGCGTACCCTTTCTGGAGGTGTTCACCCCGCTGCACAAATCCACCGTCTGGATGAATGAGGTCCGGG
>JAJDZR010000185.1 GCA_022824545.1 Chloroflexota bacterium
GCAGCCAGATCAGATCGAAAGCGATCACAAAGACGGCCAGCCGGGGCAGCACGGGCAAGCTGCCGTGCCAGGTGAGGACCGTGTCCAGCACCCGGCGCTGAGGCGGCACAGGGATGCTGTCCCGCACCCGACTGCGCGCAAAGGCGAGGTTGCCTTGCAGATTCCGGTCATCCGGCGTCAGGTGCTCGGCACGACGGTAGTTCAGGATGGCCCGTCCTACGTCCCCCTGGAGCAGGTAGGCGTTCGCCAGGTTATAGAAGAGCTTGCCGTTGCGGACGTTGCCCGCGCCGATGATCTTCTCGAACCGGACGCTGCTCTCCTGGTAGAGCAACTTGGCCGCTGCCGGGTCCTCCGGCGCCACCCGCGTCGCTTGCCGGAACTTCTCGTTCGCTTGCGCCAAGAGACCTTGCAACGCCTCCGGCGCCAGCGTCGGTCCGGCGGTGAGGCCGGCGGCCGGCAGCAGCGCGACCACCAGCGCGATGAGCACTGCCCTCAGCCAGCGCATGGTTCGCACTCCCTACGCGTCGCGCCCGAACGGTTCACCGCTCCCTCGCTTGTAGCCACCTATCAATGGCACCGAGCAGCCGCCTCGCCTCGTCGCACAGCCCCCCGGCAGCATCCAGCCCGAGGCCGGCAAACCGCGCCGCGTCACACCGCTCCAGCAGTTCCCGCACCGCCGCGACCTGTGGCACACCCCGCGCCCGCAGCAGGCGCTCGGCTTCGGCCGGGGTCAGTCCGGCAACCGGAACGTCGAACGTCGCCGCCAGGTAGCCCTGGACGGCGCGGCTCGTGCGGGTGGCCTCCGTGGACGTATCGCCAGCGCGTAGCTCTCGCTGCGCCTCCCGGAGCGCCCGGCGCCGCCGACCGTCGGCGGTGTCGGCACCCGACCGTCGCCGCGCGACGTGTACGGCAGCGAGGCCGAGATAGAGCGCCATTGGCACCAGCAGCGCGGCCAGCCATGCCGGGTGGCGCAGCCGCTCCAGTAGCCCGCTGCCCTGATCCGTCAGCACCCCGGCGTCCTCGTAGTTGTGGGCAATTCCCTCCGGGCGCGTCTCCACCTCGGTAGCCGCGAGCGCATCACTGCCCCCGCCAACGGCATCCGCTGCGGTCACTTCCCGCGTCGCGCGCACGACCAGCGGAATGGGCGCGCTCTGCACCGTCCGGTACTCGCCTGCCTCCACGTCAAAGTAGCTCAGGTCGAGCGGCGGGATAGCCGTCACCCGGTCGTTGAGGGCGCGAATGGTCTGCGTGAACACGGCGCTGCCGTCCTGCACGACCGGCGTTGACGGCTCATCCGACACCTTGAAGTCTGCGACGAGACTGCGCTGCGTGTGGAAGGCCGGCGCGGGGACGTTGCCGAGCGGCTCCGGGCCGCGAATGCGGACGGTGAGCGTGATCGGATCGCCGACGTTGACCGTGGTCGGTGCCGCCGCCGTCTCGATGCTGTAGGCACCGACTAGGCCCGTAAAGCTGGCCGGGCGCGGCTCCGGCAGCGGCAGCACCTCCAGGTCCAACTCATTGGAAGGGACGACCAGCTTGCGCGTCGCCTCGCGGCTGAACGGTGAGTTCCCGAAAAACGAGCTGCCGGAGAAGAAATCGTCGAACAGACTGCGGCTCGGCGCTTGGCCTGTCACGACATTCAGCTCTACGGCTGCCGGCCCGATCCGAAATTGCCCCGTTTCCCGCGGAATCAGCACTTTTTCCAGCGTCAGCGTCGTGAACTGCTCCCCGTTCAGCGTCCCCTGTCCTCGACGCGCCAGGACCTCGCTCCCCAGGAACGACACCGCCACGTACTCGCCACTGAGCAGGCCTTGCCGTGCATCGGCCGGCGCCGCTGGATCGCCGGCCGCGAACGCCGCGGACAATGGCATGGAGAGCGCAAACCCCTGCACGCTCTGCCGCAGGTACCAGGTCAGTTGGAGCTTGACCGGCTCGCCGACGTATACCTGCTCCTTTTCCAGCGCCAGCCTGAGCTTGAAGTCTTGATGCTCCGTCGGCTGGACCACGGTGATGGCAATAGGCTCCGTCCGGTACGTCTGCCCGTCTATCGTCAACGTCGCGGCGGGAACGGTGTGCCGGCCGGGTGAGAGTGCCGTCAGCCGGTATTGGAAGTAATACTGCTCGATGACGGTCTCGGTCCTGCGACCGTTGATAATGGAGATCGAGTGCGATGACACATCTTGGCCACCCTCATACGCCACCTCGAAGGCGTCGAGCGCCGGGATCTGCGGCTGGACCTGCGGCGTCGCGCCCTCGACAATTACCCGATAGGCAAAGCTCTCGCCGGCATAGACCCGGTCGGTTTCGACCGCCGCCTGCACGGTGATCGGCTCCGCGCCGGAGGCCGGGACAGTCAGCGCCAGGACAAGTAGCACTGCTGCCACGGCCGCCACCGTCGCCACGCTGGCCGTCAGTCGTCGCATCGGTCTGCTCACCAGTTCTTCTCTACCGGCGGTGTGCGCGGCAGGGTGCCGCGTTGTAGCTGCTCGCGCGCCGCCCGGTCCCGCCGTTCTTTATCCAAGATTTGCGCCGCCGTGGCATCCTGCGGCTGCTGGTTCTGCGCTAGAGTATCGGGCACTGGCTGCTCAGGCTGTCCCTGCGCTCCTTGTGCCTCACCCTCCTGCTGCTGGTCCTGTGCCTGCGGAGCACCGGCCGTCCCCGCGCCGTTGGGATCGTGTAGCGCCCGCAGTGCCTCTGCAATGTCCTCGGCCGCGGCGCGCTGGTGGGTGGCTGCTGACTGCGGCTCTTGTCCCTCCAGCCGGTCTGCCGCCTGCCCTTGCTGGCTCTGTGCGTCTTGCAGCTTCTGAAGCGCTTCCTGCCGCCGCTCATCGCCGGCCTCCGGCACGCCGGACGGTGACGGTGTTCCTGATGGCTGCGCCGACCCCGCTTGCTTATCAAGCTGCTGCGCGGCCGCGGCAGTTTCCTCGCTAATCTGCTGTTGCTCCTCCCGGAGTTGCCGCAGCGCCTCCGACCGGGCGGCCTCCGGCGGCGGCTCGTTTGCCAGCTGCGCCGACCTGGCAGCGACCTCTTCCTGCCGCTGCTGCAAGTCCCGGAGCTGCTCGGCTACCTCGCTCTGCGCTTGCTGCTCCTGCAGTTGATCGAGGATGTCCTTGATGGCCAGCCGCACCACCTCGATGTTGCGGGCGGCCTCCCGGTCGTCCGGCGTAAGCTCCAGCGCCCCCTGGTAAAACGCCACGCTCGCTTGCAGTGCGGAGAGCGCCTGCTGCACGTTGCTCTCGCGTTGCGCCATACCCTGCTGGAACTTACTGTTGCCGAGGTTGTACCGAGCTGCGGCCACCAACCCCAAGTCCTGCGCGGTCCGGTCTACCTGTCGGAAGAGCCGCTCGGCCTCGCCGTAGTCGCCCAAGGCATAGTGAGTAACGCCCTGGTTGTAGACCACCTCCGGCGAATCTGGCAGCTGGGCCGCCGCTGCGGTGTAGGCCTCCAGCGCCGCTGCGTAGTCCTGCTGGTCGAAGAGCGCATTGCCCCGACCGACCTCAGCCCCCGGCCCGGCCCCGGGCAGGCTGGGGGGCGCACACGCGCTCAACATGGCCCCCCACAGCACGATGAGGAGGGCAACGGCGCTAAGTCGTCTTGCGTTCACGGATGAATGTCTCTCCTACCAGGAGTGCCAGGGCCAGTAGCAGAAAGATTTGGTACCGCTCGTCGTAGCGAATCACCGACTGCGACTCAAGCTCGCGCCGTTCCGCTGCTGCGACAAACTGCTCGTACACCTCGTCCAGGTTGATATTGCCGGTAGCGACGTTGAGATATTTCCCATCGTCCGACGCCAGAGCGATCTGGCGTAGCGTCTCACCATCCAGCTTGCTCCGCACCTCCTCCCCCTTGTAGGTCAGGAAAGTCCGCCGGCCGGCCTCGTCCGTGACGGGAATCCGCCGGCCCTCGCCCTCGTCACCAAGACCGATGGCGATGATGCGGACCCCCGCCGCGCCGGCCTGCTCGGCAGCCTGGACGGGGAAGCTCTCGTGGTCCTCTCCGTCGGTGATGAGGATGATGTCCTTGAACCCGCGCTCGCTGTCGTCGAACACCTCGTTCAAGGCCACGCGAATGGCATCGCCGATGAGCGTGCCACCGCGCGAGACGCTCTCCGGCGCGAGGTCTCGCAACGCCAAGCGCATGAAGCTGTAGTCCAGCGTGAGCGGGCTTTTCACGACGGCTGTGCCGGCGAACGCCACCAGCCCTACGCGGTCCCCGTTCAAGGTGTCCAGCACGTCCGCAATGGCCAGCTTGGCCCGCTCCAGGCGGTTGGGTGCGAGGTCCTCGGCCAACATGCTGCGCGATACGTCTAAGACGAACACCACGTCACGCCCTAAGCGTTGCAGCTGCTCCGGCTGGGGATTCCACCGCGGCCGCGCGAGCGCGACGGCGATCAGTCCCAGCGCCAGCAGGACTAGCGCCGCCTTAGCGATCTGTCGCGGCCGGCTGACCGAAACGTTCAGCACGGGGAGCAGCCCCGGCTCCCGGATAAACGTCCGCAGCGCCACGCTCTTGCGATGGAAGCCGTAGGCATAGAGCGCCGCCAGTGCCGGGAGCAGCCACAAGGCGTGCAGCCATTCGTAGCTATGCATCAGGGTGCTCTCCGTAGCCACGTGTTGCCCAGGACGATCTCGGCCAGCAGCAAGAGGCCCGCCGCCAGCGCGTAGGGCAGGAATACTTCATCGTGCTGGGCAAACTCCAGTGTCTCGATCTCCGTCTTCTCCAGCCGGTCAATCTCCCGATAGACGTTCCGCAGCGCGTCGCCGTCGGCCGCCACGAAATACCGCCCGCCGGAAACCTCGGCAACGGTCCGCAGGGTGCCCTCGTCCATGCCCATGCCGACGGCCGGCAGCCGCACGGTGCCGCCAAACGGGGTCTGCACGGTGATGAACTCTTCGCCGCCACCGATCCCGATGGCGTAAATCTTGATTCCCCAGTCGCGGGCCAGCGCCGCGGCTTGGCCGGGTGTCAGGTCACCGGCATTGTTGCGCCCGTCGGTGAGCAGGATGATCGCTTTGCTCTTGATCGTGAAGGCGTCGGCGGTACCACGTTCCGTCCAGCGGGCAATGTCTTCCTCCGCCCGTTTGAGACGCGCGGCCGCGAGTGCCAGGGCATCGCCGATGGCCGTCCCGTCTTCCGCCTCGAACTGGGCAATCTTGGTGTCCTGCACGAACTGCACCAGGGCATCGTGCGCCCGCACCAGCGGCGCCGCCGTGTCGGCGAACCGGGCAAAGGCGATCATGCCGATGAGGTCGTGCGGCCGGCCGGGCAGATCGTCACCGTTGCCGACAACGAACTCGGTAAACACCCGCTTGACCACCTCCAGCCGGTTCAGGCGCTCGCCCTCGAAATCCATCTCCGCGCGCATACTGCTGGAGCGATCTACGACCATCTCCAGAGCGATCCCCTCCGTAGACACGCGCGTTTCGGACCGGCTCGTCTGCGGTCGGGCGATGGCGACGATGAGCAAGGCGAGCGCGGCCAAGCGCAGGACCAGTAGCAGCGGTCTAGCCCGGAGGCGCACACTGCGTCCCAGGGTGCCGACACGCCGCAGCGACGAAAACCGCACGGTAGCCGTGCGCCCGCGTCGTAGATAAAACCACGCCACGAGCGGCAGCAGCGGCAGCAGCAGAAACGCTTGCGGCGCCGCAAAACGCACAGTTACGCCTCCCGTTCAGGCCGCAGCCTCGACGACGACCTGTCGTTCCTCGATCTTGGTCCGCTCGATGAACGTCCGGGCCGTGTCGAACGTCCGTTGGGCCTCTGCCGTCGTCGGGGTAAGCTCGGCGAACTTCACCTGATCGCAGTGCATGAGAAAGTCACCGAGCGTGTCCGCCTGCGCCGTCGTGAACACGGCCGACCGCCGGGACTCGCGCAGAAACTCCTCCGTCGTCCGTTCGGGTGCGTGGAGTGCAAACCGATCCTCGATATACTGGCGCAGAATCTGCGACACTTCCCGGTAGAAGGCCTTGACCTCTCCCCGCTCAACGAGCTTCCGCTCGGCCAGCCGCGCCAGCTTGGCCGACGCCAGCTCGTGCGCCGGGTAGCGCAGCGCCTCGACCGGCCGTTGCCGGTGCCGCCGGACGTAGAGCGCCACCAACGTGCCCAACGCGAGCACGACACTGCCGGCTGCGACCCACAGCCATGTGCGGGCGGAGGACGGCAACCCGACGACCGACTTGATCGGCCCCACGGTCAGCTCGCGGCGTTGGTCATCGAGCAACGAGGTCACCTCCACCGGGATACGCTCGGTCGTGAGCGTGAAAGAGTCCGGCGATTCGCTGTCGCCGCGGCCGGCGTGGGCGCGGACACTGAAGGTCAGCGACGGAATCTCATAGCTTCCCGACAGGAACGGATGTAGCTCGTACTCGCGCGTCGTGACGTGCCGGCCCTGATCGTCGAGCGATGCCGGTGCCGACGTATAGTCGCCGATGGACCAGCCGCCGAGCTGCTGACCAAGCTGCGGCGCATCCAGCGTGTAGCCCTCTTGCAGCGTGGTAACAATCACGAGGCGCACCTGCTCGGCGATGGTGATGGTGTCTTTGTCGAGCCGTACATGGACCGTGAGCGGCCCGCGCTCGAACGGGCGGTCCACGGCCAGCGCCGGTGTCTCCGCCGCGCTCGTCTCGCCGCCCTCGCAGCCGACGACGAACAGCGCCAGCATGACGAGCACCCCCACCACGACCGTCGCGGGTGCGGTCCGTGTCGGATGAGCACAGCACGCTACGCTCGTCCCCCTGCCGAAATACCTACGCCTGCTATGGCTCTGCTCCCCCTCTCCACATGGTGGAGAGGGGGCCGGGGGGTGAGGCCCACCCCGCTCGCCCTTCCCGTGCAAGTGGGAAGCCAGACTCCCCTGCCCTGGAGGGAAGGGGCCGGGGGTGAGGTCCAGGCCCTCAATGTTCATCGAGCCTGTCCGGTCTACCGTCGTCGTTCCCGCGTGTGGAAGAACCGCACCAGGTCCTGCACATACGAGGTGCCGGTGGAGAGGGCGATGGAGTCGGCCCCGATCCGCCGCAGGTCGCTGTGTAGCTGCTCGGCCTCCCGCTGCGCCCCGGCCCGGTATTCGTCGCGCACGCGCGCGCTGCGGGTATCTATCAGCAGCGTTTCACCCGTCTCCGCGTCCTCCAGCTCGATCAGCCCAACGTCCGGCAACTCCCGCTCGCGGTGGTCCTCGATAGTCACGGCGATCAGGTCGTGACGGCGGCTGACCCGCCGCAGCGGCCGGTGAAAATCCGTGGCGATGAAGTCCGATACCAGGAACACCACCGCCCGCCGCTTGAGCACCTTGGCCAGGTAGTCCAAGGCGCCGGGGATGTCCGTCTGAGCGGCGCGCGGCTCGAAGCTGAGTAGCTCGCGGATCACCCGCAGGACGTGACGGATGCCCTTCCGCGGCGGGATACACAGTTCGACCTGCGCGGTGAAGATGAGCAGCCCAACCCGGTCGTTGCTCTTGGTGGCTGCAAAGGCCAGCACCGCACACACCTCCGCCGCCAGCTCGTTCTTCAGCCGTCCGACCGAGCCGAACCGCCCGGAGGAGCTGAGGTCCACGACCAGCATGACCGTCAGCTCCCGCTCCTCCACGAACTGCTTGACGAACGGAGCACCGGCGCGCGCCGTCACGTTCCAGTCAATAGTGCGTACCTCGTCGCCGGGCTGGTACTCGCGCACCTCGGCGAACTCCATCCCCCGCCCCTTGAAGGCGCTCTCGTACTCGCCGGCAAAGACCTCGTTGACCACGCGCCCCGTGAGAATCCGCAGACGATGCACCTGCCGCATCAGCTCGGTAGGGATCATGGGTGCTCCTGGTTGCCATATCCGCACCATCGCCATGCGATGGTGGCGCAGCCCCGGCGTGTCACCAGCCTACGGTACGTGTACATGGTCGAATATCTGCTTCACCAAGTCGTCGGAAGTGCGCTCCTCCGCCTCGGCTTCGTAGCTCGGGATGAGCCGATGCCGCAGTACATCCGGCCCGATGGTTTTCACGTCCTGCGGGGTAACGTAGCCGCGCCCCTGCAGGAACGCATACGCCTTGGCGCCGAGCGTGAGCGCAATCGTAGCTCGCGGCGAGGCGCCATATTCGATTAGGTGGGCCAGGTCCAGCCGGTACTCGCCCGGCGCCCTGGTGGCCTGCACGACGTCTACGATGTAGTCCTTGATCTTGTCGTCTACGTAAATCTCGTCCACCACCGTCCGCGCTTGCAGGATGTCCTCCGGCTGCACCACCGGCTCTACGTCCGTCTTGGGCTGCGTCGAGGCCATACGGTCCAGTATCCGGCGCTCCTCCTGCTTCGAGGGATACGTCACCTTGAGCTTGAGCATGAAGCGGTCCATTTGGGCCTCGGGTAGCGGGTAGGTGCCTTCCTGCTCGATTGGATTCTGGGTGGCAAGCACCAGGAACGGCTCCGCGAGCGCGTAGGACTTGTCACCGAGCGTGACCTGCTTTTCCTGCATCGCTTCCAGAAGGGCACTCTGGACCTTGGGTGGGGCACGGTTGATCTCGTCCGCCAAGACGATATGGGCAAAGATCGGCCCCTTCTTCGGCGTGAAGGAGCCGTCGCGGGGGTTATAGATCAGCGTCCCAATGAGATCGGCTGGGAGCAAGTCCGGCGTGAACTGAATCCGCTGAAACTGCGCGTGGATCGCCTGCGCCAGCGTTGTCACCGTCAGGGTCTTTGCCAGCCCTGGCACCCCTTCCAACAGCACGTGTCCGCCGGTGAGCAGGCCGACGAGCAGGCGCTCGATCATGTATTGCTGCCCGACAATCACCTCCTCCAGCGCGAACGTGAGCGTCCGCAGGAAGTGACTATGATCCTCTACTGCTCGCCCGATCCGCTTTACGTCAACGGCCATCAGGTCCGCCCTCCACGGCAACCACCCCCGGTTCCGATTCTAGCGATTCCCACCACCTACCCTGCGGAGACCTTTGCGAAAATGGTCATCCCCCCACGGCCATTCCCGCTTGCGCGGGAATCCAACCCCTCTCCCGCTGGGAGAGGGCCCTGACAGGGGTAGGTAAACCGGCAAACAGGCTGGTAGGGGCGTCATTCATCGCCCAGGGCGCGATCAATCGCGCCCCTACCCTGGTGACAAACACCGCGAGTACTGCCTTGGGACCAATACCTACCCCTGTCAAGGGAGAGGGCCGGGGGTGAGGAGCGACCGGCCCCCACCGGCGGTACGGCTATGGACCATTGTGCGGCGTGGAGGTTCCGGGGCGGTTGCGAGCGGATTACAGCCTCGCAACCGGCTATCGGAGGAGCAGCGTGGGGAACAGCAGAGGGCAACGCAAACGGCCCATCGGAGCAATCCGACGGGCCGTGCAGCAGTGGTATCCCCGGAGGGATTCGAACCCCCGACCTCTTGGTTCGTAGCCAAGCGCTCTGTCCAGCTGAGCTACGGGGACAGCCGCAGGCGTCGCACGAAACCTATCGGCGAGACACCCGCCACCATGATATTGTAGTGAACTTGTTCGCCAATGGTCAACTATGCCTGTCAGGAGTTAGGGCGAGGGGATCAGCGCCACGTACTGCTCGGGAACGTAGCCAACCCGGCCCTCCGGGTCGCGCACTTGCAGCCACCCCGCGCCACCGGCGCTCGGTGCTCCCGTACCGCTCACTCCCACCGCAAGTACATGGAGCTTGGCGCCTTCATTCCACGCCACCCACTTGTTCGACCAGTCCGGTTGGCGTCGCAGGTACACACCCTGACCGTCAGTGTTGGCAACCACCACCCCCGCTCCTACGGACACTGCGCTCGTAGTTGGCGTGGGAACGGCCTCGCTGGGCGGCTGCGGCGCAACAACCTCAGTTGTTGGCTGCACTTGAGCCGGCGCCGCCGTGCGGATGCGATGCAGCAGCTCGGCCGACGCGGCGACCGTCACCAAGATTCCGATGACCGCTGCCAGAATCAGCAGTGTTCGTGGCATGGCTATGCGACCGAACACTAGCACGCGGCCGAGCGCCAGGAATGGTCCGCAAAGCAGCAGATAGAAGGGCCACCACCAGCCCAGTGCCGACGGACGCGGACCGCCTCGTGGACGCAAGTATATGGCGTCGGGCCGGTCATTCGACAGTGCCGGAAGTGCTGTCCCGGACCAGGCCAGCGAATCTGCATTCGCCCGATGCCGCCGGATGGGCTTCCGCCGAGGCCAGCGAGAAGCGGGCCGACCGGCAATCGCACCGGCAATCGCCTCAGGACCGGCAGGCCCATCACCAAGCACCACTCCCGCTGCTTCCCACTCGCCTAAGGAGGTTATGTGCCATTCCCGACCGCCCGGTTCAACCCACTCGGCCGGAATTTCCGCGGGCCAAAGCCCTTCTACCGCAGGACGAGCAGCAGCGTGGTCAGTCCATGTGTCGCTGGACCCGGCCGACCGCGGCCGGGCAGCGTCCAGTGCTACCAGTTGGTTCTCGACATCCACAATGACCGACTCATCCAGCAGACGGCTCGGGGTGTAAGGCCGCTGGCGAGGACGCAGTGCTACCAAGGTTGACCTCCTTACAACTGCCGAATGCCGCACGAGGGGTTAAGCGCGAGGGGAGTGCTTTGTTACCGGGTCAGGGGTAATACGTCGGGGCGACTGGCTCGTCACCCCGACGAACTGCGTGCGTGTGCAGCGTTCGATATTAGTATTAGGCGGCCGGCTCGACGTACCGGGCGGGCAGGAAGCCTTCACGGCCGACCGGGTCCCGCACCGGCACCCAGGCCGCGCTGCTGCCCGGCCGTGGGCCGGTGCCCGTGACCTCCGGGCCGCGTACCTGGAGCCTTGTACCCTCCACCCAGGCCACCCAGCCATGGTGGGGCCAGGCACCTTGCGCTTTGGTCTCGCCTGCCGCGGCTGGCCAGCGTGCCGTCCACTCCGGCCGGGGGCGCAAGAACACACCGGTGCCATCGGTCTCGGCCACCATAACGTACTGCGGCGCGGTTGCCTGTCCGGGGGTATCCGCCGCCGGCGCCGCAGTCGGCATGGCTAGCGCCGTCGCCTCGACACGCTGGAGATACCGTGCCGGCAGGAAGCCTTCCCGACCGACCGGGTCGCGCACCGGTACCCAGGTCGCGCTGCTGCCC
>JAJDZR010000270.1 GCA_022824545.1 Chloroflexota bacterium
GGGCAGCAAAGGCTTGACCGCCTCCATTACCTCCCTCAACTCGGGAAAGCGCCTGGTCTGATGCTTCGAGTAGACCAGGTTTCCGTCCACCGAGACCTCGAAGGCACCGCCAGCGCCGGGTACCAATGCCAAGCTGGCGACCTGTTGCGAGAACGTGCCGAGTAGTTCTTGCGCCGTCCACGCGGCGCGCGGAAGATAGTTTCAAGACACGCAGTATTCGAGCTGGATGTGGGCGCCTGGGGCATCCATCGCCATGTTGCTACCTCCTCGTGGTATTCCGACAAGTCAATCGTACCATGAACGGATCGGCGTTGCGACCGACATCATTGTGACGCACAACGACGAGCCGTGCAACCAAGGCGATATCGCAGCCGCCGGCAACACCGGCCATCGTCGGGCCGCTGCCGGTATCGGAATTGCATGTCTTTACCGGCTTTCACCCGCCGAGCTAATCCTGCCTGGTCGTCCATTGATTTGGTAGAATCAAACTGTTCACCCGGAGAGCAAGGGGCGCGTAATTTGGGGGTCATTGACACGCTGTCGGCCGGTTACGCTGTGGTGAATCGCCGCCTCTGGCTCCTCAGCATTCCCATCGCGTTGGACCTGATGTTCTGGGCCGGACCTCGCCTTGGCCTGGACCGCCTTACGACCACTGTCGCTCTGCCGCTCGCCACATCGGGCCAAGCGGAAGATGTCCAAACCGTTCCGGCATCGTTCAACCTCCTGATGCTGCTGGCCATCCACGTGCCCACTTCCGTGGGCCAGGCACTGGTCGTGGGAGAAGTGGAAGAGGTCACCGCCGTGGTAGCCGGATCGGGTACTGCGCTGCTGCTTGCCCTAGTGCTCATCCCATTGGGTTTGCTGGTCGCAAGTGCCTACCTCACCACCATCGCGCAGACCATTCGGAAACAGCCGGTCAGCCTGGCGGCGTTGCAGCAGTCGGTCATCTCAGTATGGAGCCGGGCGTTGAAGCTGCACGGATTGCTGCTCGCAGTTGGCCTAGGCGTGGGGGTGCCGGTGGGAGTGCTGCTCTTCCTCGCAGCGGCAATCCATACCGTGCTGGCGATGCTGGTGTTCATCGCGCTGCAACTGGCGATCATATGGGCGGCGATTTATCTCTACTTTGCACTGCCGGCGGTGGTAGTTGGTGAGCACGGCCCCATCGCTGCGATCAGGTCGAGTGTGCAGGTGGTACGGACGAGCTTATGGTCTGCATTAGGTCTCATCGCCATCATCCTGATCGTCAGTGTCGGCATCCCGATACTCTGGCGGTTGCTCGGTTCGCAACCGCTCGGCACGATGGTCGGCATCGTCGCCAACGCCTATGTGATGACCGGCCTTTCGGCGGCAACCCTGCTGTTCTACTACGACCGCACGCGCGAATCTGCTGCCGGCGTTTCCCAGGATGCATTACCGCCGGCCCCTTCACCGTCGGAGTGACACCGCGACGAGATCGTCAAGCATCCAGACACCGAGAGATCGCCTGAAGCAATGAGCAACGGTAGTCCTGCGCCAAACGAGTATGGAGCCGAGCAGATCCAGGTGCTGGAAGGGCTGGAGCCGGTGCGCCGCCGGCCCGGCATGTACATCGGCAGCACCGACCATCACGGCCTGCACCAGCTCGTCTACGAGGTCGTAGACAACAGCGTGGACGAGGCACTGGCGGGCTCGTGTGATCGTATCCGCGTCGTCGTTCATCAAGACAATAGCGTGACCGTCGTGGACAACGGACGCGGCATCCCGGTGGACGTGCATCCAGAAACCGGCCGGCCGGCGCTGGAAGTCGTGATGACCAAACTGCATGCCGGCGGGAAGTTCGGCAGCGGCGGCTACAAGGTGTCAGGGGGACTGCACGGCGTCGGTGTATCGGTAGTGAACGCCCTGTCGGCGTGGCTGCGCGTGGAAGTGCGGCGTGACGGGCAGCTCTACTCGCAGGACTTCGTGCGTGGCGAGCCTCAGTCCGACATGCAGATGCAGCGTGGCTCCCCCGGCCAGGGCACAAGGATCAGCTTTCTGGCGGATGACACGATCTTCGAGACCTCCGACTACGAGTACCGGACCTTGGTCCAGCGGTTGCGCGAGCTGGCCTATCTCGCTGCGGGCCTCTCCATCACCCTGGTGGACGAGCGCAGCGACCGTGAAGTAAGCTTCTGCTTCGATGGCGGAATTACTTCATTCGCGCGTTATCTGAACCAGCACAAGCGTGCTATCCACTCGACGCCGATTCGCATTGCCCGCGAGGTTGGCCTCGATGGCCGATCCACGAGCATCGAGATTGCGCTGCAATACAACGACTCGTTCGATGAGCGAGTCTTGACGTTCGCCAATACGGTCAACACCGTGGACGGCGGCACGCACCTGACCGGATTTCGCGCGGCGCTGACCCGGCAGATCAACGACTACGCCCGCAAGAATGGGCTCCTCAAGCCGCAAGACGCGAGTCTGACCGGGGATGATGTCCGCGAGGGGCTGACGGCCGTCGTCAGCGTCATGCTCAGTGAGCCGCAGTTCGAGGGCCAAACCAAGCGCAAGCTCGGCAACGCCGAAGTGCGCTCGCACGTCGAAACCGTCGTCAACGACGAGCTAGGCAACTGGCTGCATGAGCATCCGGACCAGGCAAAGCGCATCATCGAGAAGGCGCTCACCGCCGCCCGCGCGCGGGAGGCGGCCCGCAAAGCCCGTGACTTGGTGATCCGCAAGAGCGCTTTCGAGGGGATGGCGCTCCCGGGCAAGCTGGCAGACTGCATCGAACGCGATCCCAGCCGCAGTGAGCTGTTCATCGTCGAGGGTGACTCCGCCGGTGGCACCGCCAAACAGGGGCGGCATCGGCAGTTCCAGGCCATTCTGCCGCTGCGGGGCAAGATACTCAACGTGGAAAAGGCGCGGCTGGACCGGATGCTCTCCAGCGCCGAAATCCGCGCCTTGATTACCGCCCTCGGCGCCGGCATTGGCGACCAGCTGGACGAGAGCAAGCTCCGCTATGACCGCGTCATTTGCATGACCGACGCCGATATTGACGGTCAGCACATCCGCACGCTGCTGCTGACGTTCTTTTTCCGCCACATGGCGCCCATCGTCGAGGGCGGGCACCTCTATATCGCCCAACCGCCGCTCTACCGCATTCCCTACCGCCAGCGGTACGTGTATGCCTACAATGACGAAGAGCGCGAGCATATCATTGCCCAGCGGGGCCGTCCGACCGGCCAAATCCAGCGCTACAAGGGCCTGGGAGAGATGACGGCGGAGCAGCTCTGGGATACAACCATGAACCCGGAGACCCGCCAGTTGCTCCGGGTAGCCGTTGACGATAGCCTCGCCGCTGCTCAAACGATTGACACGCTCCTCGGCCCGGACGTTGCACCGCGACGGCGCTTCATCCTGACGCACGCGAAAGACGTGCGGAACCTCGATACCATCGGGTGATCGAGGCACACGCACTGATGTCCATGCCACTGTCTTCACCCTAGCCTGGCCACGCACACGCGCCGAACCGGCCTTGACGAAACACGAGCGCGTGCCGCAATCTTGAAAGTGAGTTGATGAAGGTCATCATCGGACTAGGCAACCCCGGACCGGCCTACCAAAGCACACGACATAATGTCGGCTGGTGGGTGATCGAGCGGCTGGCGCAGCGCTGGCACGCCGGTCCACCGCGTGCTCGACACCGTGCCGCCGTGGCTACGGCCACCATCCGCGGCGCCGCCGTGCTGCTCGTCAGGCCGCTGACCTACATGAACGAAAGCGGCGCCGCCGTGCGGACCTTGGTTGCGGCCGAGAACGTGGTCGGCAGCGACCTGTTGGTGGTGTACGACGAGCTCGCGCTCCCGCTGGGACAGCTCCGCGTGCGGCCCCGGGGCGGCGCCGGAGGGCACAAGGGTCTGGAGTCGGTGTTGGGTGCCCTTGGTACCCAGGATGTGCCACGGCTACGGATCGGTACTGGGCCGCCACCTGTCGGCGTTGATCGCGTCTCCTATGTCCTGGGAGAATTCGCGGCCGATGAGCGGCCCGTGATCGAAGACGCTGCCGACCGCGCGGCGGAGGCGGTCGAATGCGTCCTACGCGACGGGCTGATCGCAGCAATGGATCGGTACAATGCTGCGCCTCGTGCGGCGGCCGCCGCGCCGGCCCCGCAGACTACTCAGGCTGCACTATCAGACGCCTCCAAGAGGGATTGATGGCGAAGCCCTGGCAGCCACCCACTACCCTCAGAGCCATTTGGAGCCGGACAACGACCCGATGAAGTCCGACGTGGTGCAGACCCAGCGGTCGGGCGCGCTCTCCCCACTACTTGCGCTGTGGGAGGGGCTGCCCACCTACCGCGATCTCGTGGCGTCGCTCGCGGCCGGCGAGTCCGGGCACCGGTCGCGGGTCGTCGTGCGCGAGGCGGCCAAGGCCGCCGTCCTCGCCGGGCTGCATAGCCACGTAGGGCAGCCTGTCCTGGTCGTTGCGGCCGACGCTACCCGCGCACAGGAACGCTACGAGGACCTGCTCGCGTGGAGCGCCGCGTCGTCGCGAGTGCTGCTCTTCCCGGCATTCGATGCCCTGCCCTACGAGCAACTGCCGGTGCCCGCCGACGTGCTCACGCGCCGCGTCGAAGTGCTGATCGCTCTCAGCACAGCCGGTAGCCAGCCACCGCCGCTCATCGTGATCTCCCCGACGGCGCTGGCGAGCCTCTTGCCGCCACCGGCCGAGTTCGGCAATCGGGTCGTCGTGCTGCGGCTGGGCGAGGAACTGGCACCGAGCACACTGCTGGCCGCGCTGGAAGCGGGCGGGTTTACCCGTAGCTCCCTAGTCGAGGTCCCGGGCCAATACAGCCAGCGCGGCGGTATTGTGGATTTCTTCCCCCCATCGGCAGATGAGCCGGTAAGAGTCGAATACTTCGGTGACGAGATCGATTCGCTGCGTTCGTTCGACCCGACCACGCAGCGCTCGACCGACGCGCAAACCGAGGTAGTGCTGGCGCCGGCGAGCGAACTGGCGGCGTTGCCGGGGCGCGGACGGCGGGCCGCGGCGGCCGTGCGCGCGCTCGATTGGTCCGGACTCCGGCCGGAGGTCAAAGAGGAGTGGCAGCGGCAGTTAGCACTGCTGGAGCAAGGGCAGAGTTTTGCCGAGGCACCATTTTTCGCCGCCTACCTGCTGGAGCAGAATGCCACCTTGCTCGACTATCTGCGGAATGCAGCGGTGATCCTGGATGAGCCAGAGGCCATCGTTCAGACAATCGAAGAGCTGGCAGAGCGGGCACAGGAGCTACAGGAGAAGCAAACCGCCAATGGCTCGCTACCGCCGTCGTTCCGGGCCGCGCTGATCGAGCCGGAAACGCTGTGGGTAGACCTGACTGACCGGCCGCACGTGGAGCTGGCCTACCGCGCTCCGGTACCGCCCACCGAAGCAGACGACCCCGTGTACAACCTGGACGCCTTTGCGCCGCCGCCGAGCTTTGGTGGCAAGGTGCAGCAGGCTGTCAAGCAGGTGCGGCGCTTGCTCCGCGGCGATGGACGGGTGGTCCTCGTCTCGCAGCAAGCGGCCCGCCTGGCCGAGTTACTGCACGAGACGGGCCTCGTCGTGTCGCCGACCGACCGGCTGGCCGCAGTGCCAGCGGCGGGTACGCTGGCCCTCGTCGCCGGCACACTCCCGGAGGGCTGGCAATGCCCGGCGCTCAAGCTGTCGGTGTTGAGCGATGCGGAAGTGTTCGGCTGGCTCCGTCCCCGCCGCCTGTTCCAGCGCCGCCGGGCTACGGGGGAGGTTCTGCTCACCGAGCTACAGCCGGGCGACTATGTAGTGCATATTGACCACGGCATCGGGCGCTATATCCGGCTCGTTACGCTGTCCCGCCAGGGCGGCGAGCGCGAGTACCTGCTGCTGCAATATGCCGGCAACGACCGCCTCTACGTTCCGACGGATCAGCTTGACCGCGTGGACAAATACGTTGGAGCCGCCGATCAAGAGCCGACGTTGCACCGACTCGGCGGCGCCGACTGGGAACGGGCCAAGAGTCGGGTGCGTGGCTCCGTGCGCGACATCGCCAAAGGGCTGCTGGAGTTGTATTCGGCGCGTGAGATCGCTACCGGCCATGCCTACCCGCCGGACAGTGTTTGGCAGCGGGAGTTGGAGGAATCGTTCCCGTACATCGAAACGCCGGATCAGATCGCAGCG
>JAJDZR010000130.1 GCA_022824545.1 Chloroflexota bacterium
GGCCAGTGTCGCCGGACGGGACGCTCAGAGCGATTTGGCGGTGCTCACCACCGAGATTCCGCGGGAGAAGATTCAGGTGGCGCGGCTCGGCGACTCCGACCTCGTACAGCCTGGGGAGCCGGTGATCGCGATTGGGAGTCCGTTCGGCTTTGACCACAGTGTCAGTCACGGCATCATCAGTGCCGTAGACCGTTCCTATGGAGCACGTGGTCGCTCCATGTTTGGCTTGTTGCAAACCGATGCGCCGATCAACCCGGGCAACTCCGGTGGTCCGCTGCTCGATGCTGCCGGCGAGGTCATTGGCATTGCGACGATGATCCAAAGCCCGATACCCGGCTCGGTGGGGGTGGGCTTTGCCATTCCGGTCAATCGCGCCCGTGCGCTGCTGCCGAGGTTGGCGGCCGGGGAGACAATCCGCCAGCCATGGATCGGGATTGCCTACCGGGTGGTGACGCCGGAGTTGGCCGAGCAACTGGGGCTGGAGCAAGTGGAAGGTTTTGCCGTGCTAGACGTGGTGCCCGATAGCCCGGCGGAGCGTGCCGGGCTGAGAGCGTTCACCGTGACCGAAACCCAGGATGTGACGGGGGATGGTGACATCATCATCGCCGTGGACGGGAAGAAGCTCGATAACCAGGAGGCGCTGGCCCGTGACTTGCAGACGCGCACCGTTGGGGAGAAGATCACCTTCACCGTCTTGCGCGACGGTCAAGCTGTCGAGGTGCCTGTCGAACTGGGCATCCAGCCTGTTGCGGCCGTCAATCGGTGACCGTCCGGGGCTGTCGAGGTGTCTGTCGAGCCGGACGCGCGGCCGGACATGATCGGGTAAGGACACGCCTCTCGGAGGCGACCATTTCCCTCCCACACAAGTAGGGCCTGGACCTCCCCCAGTCCAGGCCCACTTGCTTAATCCGGGATCATCTACGCCGCATCCCCGGCCCTGCGGTTCAGGATGATGCTAGGCCAGCTTCGGCAAGCACCGCACGCAGAGCGGCGATGCCCTGCTGCGCGCACGCCTCGGAATCGAGGGCGGCGAGGCGCGGACCGAGCACCTCCAAGGCGACGGTGCCGTCAAAGCCGGTTGCAGCGATGGCTTGGAGCCAACCGGCCAGGTCAATGATTCCCTCGCCGGGCATGAGCCGGTCCTGGTCGTCCAGCTCCTCCAACGGGACCGGTTTCGCGTCGTTGATGTGGAGGAGCGTGATACGCTCGGCCGGGGTCTGGCGTAGCTGCTTGAAGGTCGCGCCGGAAGCATGGCAGTGGTATGAGTCGACGGTCAGACCGCTGGCTTCGACTTGGGCAGCTTCGAGCAAGTCCAGGGCAGCCGCCAGGGTGTGGATGAAGAAGGGGCCGCGGTCCGGGTGCAAGGTCCGCACGCCGAGGAACTCCAGGCCCAAGCGCAGGCCGGTATCGCGCACGGTTTCGTCGAGGCGCCGCAGCCGCGCTACCGCCAGCGGCCAGGCCGTGTCGAGTGGCAACTGGGTACGCATCGGTATTCCCGCCCCGGTGACCGTGCCGCCCCATGCGACTGCCTGGCGAGCGCGTGCCGGGAGGTCCGCCAGAGTTGTCTCGATGTCTTCCTCAGGCTCGAGCAGGGAGAACCCCACCAGGCCGCCGATAGTGCCGGCCTCGACGCCCACGCTGGCGAGGAGCGCGGGTACCGAGCCGCCGTCTTGCTCATACGCCTCGGCTTCGGCGATGGAGAAATCTACGGCAGCGTAGCCGTGCTTGGCTGCGAGCTGTGCCTTTTCGACGAGCGTGAGCGGGTCGCCGTGGAGCTGAGATCCGTGCAGCGTAGGACGAATGCGTGCGGTCATCGGTGGTCCTTTCCTTCCGTGTGGCAGCGAGCGTGCTGCGAGCGGATTGTAGCAGGGGGGGCAGCCATTGGTCGTCGGTGCTGCTGCCGCGGGGCTTGTCACGCGGCATACTGGGGCAATGCGGCGACGTAAGCGGCCGGATGGTGCGGAGGCCAGGTCACGCGCGGGGCGCTCCCGGCGGCGCGGGCGGGCGCTCCGCTTCGATCAGCGCCTGTTGCGGCGTGGCCTGGAGCTGGCGGCGACGGACCGGGTGCTGGAGCTGGGCTACGACGACTTGGAGACGCCGCTGCTGCTCGTGTCCGGCACCGTCGCCGACGGGGTGCCGGTGCCGCGGCAGGTGGTGTCGTTGCGTCCGACGGTGGACCTGGTGGAGGAGCTGCAACGGCACGAGCCGACCCACCGGGGCGCTGCGGCAGTGTTTGCGGTGTGCTTGGCCGACACGATCCCGGCCACAGACAGCGGCTCCTACGACGTGGTCTTGCTGCTGGTGCCCCACTATCTCGGCAACGAGCGCGTGCGTACCGACATCGCCACCGCGCACCGGGCGCTCCGGCCGGACGGTGTGCTGTTCTTCCAAACGCATCGCCGGCAGGGCGGGGAGACGTTTGTGCGCTACGTGACCGAACGGTTTGGCCACGTGGAGCTCCTGGCCATTCGCGGCGGCCACCGGCTCTACCGGGCCAGTCGCGGCCCGGAGGCGCCGGCCAGCGCGTCCGACGAGGACGAGCCGGAAACGGTGCTGCTGCAAGAGACGGTCCGGGGCTGCACGGTCAGCCTGGAGACGCAGGCCGGGGTGTTTTCCCGCCGCCGGTTTGATTTAGCCTCGCGCCTGTTGGCCGAGACGATGGAGATCGGGCCGGCGGACGAGGTGGCGGACCTCGGCTGCGGCGCCGGCCTGCTAGGGATTGTGGCGGCTCGTCTTGCGCCGCAGGGTGAAGTCGTGCTGCTCGACAACCGCGTGCAGACCGTTACGCTGGCAAAACGCAACCTGCGCCGCAACGGTGTAGCCAACGCGACTGTGCAGCTGAGTGACGGCTTACAGGCGGTGGGACGGCGCACGTTTGACGTTATCGTGAGCAACCCGCCGCTGCACGAGGGCGGCGTCTATCGGACCACACCGGCAGAGCGGTTCGTCGCCGCGGCGGCTGCCCATTTGCGACCGCGCGGGCAGCTATTCGTCGTTGGTCCACGCACGCTGCCCTTGCCGCGGCTGGCCGCGCCGCACTTCGACGAGTGCGAGGCAGTAGCCGTTGATCGGGTGAACGTGGTTTGGCGCTGTCGCCGGCCGCGCTCGCCCATCCACGCCACCCCGGACCGTCATTCCCGCGCCAGTGGGAATCTCGCAGACAGACGGGAAAAGCCGACGGAGCCGAGGTGAAAGATAGCGGTGATTTAACTCCAGGTTAGCCTCGATGGGATACGCTAGTATGCGGATGGCGCAACGGGTATGATGGAGGCGGGTTGTGACCGACAGAGACGACCACGTGGGCGGTAGCCTGGCGGATACCGGTGGAAGGCCAAGATGAACGAACAGAGCGCGTCGCCCTCGTCTGCGCCCGCGCACGGGACGATCCTCGTTGCCGACGACGAGCGCCATATCGTGCAGCTTATTAAGCTCTATCTGAGTAACGAAGGTTTCGGAGTAGAGACGGCCAGCAATGGGCAGGAGGCGTTGGCCAAGATTAATCGTCTCCATCTGGACTTGCTGATTCTCGACTTGATGATGCCGCAGGTGGACGGCTGGGAGGTCTGCCGGCGAGTGCGGCGGGACAGCGAGGTGCCGATCATCATGCTGACGGCCCGCGCGGACGACGTGGACAAGATTGTCGGCCTGGAGCTTGGGGCCGATGACTATGTGACCAAACCGTTCAATCCCCGCGAGCTGGTCGCGCGGGTGAAGGCAGTGTTGCGCCGGACGAGCCAAGCGGGGCCGACAACGGCGGTCGTCGAGGTCGGTGACCTCCATATTGACCCCGCCCGGCGCGAAGTCACCGTCGCCGGCACGGAGATCAAGCTCCGCATGAAGGAGTTCGACTTGCTGCTGGCGTTGGCTCGACAGGTGGGTGTGGTGCTGACGCGCGAGATGCTGCTCAGTGGGGTGTGGGGCTACGATTACTTTGGCGAGAGCCGCACGGTGGACGTACACGTGACCTGGCTGCGGAGCAAGATCGCCGGCAGCACTGCCCGCATCGAGACGGTGCGGGGCGTGGGCTATAAGCTCGTCGGCCCGGTAGCCGGAGCGTAGGAGCATGTCGGCCGGGGAGACCGCTCCACCCGGAGCGAGCGAGTAGGTGACGTGATCAAGAGTTGGCTGGCGGCATGCCAGGCCTGCACCAGCGATCTCTGTGCGATTGTGCAGAACTGGCATCATCAGGGATTCAGACTGCTGACGCTGCGCTCCAAGCTCCAGGCCGCCTTTGCGGTCGTCATCATCGTGGCGCTGGGCACGGCGGCGGTTGGGACCATCGGCTTGGTCCAGCGGTACCAGCGGCAGCAGGCCATTGACCAGTTCACAGACATCGCAATGATTGCCGCTGTCCAGATGAACGTGTTGACTCGGCAACAGGCGGCGTCGTCCGACATTGCCAGCATCATGTCGTTCCTCTCGCAGCGTTACGGCGTGCGGATTCTGCTGCTCGATGACACCAATCGGACTTTGGTGGATGTCAGTCCTGAAGGTGATGAGAGCCTGCAAGGCGTGCAACTCGAAGTGTCGCCTCAACAGGTGGTGTCGGATAGACGCGCTGGCCGGCGGTCTCCCCCAATGCCGATTGTCGCGTGGACGGGGGAGGTGCAGCCGCTCGAACAGCCGCACCTGTTCATTGTGGCCCAGGTTCCGCCGGTGGCTCCACGCGGACGGGGAGCCGGAGGTGGGGACGGACCGGCGCCGGCCGGCGCTGCTACCCGGCGTGTCGCGGTGGTCGTGCCGGAAGCCAGCTTGGCGACCGCCTGGCGTGCCCTGTTGCCCAGTCTGGCCTTTGCTGCCCTGATTGCGCTCGCGGTCTCCGCTGCGGCCGCGCTCTGGCTCTCCCGCTCGATCGCTCGGCCCTTGCGCCAGATCACCGAGGCGAGCCGGGCGATGGCGCAGGGCGATTACGAGCAGTCCATCCCGGTGCGCGGTCACGACGAGGTAGCCGGGCTGGCACGGGCGTTCAACCGGATGGCGCGGGAGGTGGCCCGCTCCAATCGGGCGCTGCGAGCC
>JAJDZR010000067.1 GCA_022824545.1 Chloroflexota bacterium
ACCGCGTGGAGCTGGTGGCCTGCTGTGACCTGGATCGCGAGCTGGCCGAACGGATGCAGCAGCGCTGGGATATTCCGGCCGCCTACACCGACTACCTGGAGATGATCGAGCAGGAGCGGCCCGACATCGTGGCCATCGTGACCTCCTACGGCAGCACGCACGCCGCCCTCGCCGCCGGCGTCGCCGAGACCGGTTTGGTCAAGGGCATCTACTGTGAGAAGCCCATCGCTACCTCGATGGCCGAGGCGGATCGGATTATCGCCGCCTGCCGCACGCATGGCGTCGCATACTCGTGCAGCCACGTCGCGCGGTGGAACGTGCGTTACCGGCAGGCGCAAGCCTGGATCGAGGAGGGAGCTATCGGCGAGGTGCGGGCAATCACCTGTAGCGCCATGGGCACGCTGCTGCATCTCGGCACGCACCAGACGGACGCTTTGGCCGGGTTCGCCGGCGACGTGGACCCGGAGTGGGCCAGCGGTGTGGTGGACGTGCCGGCGGACCTGCCGCAGGAGCAGTGGCCGACGATGGACCCGACCGGCGGCGGATACATCATGATGCGTAACGGCATACACTTGCTGATGGAAGCCGCGTCGCCCGGACCGCGGACGTATCAGATTTCCGGTAACGAAGGCAAAATCCAGATTTGGAACGACCTGCACCACATCCAGCTCTGGCGTCAGACCTCCCAGCGGAGCCGGGTGCTGGAACCGGGGCCGCTGCTCTCGCCGCCCACCGAGCAGAGCTTTGCCGTCGCCCAGATGGCCGAACTGGTGCGAGTACTCGATGAGGGCGGTACGACAAGCTGCGACGAGGTACGGGCCGCACGGGCGCTGGAAATGGTGCTGGGGCTACACCTCTCCCATCAGCAAGGCGGCGCGCGGGTGTCCTTCCCGTTGGAGAATCGGACGTTTGGCGTGGATACCAAGTAGGCGCCGGGCAGACCGACAAGCAGAGAGGCAGAGGGTATGAGCGCAGCGCAACGATTGGCCGGCAAGGTCAGCATCATCACGGGCGGCGCCGCCGGTATCGGCAAGGCGGTGTGCGAGCGATTTGGGCAGGAAGGAGCATCCGTCGTCGTCGCCGACTACAACCTCGCCGGGGCGGAGGCGGTTGCTGCCGCTATCGAAACGGCGGGTGGGCGGGCAATGGCGCTCCAGGCCGACGTCACCGACAAGCGACAAGTAGATGCGATGGTGGCAGAGACCGTAGAGGCGTTCGGTCGGCTCGACGTAATCCACAACAATGCCGGCATTATTCAGGTCAAGGCGCTCCTGGACCTCACGGAGGAGGACTGGGATCGTGTCCAGGCGGTCAACCTGAAGGGAACACTGTTCGGTATTCAGGCGGCGGCGCGCCAGATGATCGCCCAAGGCACCGGCGGCCGGATTATCTGCACCGCGTCCGCGGCGGCCCGCCGGCCTAATCCGTACTTTGCCCACTACTCCGCCAGCAAGGGCGCGGTCGTGAACCTGGTGCAGGCGTCGGCAGTTGCTCTTGCACCCCACAACATCACGGTGAACTCCGTGTGTCCCGGCATTGTGGCTACGGCGATGTGGGAGCACATTGACAAGGTCATCAGCGCGCAGGAGGGGGTGCCGGTAGGCGAGACGATCCGGCGGCGGCTAGAGGGGGTCCCACTCGGCCGTGTCCAGGCGCCGGAAGACGTGGCAGGGTTAGTAGCCTTTCTCGCCAGCGACGATGCTGCTTATATCACCGGCCAGGCGTACAACGTCACCGGCGGCATGGTGATGACCTAGGGCGCGGACCTAACCCCCGGCCCCTGGAATCGGCTGGCCCCCCTATGGTCCCCCCGTCCCGACGGGGGGACGATGGCAGTGGGGTCGCGGCGGCTGGGGGACGGGCGCAACCTGTTGCGCTCCTATGGTAGTGGTGGCGGGGAGACGTGGATTCGCGCGGGCGCGGGAATGCCGGGCGGCGGAGTGAGGTGTAGACTCAACGTAATGAAGGCCGCCGGCAACGTCGCAGCGGAGGGTGTCCAATGACCGCAAATACCAGCCCCACGACCGGCACAATTGACGCTCACGTGCAAGGCCGGTTGATGGAGGTTGATTGGAGCCGCCACACTGCCCAGCTACACCGATTGGGGGACGATCCTGTCCCGCTGCGCTTCGAGGCTGCTCTGGACGACGACATGATCCGTGGCGCAACGCGATTCGTCATCATTCGGGGCCAAGGTTGCCTGAAGGCCAACGACAAGTGGGACTGGGTTCAGGTACAGGAGATCGAGGTTCCCCGCAGTTGGAAGGATGATCTCAAAGGTAAGGAGCCGAAGGTCTTCGATCCCGACAAGGTAGTTACCGCCAGCGAGCCGTTCGATGTGGATGAGTTTATCCGTACCATCCACGCAGGACGGGATGCGGGGCAAGCGCAGCGGGATCATGTCCCGGACGAGGCGGAACTCCAACGGGTGCAACCGCCGCCGGCCTCGGACGAGGCAACGGAATTGTACGGCTGGCTGAAAGAGGTGAACTGGGCGCAGCGGACAGCGCAGTTCTACCGCTATTCCGGCGAATGCGTGCGGCTGCGGTTCGGTGCTGCCCTCGATGATGAGATGCGCCGCTTGACCAAACGGCACGTCATGGTCAGGGGCTACACCCGGTTCGACCAGGATGATACCTGCCCAACCCTTCAGGTCGAGCAGATCCATAAACCAACCGCCGATGGCAAACCGTTCGACCTGGAAGCCTTCCTGAACGACCCCAATCCGAAGGTTTTCGATCCTGACAAGCTCGTCACGATTGATCTGACAGATGAAGAGTGGGAGTCCTACAATCGCGCCCTCCGGGAAAGCCGAGAGGCTTGATGGTTGCGAATCCCTCCCCCATCGTCCTGGATACCTCCGTCGTATCGTTGCTCTTTCGGCGCAATGAACCCGTTACCTATTATCGGGAGCGGATTCGTGGGCATCGTCTGATTATTTCGTTCCAGACGTTGGAGGAATCGTGGTTTGGAGCGATCAAGGACGGCTGGAACACGAGGCGTAAGAACATACTCAGGCGCCACCTCGATCAGTTCGAGGTCAGGTGGCCCAACCTTGAAATGGTACAAATCTCCGCCGCTTTGCGTAGCGAACGGGAAAAGGCGGGGCGTAGGTTAGAAGTGGCAGATGCCTGGATTGCCGCGACCGCCCTCCTGTTGGAGTGTCCGTTGGCTTCGCATGACCGGGACTTCTCCGCCATCCCCGGCTTGGAGTTCATCCGCGCCGCCTGACTAATCCGGCCTACAACCTCCCCTGCGGAACGGCGGAGCTATCCATATGGGCGCCGGAATCTAGCGGTAAGGGTAGGTTCCGGCTGGCGCGGGAATGAGGGAGGGGAGGGGGAATGATGGGCGGCGGTTTACCCCTCGACGGCGTGGGGGATGTGGTCGAGGCGGAGGAGGCGGCCTTGTTCGCTGAACTCAATGGCGATGAGGTCAATGCGCCACGACTCCGGCGCGCCCGGCTGCTCCTGGCGATACGTCTCGGCGACGGTGATGAGTCGCTGCGCCTTGGTTGGGGTGATACTTTCCTCGGGCGTGCCGGTAGCGGCTCCGCGCCGGGTGCGGACCTCGACAAAGACCAGGGTGCCGCCCTGCTCCACGATGAGGTCCATCTCACCGGCGCGGCAGCGATAGTTCCGCGCGACGATCTTGTATTCATGAGTGCGGAAGTACGCCGCGGCCAGCGCCTCACCGCGGCGGCCCAGACCGCGGCGATGGTCGGCCAGCGTGGGGGAGCGCTTACTCATCGCGTCCTGGCCCATGGCTAGCGGCAGTCCGCTCCGGTGTCAGGGACGCTTGCTGGTAGCTTTCATCGGTGGTCTGCCGGCGCTGGATGGCCCGGCGTAGCAGGGCCGTGCGGACGAAAGCCGTCCGATGCTCTGGCGTGGTGCCGTGCCGCTCAATGGCGGTGATATGCTGCGGCGTGCCGTAGCCGACGTTCCGCGCCCAGCCGTACTGCGGCCAGCGCTCGTGTAGCTCGCGCATCAGCCGGTCGCGGTAGACCTTGGCGACGATAGATGCCGCCGCCACCGCGCGCACGGTAGCATCCGCTCGCGGGAGCACGAGCACGCGCGATGCTCGCTCGGCGGAGACCGGCGGGGCGACGCGGCCATCAACGACATAGGCCGGTGCCTCGATGGCCTCGACCAGCCGGCGGAAGGCCTCGCGATTGGCCCAGCCGACACCGTGCTCATTAATCTCGGCCGTCGAGACCGTCACGGTGCGGGCGGTTTGAGCCAGCTCCGCAATACGCTCGGCCATCAACTCGCGCTCCAGGCGGTTGAGGGTCTTGGAGTCCCGCAGGAGGAGCGCGTGCTCGCCTAGCCGGCGCTGCACGTCGGCCGGAAGCACCACGGCTGCTGCGACCAGTGGCCCGGCAAAGGCGCCGCGGCCGACCTCATCCAGTCCGAGCGTATCCGGGGGCAACGCAACGGTTTGGGGCAAAGCGAGCCATACCTTTGTGACGGGCGCTCCGACCGGCAGCCGATCGGTTGGCGCTGCCGGATGGAGGGTGGTGTAGTCCTGCCATGTCATCGGTGCTTCAGCCGAGGGGGCCTAACCCCCGGCCCCTTCCCTGGCAGGGAAGGGGGGCGGCGAGGCTGCGAACTGCCGTTTCCTTCCGAGGCACGTAACCAGCACGACGGTCCCCTGCCGGGAGGGGATTGGGGGCAGGTCCGCCGCCTCAGGAGGCCAGCGCAACGGGCGTCTGGGAGGATGGCGCATCGCTCGGCTCCACCTTCACCGCGCCGTTGTGCGTGCTCCGGGTGTCATCCACCCCCTGGCGCAGCAGCCGCCGCAGCCCGGCGGTCAGGCGCTGGCGCGTGCGCTCACCGGCGCGGCGCCCACGCTCGGCCTCGGCGACCAAGCCACGCGAAACGCCCAAGGCGCGGGCGAGACGGGCCTGGCTGAGGCCCAGCTCTTCGCGCTTGGCCCGGATTTCCTGGACGGTAAAGAGCGGCCCTTTCACCAACTCGGCCTTATCCTCGGGAGTAAGCGGCGGTGGGCCGGCAGCACGCATACGCTGTCGCGCCGGCACGTGGGCAAAGCCGGCACGGTCGCCCTGTGAGCCATTGGCCAACGCTGCCCGGAGCTGCGCCGGGGCCGTTCCCGGTGGCAGCAGGCTTCCTGTGCCGCCCAGCTTCTTGGCCACACCGCCCCGTCCCGGCTGTGCGGGGGAAGACGGCAGCGGCAGCGGTGCGGGCCGGAAGATCGCGGCCAGCGGCGACGGCGGTAGCGGCGGCACCTCTTCCGGTTGTTTCGGATGCTTGGCGAGATAGGCCACCCGGAGCGCATGGACCGATAGCGCCCGCACGGTCGCCGCACCATCGCCCACGGCGGCGATGTCTTCCAGCTTCTGCACCACCTCGGGATCGAGCGTACCGGCAACCGTCCGCGATCCCAGTACGCGGTCCCGCGGCTTCATCGCTGCGCTCACGACATCCTGGGGCGCTTGCGCTTGGAGCTTTTTCAGGCCTTGGCCGATAGCAGTGGCGAGAGCGTCCCCGAGCTTGCCGTCGTCGCCGCCGGCGAGCCTCCGCAGCCACAGCACTTGGCGCGGCTCTACGACACAGGTTATGAGGCGGCGCAGGCCCGTGCTTGTCTGGGCGGCCGCTGAATCAAGTCCACCACCGGTCTTGGAAGGCGGCTCGACCGGCTTCACCGCTCCCTTCCGGACCGACCAGCCATTCGACGGCACGGCCGGCACACCCTGCTGTGTCCTTGTCACATCCAGCACAGCGCTTTCTTGCACGGCTACCTCACTTCTTCGGTCTCACCGCAGCCCCCCATGCGCTCGCTCCGCGGTGGCGTCAGCAGACAGCGGCATAGCGATGTGGGAAGTCCCGGTGCTAGGCCCGCCCCATACAGCCACCGCGAGGGGGGTGGGAGCGTCAGTGGTTCTGGTGTTTCAACGGGAATGAAGGCGGCAATCCTCGCCGCCTGCCGGTGCTCGCCGGGACGAGGAGATCACCACTTGCACTACGGGCCGAGGCTCCGGGAGCGTGCCCGGCCTCTGCTGCTACACTACCCATTAGGGAAGGCAGCGCGGCAGCAAGTCTGTCGGCTGATACTTGGAGGCCGATGAAGAACGAGGCAGCGCAATCCACTCAGGATGCCCGTGCGGCTGCGGACAGCCCCTACGACCGCTGGGTTTTCTGGTGTGAGTCCAGCTCGTGCCGGTTCAGCGGCGCCGCCGAATCGCGGGCGGCGCTCGTCGCGGCGCTGCGGGCGCAAGGCACGTCCAACGTCGCCGTCGTGCGCTCCGGCTGTCTCGGCCTCTGCGGCGCCGGCCCTAACGCAGTTACCTACCCGGAAGGCACGGTCTACCTGCACGCCGACCGGGAGCACGCCGGCCGATTGGCGGCCAACCTGGCCCGCGGCACTCCCGATCAACTCCTAGCGGTGAAGGCGCCGGCCTGGTATCGCGAGCACCTCGTGGCGCGACTGGGACGCATTGTGGAGCACCTCGTCAGCCGCTGGCGTGCGGATGAGGGCGGTCGTTAGCCAAGCCCCCACCCTAACCATCCCCCGTTGCGACAGGGGAGGAAACACGCCGTCCCCCTGCCGCAGTGGGGGGGCCTAGGGGGGCCAGTCCCCTAGCGGAATAAATCCTGTTCGGCTTCACGCACAAGCGCGGCCGCGCATGGCGCCGCTTCAGCGCGCGGATAATCGTACCCGCGGATCACTGCCACCGGGACCTGTGCCACCTTGCCCATCACCAACTCGGCCGTGGCGGCCAGCTCGTCAATGATGGCCAGGGAGGTTGCCCGCAAGGGCCGCCCCTGTACATCCGTCTGCCCGTGGTAGTTGTGGAGGGGGGCGATGCCGGCAGCGCCAATCGCGACGTTGGTCTGACCGCGCCGCCAGGGGCGGCCAAAGGTGTCGGAGATAATCACGGCTACCTCCACGCCGGCGGCCGCCCAGGCGGCTCGTAGCCGGCGGGCCGAGGCGTCGGGATCGCGCGGCAGCAGCGTGACGGTCGCTTCACCGGGCACGTTGGAGCGATCTACGCCGGCATTGGCGCAGATCAGGCCGTGTCGCGTCTGGCAGATGAGCACGCCGCGATCCATCCGGACGATGCGCGCCGCTTCGCGCAGCACGACCTCGATCTGCCGCGGGTCCTTGTCGTGCGCGGCGGCATAGTGCCGGGCAAAGGGGGATGGCGCGACGGTTGCGAGGTCTACGACTTGCCCTTCCGACTTGGAGACGATCTTCTGGGTCACGACGACGACATCACGGGGCAAAAGGCGCTCATGCTGGCGCTCCAGTGCCGTCAGGATCAGCGCGGCGAGGTCGTCACCGGGCGCTATCTCCGGGAGGCCACCTACGCCGAAGACACGCAGATCGTCCGGGCGCGGGATGGTCACAACAGTCCCTCCAGAGCACGGCGCAGGATGGTCGAGCCGGCAGTATAGTTGACGCGAACGAGCACGAGGCCGCAGCGCGGCGCCAG
>JAJDZR010000035.1 GCA_022824545.1 Chloroflexota bacterium
GCGTGTTGGCCGAGCTAGGGTTGAGTGCCGACGAGTTCGCAGCCATCGTCACCGAGCACGATACGGATACCGCGGTCGTCGGTGCGGTGAAGGACCGCCTCGCCCGCTAGGGACAGGGGACTGGCTCTCGCTCCCCCATTGCGACGGGGGAGGGAACACGCCGTCCCCGCTCGCGTCCCTCCGTCATTCCCGCGCACGTGTAAAGCCACGTCCCCCTGCGTAGCGGGGGGACCACAGGGGGGCCGGACGCCTCCGCGCCTCTACTCCGGGTAGTCCTTCCAATAGGGTATCGGGACGACATCGGAGCGGGGGCTGCCGATTGGCCCCGGCGGTACGACGAATGGTGGGGGAACCCGCTTGATGGTCGTCCAGATGTGGCGCAGGCCGAGCGAGTGGGCGGTGCGGGTGGACGGGATGTTGAATGCCCCGGTCGTGTAGAGCACGAGCGGTGCGTGGCTCAGAATCCATTTCGCCGCTGCTGATACTACCGCTCGCCCTTGGCCGCGACCCTGCGCGGCTGGCAGGACGTCAACGCCAATCTCCCAGAGCGTGTCCGGGTTTTGCCAAACGGTCGCCAGCGCCGTCACGTTGCCGGCCTCGCGGACGGCAAAACCGCGATTGGCCGTGTCGGTCGAGCAATGCCAGTAGACTGCCGGATCGAGGTCGCGCAGGGGTTGCCCCGCCAGCTCCTCGACGTGCGCGGACGGCACCGGCGTCAGGGCTGAGCGGTCGGCTAGGAAATACCAAACCGGCCCAAAGACGCTCACCCCGTCGGGCAGGGTGGTGCGCGCCAGCTCAAAGACACCCAGGATCGAGAAGAGCTGCTCCAGCGTGAGCACGCGCACGAGGTCCTGCCAGGCCTCGCGCCACTGCGGATCGGCGAGCAAGAGAGCGCCACCGTCGGTCCGTACCGCTAAGGGGCCGTCGGGCTGCTTGGCCGGCACGACCTCCAGGCCGGCCGCCGGCAAGGCGCTCACGGGATAGCCCCACGTGTCGAGGAGGATCGGCTCGACTTGGGCCAAGATGCGCTCGCGCATGGCGGTGGTGGTCATCGTTCTGCTCCTGTTCTCGGTGTTCAGCGTCGCCAGTCGTGGAGGCGATGCAACAGATCGGCGACGATTGGTCCGTCTCGCTCGCGGGCATAGACGTTATGCAGCTCCCAGGGGTCGGTGATGAGGTGGTACAGCTCGTTGATCTCGCGTCCGGGCGTATGGACCAGCTTCCATTCGGTGGTGCGGATCATTGAGGTTAGCTCCACCTGGCGGCCGGCGGCCGGCGGGCCGAACGGGAGATTGTTGCCCCGCGCGGGGTCGTTGACCAGCCGCGGCGACTGCGCGCCGACTTGGGCAAAGGCGGTATTGAAACGAGCATCGTCCTCACCATCCCAGGCGCGTCGCCACGACTGCCCTTGCACGCGCTCCGGCACCGCCACGCCGGCTAGCTCCAGCAGCGTGGGCAGCAGGTCCACGGACTGCGTCAGTCCGCCGAGGACGCGGCCCTGCGGCACACGGTCGTCCGGGCCGACCAGCAGCAACGGCACGCGGACCAGGCAATCGTAGAGGGTACAGCTCTTGCCGAACATGCCGTGCTCGCCGGCGTAGTCGCCGTGGTCCGCCGTATAGACGAGCACGGTATTGTCGGCGAGGCCGTGCCGCTCCAGGTAGTCAACGACGCGGCCGACCTGTGCATCGAGGTGCGACACCATGCCGTAGTAGTAGGCGAGGGCGGCGCGGATTTCGGCCTCCGGCGCGTCGAGCGTGCCCATATCTTGGGCGGTCCGGAACTGCGCCGGCGGCTTCTCCGCAAAGCCGGTGTCTTGAGGCGGCAGGGTCAGCGCGTCGCGGTCGTACATGGTGTCGTAGGGAGCGGGCGCGAAGTATGGCGGGTGGGGATCAATCCAGGCGATCTGCAAGAAGAACGGCCGGCTGCGGTCGGCCCGATCCAGGAACTGCAAGCCTAGCTCGGTCATCCGGCCATTGAGGTCTGCGTCGGGCGGATGCGCCGTCGTGGTGACCATGTGCTGCACGCGCCGCGGCTGGGACTGGGCGACAGCGGTGCGCTCCCGCCACAGCTCGCCCAAGATGCCGTCACTCATGTCGTAGGCGTACTCGAACCCGCGATCTCCTCCGGAGGACTTGTGAAAATGTCCGACCGTACCGGTCTGATAGCCGGCGTCACGGAGTAGCTCGGCCATGACCGGCTCGTCGGCCGGCATCGGTCCACTGTTGCTGAAGACTCCGTGCGTGTGGGGGTAGAGGCCGGTCATGATCGTGGCGCGAGAAGGAAAGCAGAGCGGGTGCTGGACGAAGTAGTCACGGGCCAGCAGGCCGCGCGTGGCGAGCGCATCGAGGACCGGTGTGTGGACGTCGGGATTGCCGTAGAGGCCCAAGCTGGTGGCCTTTTGCTGATCGGCCATCAGCAAGACGATATTCGGTGCCGGCATGTCTCCCTCCGACTCGGACCCGTTCGGCAGCTAGACGACGGTAGCACGGCGCTCAGGTGGAGGCAAGTGTGTGGGGAGGTGGAGTAGCGCCCGGACCGGGGACGAGTCCTGGTCCTGGATTGCGGCTTTCGCCGCAATGACGGGGGGTGGGCGCGATGAATCGCGCCCCTACAGAAAAACCTACCCCTGTCAGCCCTGTGGTCGCCCGCTGCGGCGGGGGGACGGCGGTGCGGGGAGGCGCTGCGGTGGGGAGGATGCTAAGGTGTTGCAGGCGGGAGTGGTATGCCGCCAAGCCTGGTTTAGGGAGCGATGAAGCAACCGGACCCATTGCCGTGGCCCGATGGCTGTGCCGGTGCCGTGTCACTGACCTTCGACGACGGCCATCAGTCCCACCTCGACTGCGTGGTGCCGCTGCTGGCCGAGTTCGGGCTGCACGCCACGTTTTACGTCAATCCGCGTGGCGACACCGAAGCGGAATGGCGTGCCCGGCTCCTGCCTTGGCGGGCGGTGCAAGCGGCCGGCCATGAAGTCGGCAACCACTCACTCAGCCACACGTGCTCCCGCGCGTTGCGAACGGATGCTGAAGCGGGTCGCCCGGCGCTGGAAGATTGGACTTTGGCCGATGTCGAAGCCGACGTAGTGGAGGCCGAGCGGCGGCTCCAGGCCGTCCTGCCGCTCCCAGCGGGACAGCGGCGGAGCTTCTGCTATCCCTGCTACCACGAGCACGTTGGCGAGGGTCCCACGCGCCAAAGCTACGTCCCGGTGATCGCGCGGCACTTCATCGCCGGCCGGGGACTGGGCGAGTTTCCGGGGAACCACCCGGCCACCTGTGATCTGCACTATCTCTGGTCGTGGCCCGTCGAGATGGTGAGCAGGGACCGCATCCGGCAACAGGTCGTGGAGCCGCGCCTGCCCGGCGCCTGGGTAATCATCACGATGCATGGCATTGGCTCGTTGCGGCGTCACCATACGGAGGCCGACCTACGCAGTCTTTGCACGTTCCTGCGGGAACAGCGACAGCGCCTGTGGGTGGCGCCGGTCGCGACGGTGGCGCGGCGGGTAGTCGCCTGGCGAGCGCAGCGGAAGGATGGTGGGTAGGACCGTCCTTCACGAGAGCCGTCACTGCTACCGACTGCACAAGGAGAGCACGATGTCCGCTCAACTGGCCGTGAATGGCGGCGATCCGGCCGTGCCGGAACCGCTGGGTAAGCCCTGGCCGATCTTTGGAGCATTGGAGGAGCGGCTGCTGAACGAAGTCCTAACCAGCGGGAAGTGGTGGCGCGGCGGCTATGCGGACGATGGCGAATCCAAGGTTGGACAGTTCGAGGCGGCCTTTGCCCGCTTTCAGGATGCGGGGCACGCCGTCGCGGTCACGAATGGCACGGCGGCGCTGGAATGTGCGCTCAAAGCCGTGGGTATCGGTGCCGGTGACGAGGTCCTGGTGCCGGCGGCCACGTTTGTCGCGTCGGCAACGGCGGTGCTGCTGGTCAATGCCGTCCCCGTGATCGTGGACGTGGACCCACGCAACTACACCATTGCTCCGGCGGCGGCGGCCGCGGCCATCACATCTCGAACGCGGGCCATCGTCGCTGTGGACTACGGCGGTATGCCCTGCGATATGGAGGCTCTCAACGATCTCGGCCGGCGGCACGACCTCGCTATGGTCTCGGACTGTGCCCACTCGCACGGCTCGCAGTGGCAGGGCATCGGGACCGGTGCGCTCGGAGACGTTGGGGCTTTCAGCTTTCAGATGGGCAAGACGCTGACCACCGGCGAGGGCGGCATGGTGCTGACCAATGACGCCACGCTGGCGGAGCGTGCCTATTCCTACCACCACATCGGGCGTGTGCGCGGCCGCCGATTCGATGAGTTCCACGTGCCGGCCACCAATCTCCGCATGACGGAATGGCAAGGGGCGATGGGCCTCGCGCAACTGACGCGGCTGGCCGCGCAGACGGCGGTTCGCGAGCGGAACGCGACCTATCTGGCCAACCGCTTAGCGGAAGTCCCGGGCGTGGCACCGCTTTGGCGAGACCCGCGCGTGACCCGCTGGGGGTTCTATTTCTGGCACTTCAAGTTCCTTCCTGAGCAGTGGGATGGCGTCACCTGCGCGCAGCTCCGACGGGCACTCGCCGCCGAAGGCGTGTCCTGCGGTACCGGCCATACGCAGCCGCTGTACCAGCATCCGCTCTTTGCCGGGCGGGAGGCGGTCGGAGGCGAGGGGCATCCACCGGCGACCCCGGACGCGGCCAAGGCAGTAGACTTCAGGCGCATGGATTGCCCGGAGACCGAGCGCATCTACGCGACCGAGGCATGTTCGTTGCAGCACCGCCTCTTTCTCGGTCCACGCGGCGATATGGACCGCGTCCTCGCCGCTATTCACAAGCTCTGGGCGAACCGAGACGAGCTGCGCCAAGTGGAGGTCTGAGCCGCCGCCCGGTGCGTCGAAGACTTCAGCGGGTCGGCCGGCGGGCATTACCGGAGACGGCACAAGGGAGTGCTCCATGACTGGGGTTGAGCGGCGTTTGGACCTCGCGGAATCGCTGCGGCTGTGGGATGAGGCGGTGGAGCTGATCCCTGGAGGCTCGCAGACCAACAGCAAGCGGCCGGGGAACTACGCCTTCGGGCAGTATCCGATCTACGCTGCCCGCGCCAAAGGCGCCCGCATCTGGGACGTGGATGGGAACGAGTACCTCGATTACGTCAACGGCCTGGGTCCGATCTCGCTCGGCTACGACTACCCGGCGGTCACGGCGGCTATTCGTGACCAGCTGGATCGGGGCACGATCTCCGGGCTGCTCTGGCCGGCCGAGGTCGCGGCGGCCCGTGCCCTTACGCAGGTCATCCCGTGCGCCGAGCAGGTGCGGTTTTTCAAGGGTGGTGGCGAAGCGACGGCAGCGGCGGCGCGCATCGCCCGCGGCGCCACCGGCCGGCACGTCATCCTCAACTGCGGCTATCGCGGCTGGCCCGATACGTGGTCGGCCGGCCAGGACGACGCGGTGCCGCCAGCGTTGAGCGACTACGTGGTGTCATTCCCGTTCGGCGATGCCGAGGTCGTCGAGGGTCTTTTGGCACAGCATGGGGGCAAGGTGGCTGCCGTCTTCTTGGGGCTGCCGTATGAGGCGGAGGCCGACGCCGGCTACCTGGCGGCGGTGCGCGACGCGGCCCACGCGCATGGGGCACTGCTGGTCTACGACGAGATCGTCACCGGATTCCGGCTGGCAACGGGTGGCGCTCAGGAGTATCACGGGGTCGTTCCGGACCTGGCCGTGTTTGCCAAGGGGATGGCGAACGGAATGCCGCTCGCGGCGGTCGTCGGGCGGCGCGAGGTGATGTCCGCTGCCGAGCGCCTGCTCATCAGCCTCACGTTCGGGGGCGAGGCGCTGTCGCTGGCGGCGTGTACCGCCGTCGTGCGCGAGTTTCAGGAGCGCGACGTGATCGGCCACCTGTGGCGGACCGGCCGGCAGTTGATGGACGGCTTGAACGACGCCGCGGACGAGATCGGCGTGCCGTTCCGCAGCAGCGGCTATGCCTCGCTGGCCGCGATGCGCCTCGACGTGCCGCGCGAACGTCAGGACGAAGCCTGGTTCGTGCTGCTCGCCGAGTGTGCCCGGCGCGGCGTGCTGCTGCGGCGCGGCGGCCTGAACAACGTCACGCTCGCGCACACGGCGGACGACATCGCCCAGACTATCGCCGTGTGCCGCGAGGCGTTCAAGGCGCTCTATACGGCGGGCTTCCGCGGCGCGGCGACCGCACCGGATGGGCGGCAGGGCGTAGGCAGCCAACAAGTAGGTATTGGGGCCGGGAGCGGCCGTTAGCCATCAGCTATCAGCCATCAGTGGCCTCGTCCCTGGCCTTCCCGGAGCAAGCTCCGGGGAATGGCCTCACCCACTGACGGGCCAAAGCTGCACGGATAGTGCCAGGTGCGGTGCATCTTTGGCCCATCACCCGGCCCCTCTCCGCCAAGTGGAGAGGGGGGGATGGCCGGACCAGGGTAGGTTTTCGGCGGGCGGCAGTGGGCGGAGCGCGGGAGGGGCGCTGGCGGAGGAAGCCCGTGGCCGCGGGGGAGCAAGCCCGTGGGTGGGGCAGTCCTTGGATGGCAGGATGCACTTGGAGTGGTTTGGACCTCACCCCCCGGCCCCCTCTCCAACATTTGGAGAGGGGGAGGAGTGGTGTAGGAGTTGGACCTATCCCCCGGCCCTTTCCCTTCAGGGAAAGGGCGTTCGCGCGGTGATCGGGGGTGCGTATGGCAATGGATTGCGGCTTGCGCCGCAATGACGAGGCGGTAGAGCGGGAGTGCGGGTAGATCAGGGTGTTGGGAGTGGCAGGGGTGTGGGGCAAGACTGCCTGGCGCGGCCGGCGCAGGCCGGCCAGCAAGGATACGGTGGCGCTAGGCGCGGCACTCAGACGGTCATGGCCGAACACACCCGCCGTAGTGGCGAGAGGGCGGCCATGACCCGGTGCCCTCGGGGCGGCACTCTGACAGTACTAACCCGGCGCGCGCGCCGGACTGGCGCGGGGGCCGGCAGCACCCGGGGCCCGCGGC
>JAJDZR010000311.1 GCA_022824545.1 Chloroflexota bacterium
CCCCCGGCGCGGCCCACCCCCCCCCCCCCCCCTGGGGGGGCGGGGGGGGGGGGGGTTGCCCCCCACCCCACCCCCGTTGACAGCCATCCCTCCCCACGCTACGATTTCTTGTGGTCGTGCTAGATGGGGTGCTAGCGGTACCCTGCACCCGCAATCCGCTACAGCGGGATCGAATCCCCCCTCCCGGTCTGGCGCCACCCGAGACGGCATTGATCGTCTGGTGTTGAGGGCTGGGTCCTGCGCGGCAGGGCACTCCGAACCCCGTCAGGTCCGGAAGGAAGCAGCGGTAAGGAGACCGTCCTGGGTGCCGCAGGGCAGCCTGGCCTAAGCTGGCCGGTCTCTGTACGTCGGGTGGCAGGATCAAAAGGGGGTGCGCGACCACTCCTCCCTAGCGGTAGTTGGTCAAGGCCGGCCGGTCACTGCGCTGGTACGCTGACGCCGGCAGCAGCCTCGTGGACCTGCCGGCGGCCGCTCGTGACCACACCGGCAGCCGCCGGCGCCGGCCCGGCGGCGTTCATATGCGTGTAGCCCACAACCGGAGCGAGGACGGAGTAGCACCAAGTGACCTCCCTCTATAACACGTGGCGCCCCCAGACCTTCGCCGATGTCGTCGGGCAGGAGCATATCGTCCGCACGCTCCGCAATGCGCTCGCGCGGCCTGACCAGCTTGCTCACGCCTACCTCTTCACCGGTCCGCGCGGCACCGGCAAGACGACCACTGCACGCCTGTTGGCCAAGGCTGTCAACTGCCAGCAGGGGATGCAGCCAGAGCCGTGCGATCAGTGTGACCATTGCCTGGCGATCAAGCGCGGCGCACAGCTCGACCTGATGATCGAGATTGACGGCGCCTCCAATACCGGCGTGGACGATATTCGTGACCTGCGCGAGAAAGTCGGCCGCCGGCCGGCCGAGGGGCGTTACAAGGTCTACATCATTGACGAAGTCCACATGCTGTCAACCAGCGCGTTCAATGCGCTGCTGAAGACGCTGGAAGAGCCACCGCCGCACGTCATCTTTGTGCTCGCCACGACCGACCCGCAGCGGGTGCCGGCTACGGTGCTGTCCCGCTGTCAGCGGTTCGACTTCAAGCCCGTTGCCACGACCGACTTGGTGCGGCATCTGCGGGCAGTCAGCGAGCGGGAAGAGCTTGCCGTTGATGATGCGGCGCTGGAGTTCGTCGCTCGCTTGGCGACGGGCAGCGTCCGCGACGCCTTGAGCCTCCTCGATCAGGCCGCCTCGTTCGCCGGGCAGACGATCAACGTCGGCCACCTACAAGACATGCTCGGCCTCTCGGAGCAAGCGTTGGTCCTGGCTATGACCGATGCGCTCCTCGATGGTGACTTGGCCGCGGCGCTGACCACGCTCCAGACCGTCAGCGACCGCGGCGCGGACTTGCGGGAGTTCGGCCGCCAGCTTGTCGGTTTCTTGCGTGCCCTGCTGCTGGCCCATAGCGGAGTCACCACCCCCGCCGGGCTGTCGTTGAGCCAGGAAGAGCAGGAGGCCGTCCGGGCACGCAGCCGCCGCGCCGACCTCCCGGCGCTGGTCCGTTGGCTCCGCCTCTTTACCGAAGCGGATCAGGGCTTGCGGAGCACCACGGTCCAGCCGCAGTTGCCGTTGGAGCTGGCAGCCGTGCAGGCCCTTGTCGCCGTGAGCGACGCAGCTCCGACGGAAGCAGCGGCCGCCGCGAGCGTTGCGGCTTCCCCCGCCTCGCCCGCAGCGCAACCGGCCCCTGCCGCAGCCGCGGACCCGGCAGCGGCGGCGTCCCGGGTCGCTAAACCTGAGCCGACCCGGTCGGAGACGGCTGCCCCACCTGCTGCTGCCGCGGCGCCGCGTGCGCCGGCAGCATCGCCGAGCGACCAAGCCGCACCGGCGCCGCCCCCAGAAAGTGCGGTGCCGGCTAAAGCTGAACCGCTGTCGGTGGCCGCCGTCGAGTCGGGCTGGCCGGCCGTGCTTGAGTTGCTGGGCCGGCGCCGCAAGGTCACCGCCCTGCTCCGCGATGCACGGGTCGCCGCGGTACAAGCCGACGCAGTCACCCTGGAGTTCGACTACGCTTTTCACGCCGAGCAAGTTGAGAAGCCGGAAAACCGCTTGGTCACGGAGAAGGCGCTGCAGCGGGTATTTCAACGGCCGCTCCGCGTGCGCGTCGTGGCCAAAGGCGCCGCGGAGCGCAGTGTGGCCGCCGCCAGCCCTCAGCGCACGGACCCGGTAGTCCGCCATGCGCTCAAGACGGCTTTCCCCGGAGCGACTATCATTGAAGAGACGGCCGACGCGGCCGAGCCGACCACAACTCCCGGACAAGGAGAACGCGCATGAACATGAAAATGCTGCGTAGGATGCAGAACAAGATGGTGAAGATTCAGGATGAGCTTGCCCAAGAGACTATCGAGGGCACCGCCGGGGGCGGGGCGGTCGTCGTGACGATGACCGGGCAGCAGCAGGTCCAGTCCGTCGAGATTAACCCGGACGTCGTAGACCCGGAAGATGTCTCACTGCTCGAGGACTTGATCCTCGCTGCCTTCACCGAGGCGTTGACGAAGTCACAGGAGTTGGCCGGCAAGCGGCTCGGCGCTCTCACCGGCGGCTTGGGCCTCGGCAACCTCGGTTTCTAGCCGCGGCAACGGCCCACAGGGGCGGCACGGCAACCTCATGACAGCGCAAACGCTCGCGGAGCCGATTGCCCGGCTGATTGCCGAGTTCGGCAAGCTCCCGACCATCGGTCCGAAGACGGCCCAACGGCTGACGTACTTTCTGCTGCGTCAGTCTGCCGAGGAAGCGCAGTCGTTGGCGGCGGCCATTCTGGACCTCAAGGAGAAAATCCTCACCTGCAACACCTGCTTCAATCTCGGCACCCACGATCCTTGCCACATCTGTACCGACCCTACCCGCGACCGCCAGCGCATCTGCGTGGTCGAGGAGCCGCTCGATGTCCTGGCCCTGGAGCGCACCGGCGTCTACCGCGGGCAGTACCACGTCCTGCACGGCTCCTTCTCACCGATGGATGGCGTGCTGGAGGACGATCTGCGTATCCGCGAGTTGGTCCGGCGTGTGGCGGACGAGCCGCCCGAGGAGATCATCGTCGCCACCAATGCCACCGTGGAAGGCGAGGCCACCGCCAATCTGTTGCGGAGCCGGCTCCAGTCCAGCGGCGTGCAGGTCACTCGCCTGGCCCAAGGACTACCGATTGGCTCCGATCTGGAGTACGCCGACGACTACACGCTGAGTCGGGCACTGGAGGGCCGCCGCGACTACTAAGGGACTGGGGGCAAGGGCGGACTCCCCCTCTCTGTCGCTCCGCGATGGAGAGGGGGCCGGGTGATGGGCCAAAGGCGCACCACACCTGGCA
>JAJDZR010000300.1 GCA_022824545.1 Chloroflexota bacterium
GCGATTTGCCGGAGCGAGCAGCCCTGGGCGTGTAGACGGGCCAATTCACACCGGTCTTCAATACCAAGCTGCGTGTATGCTTGTCCCATGGCAACACCTTACTCTGGTGTTGCACTTCGTTTGTGAGTCTAGGGAATCCAAGCTCCCTCGTGAGGAGTTCGACGCCCTCGCCGCGCAGATTCGGCACGCATATGTCTCGCGCTGGGGCGACGCTACTGCTTGACCGGCTATGCTGAAGGGGACGATGTATGCCAATGGACTGATGGGCGCAGCGGCCGTGATCTTCGATGCTGCTGGCCGCGTATTGCTGGTGAAGCAGACTTATGGAGACTGCAACTGGGCATTGCCCGGCGGGTATACGGAACCGCATGAGAGCGTCGTGGAGACGGCAGTACGCGAAGTACGAGAAGAGACCGGCCTACAGGTGGTCGCAGATCGGTTGAACGGTATCTACTATGGCCGGCAACGTGACTTCCATCACTTTGTGTTTCTGTGCCGCACAGTGGGAGCGACGGCAAAGCCACGTCCCTCCTCGTCCGAGGTCGCAGCCTGCACGTACTGGCCGACTGAGGCACTGCCGCACCCGATGAGCGATCTCACCAGGCGATTTATCCGAGATGCCGTAGCGCGAGACGCCGTAGCAGTAGCAGGCACACCGGCACTCCCCGTGATCGTTACCTCTCGTACCTGGCCGAAGCGAGTCGAGACTTCCCGCCGCCGCCTTGTCGCCCTAGCAGTAGTGTTCGATGCCGATGGTCGGGTACTGCTCGTCAGGCAGACATATAGCGGATGTTATTGGGCCTATCCGGGTGGCTTTGTGGAGCGGCAGGAGTCGATCACCGCCGCGGCGGTGCGGGAGACCTGGGAGGAAACCGGCCTGCATGTGATTGCCGAGCGCCTGTGCGGGATGTACTACTCAGTAGAGCTTAACTCGCATATCTTCGTCTTGATCTGTCGCCCAAGAGACGGCGATGGCTCGCCGACGCCCTGCTCGCCGGAGGTGTCGGCCTGCGGATACTGGTCCCCGGATGCCTTACCGGAACCGATGCACGACGCCGGCATCCGCTTCCTGCGCGATGCCGTATCCGGCCGTCCATGTACGTTGCCGGTGATGATCCGGCCCAGTCGCTGGTTGGAAGCGGAGACACCCCAGGACTGTACACCTGGTTGGCAGGCCGACAATGGATAACCTTGTCCAGCGTGTGCTTGCGGGCGACCGCTCGACTCTGGCGCGGGTGATGACGCTGCTGGAGCGCGATGACCCCGCCGGCATCGCCGTCTGGCAGACACTCTATCCGCGTACCGGCCGCACGCAACGTATCGGCCTGACCGGGCCGCCCGGCGTGGGCAAGAGTACCCTGGTTGCCCAGCTTGCCCGGCACTATCGCCAGCAGGATCAGACGGCCGGGATCGTCGCCGTGGACCCGACCAGCCCGCTCACCGGCGGGGCGCTGCTCGGTGACCGCGTGCGGATGGGCCAGTTGGCCACGGACTCCGGCGTATTCGTTCGGAGCATGGCCAGTCGTGGCCAGCCCGGCGGATTGGCTGCCCAGACGGCGGCGGTTGCCGACGTGCTCGATGCGGCCGGTATGGACCGCGTGCTGATCGAGACGGTCGGGGTTGGCCAGGAGGCGCTGACGGTCGTGGGGGCGGTGCATACGACCGTGCTGGTCGGGGCGCCGGGCCAAGGCGACGAGGTGCAGGCGCTAAAGGCAGGGCTGTTGGAGTTGGCCGATGTCCTCGTCGTCAATCAAGCGGACCGCGACGGTGCTCCCGCGCTCGCGGCCGCCTGGCGCTGGATGGTCGAGGGTGGCAGCCGCCACGCACCCGAGACCGGCTGGCAGCCGCCCGTTATCGAGACCGTGGCGACGACGGGGCAAGGGGTACCGGCGCTCGCAGCGGCTCTCGACCGACACCGCGCCTGGCTCGCGGACGGTGGCGGCTGGGAGCGACGCGCCGAGCGCATCGCCGGTGAGCGGGTCCTGCGTGCCCTCGCCCACCATCTCCTGGAGACCGCGCGGCGGCGGGCTGCCGACAGCGGCGTCTGGGACCAACTCGTCGCCGACGTAGCCGCGCGTCGCCTCGATCCGGCCACCGCCGCCGCGCGGCTCGCCGCTGCGGCTTCCGCTGAAGAGCGGCCGCGCGCGCCGGCAGGCTAGCGATTTGGACATACCGCCTAGCTGGCGTCCGGTGCAGCCGGCTCAGACGATGGTCTCGCTGTCGAGCAGCGCCTCGGCCTTGGCACGGTCGTCCGCGGTCAGGACGACCGTTGCGTAGTCGCCATGACGATTCAAGAGATGGAGGCTTTGGATGTTCACGGCTGCATCTCTGAACCGCGCCGCGACTTTGGCTAGGGCGCCCGGTTCGTCACGCAGCTTGATAATCAGGGCGTCGTCGGTGACGGCCCGGTAGCCGGCGTTCATCAGCGCGTGCAGCGCGCGGTCGCACTCTTCGGTGGTGAGGATGACGAGGCCGCTATCCCCCCGGCCCTCGGTGTTGATCGAGTCCAGGTTGATGTTTTCTTTGGCCAATACCTCGGTGATGTTGGCCAGGACTCCGACCTCGTTCTGCACCGTGACGATGATTCTCTGCATGGTAATTCTCCTGCGGCTGCTCGCGTGCCGTTACTGGACGCAGTCGGCGACGATCTCGTCTACCATTGCCCGCGTTACCTGGGGCATGGTGATGATGTGGGCGATGTCTTCATAGGGAGCGATCTGCCACTTGCGGACCACCTCTGGTGCGGGTTTGGGGAAAACGACCGTGACCGAATGCTCATTGCGCCAGGCGGGTATACCGCGCTCGTTGAAGCGCTCCACCGCATACTGTGCCACCGCCAGCATTTCCGTCACGATCTCCCGAAACCCATCCCAGCCGTGCTTCCGCAGCGCGTACCAGAGCATGAGTGGTGTGAGCGCGTTGCGTGACCCCATCAGGGTGGTGTCCAATACGCCTACGTACTCGATTGACCGGGCGATGCGGGCTACGTAGTCACGCTTGGTCAAGGCCACGCCGCACGGCATTGGGCAACCGATCAGCTTGTGACCGCTGATCGCCATGCTATCGAACCCGGCATCGAACCCATAAGGTTGCGGATTTTCCACGAACGGGAGGATCATGCCACTCAACGCCGCGTCGCCGTGAATGTAGTAGCTCGTGACCGCCAAGTCGTTGAGAATCTCCCGCACCTTGCTCACGTCGTCCACGGCCCCCTTCATCGTGGTGCCGATATTGGCCATGAAGATCACCGGCACGTCCCGGTTTATGCGGATCGTCTCGTATAGGTCGAGGTAGTCTACCTCCCCGTTGTCCTGGCTCTTGAGCATGATGTTCCGGGCCTTCAGCACGCGCAGGAGCTTGACAACGCTGTAATGGGTGTCCTGGGAGAAGTAGACCACGCCGTCCGGGAGAAGCTCGCGGCCCATGTACAGTCCGTACATGTTGCCCTCGGTCCCGCCGGAGGTGACGTAGCCCCACGCCTGCTGGCGGTCCAGGTGGAGCAAGTTGGCGAACTGGGCGATCACCTCGCGCTCTAGCTCGTGGGTGTTGAGGCGAAAATTGCTGTCGTCAAAGGGATCGCCAACGTTGTTCACGCAATACTTGAAGAAGAGATATAACTCCGAGTAGTCGAAGTTCAGGTTACAAGGGTAGCCGGCGAAACTCTGCGACAGTAATTCGATCTGGCCCAGCAGCGAATCGAGGCGTGCTTGCGCCTCCGCATCCATATCGCTCATGTCTTGCAATCCCTCAGAAGGGTGCTATGGAACTGTACACCAACGCTCCCACGCATCGCGCAGTGATGCCCGCCGCACGCTAGGGCTACGCCACTAACGCGCCCCCTTGGTAGACCGCCGTGACAGCGTGGAGTGCCCGCATGTCCTCAATGGGATTGCCCTTGACGACCAGCAGATCGGCCAGCTTGCCCGGTTCGATGGTGCCGATGCGGTCGCCCCAGCCGATAGCCTGCGCCGGTACCGCCGTCAGCATCTCGATCACGTCCAGCGGCGGGAAGTCCCCGTATTCCACCAGGGCTTGGGCCAGATACGACAGATCGTGGAAGTCCTCGAACATGCCGTAGACCGAGTCCGTCGCAAAGCACACCTGCACACCCAACTCACGCATCCGGTGGACTAGCGGCCAGCGTTCCTTCATCGTCTCTAGCCGCGCGACGGTCATGGGTCGGGGGCTGCCAGCCACCTCCTTATCTTGGTGGAACACCTCCCAGGGCGGCCCGGCCGCGATGCTGGCCACTAGGCCCTGCGCGGCCATGCTCTCGACAACCGCCTCGTCGAACGCGAGTGTCTCGCCGTCCAGGTCCAGCCAGGCGCAATGCTCGATGGTATCTATTCCGGCCTCGACCGCTCGCCGGATTCCTTCCGTACCCAGCGCATGGGTAGCGACGTGCCGCCCTAAGCGGTGGGCGTCCTCGACGATGGCGCGTAGCTCTTCGGTCGAATACTGCGCCCGACCGATGACGCTGCCGGGTGTACCGCGCCCGCCGGTGGCACAGACCTTGATAAAGTCCACGCCCTCCTTCACGAGCCGCCGCACGGCGCGGCGCACCTCGGTCACGCTGTCGGCCTCGTAGCCGAGCCGCCAGATGTGCCCGGCGGTGGTCGTGATGGGCGGGCCGCTGGCGAGAATGCGCGGGCCGGCAATGATGCCGTCCTTCACCGCATCCCGTAGCTCTTGGGCGTGGTGTCCACGTGCCGCGCAGTCGCGGACGGTCGTGACCCCGGCGGCGAGCACGCCCCGCGCCGCCTGCACGCCTTGGAGCAGCGCCCGTTCGTCCGTCACAGGCACGGCGGGAAGGGGCGTATCCAAGCCGCGCCGCAGGGTCAGATGCACGTGGGCGTCAATCAGGCCGGGGAGCAGTGTCGCGTCCGCGTAGTCCACCTGTGGGACCGTCGGATCGGCCGGCGGCGGCACCCGCGCGGCCGGGCCAACGGCGGCGATTCGTCCGTCCTCCACCTGCACCGCCGCATCCTCGATGACACCGTTGTCCACGCCGGTCAGCACGCGAGCGGCGCGGAGATAGAGCGTACTCATAGACTACTCCTGACTACATCCTTTCTCCAGCCTCCGTCATTGCGGCGCAGGCCGCAATCCAGCCTGACTGGAGAGTTGCGAATGGCCCTGGATTCCGGCTTTCGCCGGAATGACGAACACTTGCGCGCAGCCTGCTGCATCCCTACGTCTAGCCTCCGACGGACATACCCTTGCAAACGCTATACGCGGTTACGGTCGGCGACCTCGCGGACAATCGCGGCGGCTAACACACAGTCCTCCGGCTGGTACTTCTCGCAGAACGTACTCCACCGGAGCCAGTTGTCCAAGTAGGCACGGGAGTTGGGACAGGTGGCGCTGCTGTACGTATACGTGCGCGAGGCCGGAGGCATTGCGTAGGGATACACCTGCTGCGCGGCCTTCTCTTGGAGGAACGTGCAGGCGGCCGGCATCAGATAGTACCGCGCCGTGCCGATGCCGGGGATACCGGCCGCCGCGCACTGCTCGCCGAATTCGTCGGCGGTGCAGCGGAAGGCCGCGGGATCAATACTGAAGCCCACCATCCACGCCGAGTACACGTCCACGTAGTCGGGGATAGGCAAGGGGGTAATCCCCGGAATGACGGACAAGTGCTCGGTCAGCAGTCGGGCCATGCGGTCAACGTGGGCCACCTGCTCGCGGATGATTTCGAGCTGCGCGAGCGTGATGGCAGCGGTGCAGGTGGGCATGCGGAGGGCCGTGCCCTCGGCGGTATGCATCCGACCGAAGCCAGGTCTGTTCTCCGCGCCCCGGCTGTGGCCGAGGAAGCGCGCCCGTTCGGCGAGCGCGTCGTCATTGGTCACAAGGCAGCCGCCCACGTCGGACCCCAGCGTTTTCTCCGAATCGAAGGAGAAGCCGGCGGCGTGGCCCAAGGTGCCGGCCAAGCGTCCCTTGTACTCACCGAACACCGCCTGGCACACGTCCTCGATGACAACCAGATCGTGCCGGGCGGCCAGCGTGTTGATCGCGTCCATATCGCAGATAATCCCGGTCATATGCACCGCCAGGATCGCCCGCGTGCGGTCGGTGACGAGCGGTGCGATAGTATCGGCGCTGATGTTTACCGTGCCCGGCTCGACATCGGCGAATACGGGAATGTAGTGCTCCTTGATGAGGCCCATGATCGTCCCATAGTCCGTCACCGGGCTGACGATCACCTCGTCACCGGGAGCGAAGTCCAACGCCATGGCGAGGAGGTAGAGGGCCGGCGTGCAGCCGGGCGTGGCAATGCAGTGCTCAATGCCCATCTCCTCCGCAAATCGCCGCTCGAACCGGCTGGTCATGTCCGAGCGCAGGCCGCTCTCGACCACCTCTTGGAGGTACTGCATCGCGTTCGGCCCCATTGTGCGCGGGAAGGTGGTCGGGAGCTTCCCGGTCAGCCCCTCGAACGCCGCCGCGCCGTATTGTGCGCGCTCGATTACGGTCATCGGTACCCCTCCTCGCTCATCACTGGGCGCCCGGCTTATTCAGGGACGATCTGGACCTGGCGACTGCTCGCCAGGTCCAGATCGGCGAGCAGCTTGCCGTTCCGGCGGTAGGTCGCGTGCGGACGACCATCCACCTCGAGCGCGCGCGTGGCCGGCGGCAGGCTGATGGTCACGGTGCGAGAGTGTACCCCCGGTGGCAGTTCTGCTGCGCTAATCCGATAGCGGTTCGTGCCCTCGGTCGTGATGCGGGTGTGTCGGCGGGTGTAGCGATAGTCCATTGGTGCTTCCACCGGCGCCAGCCACACGTCGTCGCCACCTTCCGTGACCACCGTGGCGATCCGTTCGCGGAGTTGGTCTGCCGAGCAGTCCTTGTTGGGATGGACCGGCACTTCCAGCGGACAGTGCAGGTAGTCAATGATCCAGCCTTGGTCGCGCTGCGCGTGCCGGATATTGCGGAAGGGATCGAACTCCGAGAAGAACGGCCCGTAGCCTTGGTGGTGGAGGAAGGTGCGGTTCATCCACAGCAGGTCCTCGTCGTCGGGCCGATTGAGCGCATCGGTAATGCTCATGGCGCCGAGGTAGCCGAACCGCCGGCAGCCGGCCAGCGCACTCTCGTTCATGTTCACGTTGCTGCCCGGAGCGCAGTAGACCGTGACCGGTTGGCCGGCGGCTTCCTCTAGCACTGCCTTGGCCTTCCCTAGCTCTAGGTCAACGGTGTCGGCGTTGACCGCGCCATGAGACCAGGAGTGATTGCCCACGCCCCAGCCCCGCGCCACCATCTCGCGCAGCTCCGCGGCGCTCATCTGTTTCATGCCGTTGTAGCTGGAGTTCCCTACCCGCCGGACTTCACCGATCTGCCCGACGACGACCTCTAGGTGTCCCGGCACGCCGTACTCGGCCAGGATGGGAATGGTGAAACGGTGCAAGTCGCTCAGGGCCTCGTCGAAGGTGATGGAGTAGACCCAGCGCTTGTCGCCGCGCCAGGGACAGACGGAGATGCCGTGCTCGGACGATGTTGATGCGTCGGAACCGGTCATTGATGCCTCCTGCGCTGGCGGAGATGTCCCTGAGGGACTCACCCATCGGCCCCCCTATGGTCCCCCCGCTGCGGCGGAGGGACGGCGTATTCCCTCCCCTGTCGCAACGGGGGAGGGTGAGGGCGGGGGCCAGCCCCGCACCCCGGGCGGCCCGGATGCGGCTTTCGCCGCAATGACGAGCGCCTAGCCCGCGTGCTGCCGCGCCGCGGCGACGGCGGCGCAGGCAGCTATGTATTGCGCGAAGCCGACGGTATCGCCGATTTTGAGCTGGAACTCCTTCAAGGCCGTCTGCGTCACCAGCCGCGCCTCCCAGGTTTCGGGATACTCGACCGCCAGCGTCGCTTCGCGGATGAGGAAGATTTTGTAGCCGTAGCCCAGCATCTCGACGGTCGCGGCGGCGGAGTGCATGATGCACATATTGGTGGCAAAGCCGGTATAGACCAGGTTCTTGATCCCCCGGCGGCGACAGATGCGGTCGAGCTGCCGCCCGGTGACGATGACCTGATCGTCGCCTTCCGGATCGCAGGAGGCGGCAATCCGCATGTGTTCCCAGCCGTCCCACTCCTGGTAGCCGCGCCCGTGGGTCCGCTCGGCCCGTTCCCGTTGCCAGCCCGGATTGGCGGCCCGCACGGCCCCGTTCTGCGCGCGTGCGGCGCTCGGTAGCTCGTCGTCATCGAGCAAGTAGCGGTGCGAGTCGTACTGTCGGGCGATGTTGTATGGCTCCACGTGGAAGATCGGCAGTCCGGCGGCGCGCGAGGCGTCAATCGCGGGGCGGATATAACGCTCGCAGATGCGAATGGCCTCGGCCTGCGTCTCCGGGAGGCCCATGTCTACGAGATAGCGGTCTGGAACCGGCGGACCGTTGACATCACCGACGCTCCAGAGGTGCAGGGCCACAAACCCCGTCTCCCGGGGATCGAGGTCGAAAGAGCGTTCGACCCAACCGGCCTGGTCCAGGCTCGGCGTCTCCCAGTGGGTGCCGCGCAGGTGGAGCGCCACCGTAGTCAGCGTTGCCATACCGCCGTCCTCTGTCCCGGGCGAAGTTGCCTGGCACTATAGCAGGCAGGAGTCCGGTACCGGCTGGCTACCCGCTCATCTCTGCTTGTGCGAGGAACTCTTTGGGCAGCAGCTTGCTGGCGTAGTGAATGTCTATGGCTATTAGCCTGTCATCACCGTCGAAGTGGAGATACAGCGGAGAGACCAGGCCCTGAAAGCCGGTTGGCTCCCAGTATTCCGAGTAGGCGATAGCTGATTCGCCAAGGCCCGACGGCTCCGGCTCGGATCGGAAGCGGAGCGCGACGGCATCGGCGTCGGGATCGTAGGTCGCTCGCACAAAACTGGCCTCATCGGATACATTCTACGTCAATGCTAGAGTTCTGGTCGGCCCTGCGGCGTGGATACAACTGTTCCCATTCCAACAGCGAGGGGTTGATAGGAAATGGAGGGGGCCAGCAGAATGAGTGGCGATCCCACTGCGCTAAGAATGGCACAAGCAGGCTTGAAGCAAATCGAGGATGCCATAGTGAGGTTGCTGGATCGCAACCCTCAAGGGCTACGAAACGCAGAGATAGCAGACTTGCTGGATCTACGCTCGGATTTTCGGGGTAATCAACGAAACTATCTGACCTATTCGGTACTTGGCGGTCTCCTCGCCAAAGGCAAAGTTGCCAAGGAGCATGCGATCTACCGTGCTCAGAGCGGGCCGGGCGGTGAGCACCGTTAGCGTGCTGTCGTCCCGTTCGCGCCGGGTGGCGGCAGGACGACGCCGCGATCCTCGGCGACGATCCGCAGCCCTTCGAGGAGGCGCGTCAACGTGCGCTCACCGGCGCGCCGGCCGCGTTCGGCCTCGGCGAGCAGACCGCGCGACACCCCAACCGCGCGGGCGGCCTCGGCTTGCGTCATCCCCAGGAGCTTGCGTACCGAGCGCACCCGCTCCGGGGATAGCGCCCCATTCCGCTGCGGTAGTGCCGCATCCGTGACCGGGACCGCCGTCTCCAGACCCAATGGCCCGCGCAGATGCTGGCCGGTGAACGACTGCGATACGGCCGCCACTTCCTCCGGGGTGCCGGTGGCAATGACCCGGCCACCGTCCAGGCCGCCCTCGGGTCCCAGATCAATCAGGTGGTCGGCCGTCTTGATGACATCCATGTTGTGCTCGATGACGACCACGGTGTTGCCCGACTCGACGAGCCGCTGTAACACGTCGAGCAGCTTCTGAATGTCGGCGAAGTGCAGCCCGGTGGTCGGCTCGTCGAGCACGTAGAGCGTGCGCCCGGTCGCCAGCCGGCATAGCTCCTTGGCTAGCTTGACCCGTTGGGCCTCGCCACCGGAGAGCGTGGTGGCCGGTTGCCCCAGCTGCATGTAGCCCAAGCCCACGTCCACGAGCGTTCGGAGTACCTTGTACACGGCCGGAATGTTGGCAAAGTGCTCCACGGCCTCGTCAACCGTCATGGCCAGTACGTCGGCAATCGTCTTGCTCTTGTAGGTCACCTGCAAGGTCTCGCGGTTGAACCGCTTGCCCTTGCAGACTTCACACGGCACGTACACGTCGGCGAGAAACTGCATCTCGATCTTCTTCAGACCGTCACCCTTGCAGGCCTCGCAGCGCCCGCCCTTGACGTTGAAGGAGAACCGGCCGGGCTTGTAGCCGCGGATGCGCGCTTCGGGCGTCTTGGCGAAGACGGCGCGAATGCCGTCGAAAACGCCGGTGTAGGTCGCCGGGTTGGACCGCGGCGTCCGGCCGATGGGGTCCTGCGTGATGGCAATGACCTTATCCAGGTGCTCCAGGCCCTCGATGCGGTCGTGCCCGCCCGGGCGGACCTGCGTCCGCATCAGCTGGCGCGAGAGGGCCTTGTAGAGGATTTCATTGACGAGCGTGGACTTCCCGGAGCCGGAGACTCCTGTCACGCAGATGAGCAGACCCAGCGGTAGGCGCACGGTGAGGCTCCGCAGGTTGTGCTCGCGGGCGCCATGTACCGTGAGCCAGGTGTCGTTCGCCGGGCGCCGCGTCGTCGGGACGGCGATCTCCAGGTCGCTGGCCAGGTAGCGGCCGGTGAGCGAGGCTGGGGACGCGGCGATGGTGGCGGGTGGGCCGGCCGCTACGACCTCGCCTCCGCGGACGCCGGCGCCGGGGCCGAAGTCAATGATGTGGTTGGCGGCCAGCATCGTCTCCAGATCGTGCTCGACGACGACGACGGTGTTGCCCAGATCGCGGAGTTCTTCGAGAGTGCGGAGGAGCCGGCCGTTGTCGCGTTGGTGCAGGCCGATACTCGGCTCGTCGAGGATGTAAAGCACACCGACGAGACCGCAGCCGATCTGGCTTGCCAGCCGGATGCGTTGCGCTTCACCGCCGGACAGCGAGGGAGCCGGCCGGTCGAGCGTCAGGTAGTACAGGCCGACGTTGAGCAGAAAGCGCAGCCGACCGCAGATTTCGCGCAGCAGATCGTCGGCGATGAGCCGGTCGCGCTCATTCAGCGCAACGTGCTCGAAGAAATGGAGGGCCTCGGCAATGGACATGTGCTCAACATCAACGATGGACCGCCCGCCCACCGTCACGGCCGCGGCGGCGGCTTGCAGCTTGGTACCGTGGCACGTCGGGCACGGCTGCCGGCTCATGTATTGCATGTACCGCTGGCGGGCGAACTCGGAGTCCGTTTGCGCCAGGCGCCGTTTGAGGCGCGGGATGGCGCCTTCCCACTTCGTCATGAACGTCCCGTGCGACCCGCCGCGGCCCTGCCACTTGATGCCCACCCGCTGGCCCTTGGCGCCCCACAGCAATACCTGCTGCTGATCCTCCGTCAGCGATGCAAAGGGTGCTGCCATGTCAATGCCGAAATGCGCGCAGACCTGCGTCATGGATCGCTTCAGCCACGAGTTGCGGGCGCCGGGTGCCAGCCGGTCGCCCCATGGGGCAATAGCGCCCTCGTGTAGCGACTTGCGGTGGTCGGGCACCACCAGCGTCGGGTCAACCTCGCTCCGGGTGCCCAGTCCCAGGCAGTCGGGGCAGGCGCCCTGGGGGCTGTTGAAGCTAAACATCTGCGGCGAGAGGTCCTCGAAGCTGAGGCCGCACCGTAGGCAGGCGTTGCGCTCCGAAAAGAGGATGTCGCCTTGACGCGGAGCCAGCTTCGGGGCACGAGCCGCGCCCGCCGCTCCGCGCTCCGTTCGTGGCGTGGGAGCGTCCTGCTGCGCCGGTGATGTAGCGGCCCCCTCTCCGTCGAGGATGGCGGCCATCACCGCGCCGTCGCCGTGTGCCAGCGCCGTCTCGACCGAGTCGGTGAGGCGCGAGCGCTCGGCGCCTAGCTCCTCGGGATCATCGGTTGGATCCAAGCGCAGACGATCCACGACGATCTCGATTTCGTGCTTCTTCCGCTTGTTGAGCTTGATCGGCTCATCGAGCCGGTGGACCTCGCCGTTGACCCGCACGCGGGCAAAGCCCTCCCGCCGGGCCGCCTCGAACGTCTCCTGGTATTCGCCTTTGCGGAAGCGTGCGACCGGGGCGAGGACCAAGAGCGAGCACGGCCGCGGTCGCGCCATAATCCGCTCGACGATTTGCTCTGCGGTCTGCCCACCTACCCGGTCGCCGCACGATGGGCAATGGGGGAGGCCGACGCGGGCGTAGAGCACGCGCAGATAGTCGTGAATCTCGGTGACCGTGCCGACGGTAGAGCGCGGGTTGCGGGAGGCCGTCTTCTGCTCGATGGAGATGGCCGGCGAGAGACCGCCGATGTAGTCCACCTTGGGCTTCTGATTTTGGCCCAGAAACTGCCGCGCGTAGCTAGACAGCGATTCGACGTAGCGCCGCTGTCCCTCCGCGTACAGCGTGTCGAACGCCAGGCTCGACTTGCCGGAGCCGCTGACGCCTGTCAGGACGACAAGCTGATCGCGTGGTATCTCGACGGTGATATTCTTGAGGTTGTGCTCCCGCGCACCACGAATGATGATCTTCTCTGGTCGCATCGCCTCGGCTGCACTTTCTCTGCGGATGCTCACTGACAGGCTGCGGCCGCTCAACCGCGGCCGCAGCCTGCCGGCCGAACAGCCGTTCTAAGCGGTCTAGCAGTGACAACGGAGCAGGCGGGATCGGGTTGCTGCGCCCCTCTCCCTTATCTCGCCTGTCATTCCCGCGCACGCGGGAATCCACGTCCTCCGGCGGAGCGGGTTGGACCTATCTCCGGCCCCTTTTCGGGGAGTCATGGTGGCGGCCGGCCCGTGCCGTAGGCTGGGGCCGTCAGTGCTACACTGATGATAGCGAGCCGTGCCGACTGAGAGGTGGCAACATGGTGACAGTCACACTCACTGACGATGAAGTGGCTGCTTGGAGGAGGATCAGAGCACTGAACAGGCAGTTGAAGCACGCCAAAACCCCCCGGCAAGCCCTACCGATCTACGAGGAGATGGAGAAGGTGTCCCGGACCTTGAGGCGCCCCTCCAATGGCGCTGCCCAGACGGATAATGCCAGCGTCGAGGCCTAGCACTCTCCGTGTCTTTCCCTGAGCCTGAGCACCACACTGCCACCATCGCGGGCGCACGCCTGCACTATGTCACCGCCGGCGCCGGACCGACGTGGCTGCTCGCCCACGGCATGATGGGGTCGTGGCACAACTTCGCCGCTTGGTGGCCGCTGTTCACGGCCCATTTTCGCGTGGTTGCACCTGACCTTCCTGGCTGCGGCCGATCCTCCGAGCTGCCCGGCACCCACACGGTCGCGGCCAATGCCGACGTGCTCTGTGCCCTTGTGCAGCAGTTGGCGGTCGAGCCGGTCGGTGTTGCTGCGCTCGGCCTCGGCGCGGCCCCGGCCATCGCCGCGCTCGGCGCCGGGCTACCGGCCCAACGCCTGATAGTCTATGCGCCGGTCTACGGCCCAACCACCGTGCGGACGCGCTTTCGCCTTCTCGCTCGCCTGGCACAACAGCACCGGGTGACGGCCGGCCTGGCCTGGTCGTCGCGGCAGGAGCGCGTGTTGACCTTGCTGCGGCGGTGGTTGGGACAGGAGGAGGGTGTCCCTTCCGACCTACCCCCCAGCCCCCTCCCCGAAGGGAAGGGGAGTCATAGCGGCGACCGGGCCGCTGCTGATTTCCGGCAAGCCTCGGTCCGTGCTGCTGTGGAGCTGGTGTACGATGCTGTCACGTGTGACCAACAGAGCCGGCTCGCCCGGCTGAATATCCCTACCCTCGCCTTGGCGGCGCCCGACGATCCGCTGCTCCCCGCCGCGGCATCGTTTGCCTTGCCCCACCTGATGCCCCGCGCGGAAGCCGTGTTGCTGCCACCGGCACGCCACGGCTGGCCACCACACGTCGTTGTGGCGCAACTGGCGGCCATTGCCCGCTTCTTAGGTCTGCCGGACACGCCCGCTGCCGGGTAGGCGGACGCTGCTATCCGGGCTGGGAGCGGGCGTCGCGGTAGCAGCCTCGCATGTCCTGCGGGAGCAAGCGGGCAATGCTCTGCATCACTACCGCCCGTGCCCACTGATCGCGCCCGGCGCGAGTGACATCGGGCGGCGGCGTGAGGTCCAGCGGCGCGCCGAAGGTGGCCGTCAGCGCCCAGTTGTGCTCGGACCGTTCCGTGATGCCCACGGGCACGATGGCGGCGCCGGTGCGCGCGGCTAACAGGAGAAGCTCGCCGGTTCCCGGAAGTGCTTCGCGTAATACCGGGCTGGCGGTTCCTTCCGGGGACAGACCGACAATGTGTGCCCGCTCGTCGTCGCTCCGCAGTGCGCGCAGTACCGACCGCAGCGCGGCAGCGCGAGCGGCCGTTTCCTGCGGGGCTATCGGCAGGGTGATGAAGCCGTAGCCCCGTGCTACCCGGCCGATCACCCACCGCATGAGGGCGCCCGGCACCGGGAGCGGGCCGTAGCGCGTGCCGCGCGTCTCGGCCGTGATGAGCCAGTGTACCTCGGCGTGCCGGCCGCGCCGTTGCCGAATCGCGTGGCTCACCAGGAACGTGCTCCAGAAGGTCCACAGCCCCGGTCGTTCGTAATGGTTTATCACCAGCAGGAGCGGGCCGCGTGCGGGCAGATGCTCCAAGCCGGCGATCTGCGGTTGTATGGGCAGTGCCCGCAGCGCCCGCGTTCCCTCGGCGGCAAACGACCGGTGCCTGCCGAGGATGAAGAAGTCCAGCCCCAGGACCAGCGCCTGCCAGCGTGGAAAAGGATAGCGTGCGACGGGCGCGGCGGGTGTGTCGGTGGCCATGAAGTCGTGCTACCGGCTGCGGCGACCGCGTAGGTAGAGGGCGGTGCTCATCGTGGCGTTGACGGCCCAGTGGGCCGCGATGGCGCCGACCAGCGACCCGGTTTGCGCGCGGACGAGGCTGAACACGCCCCCGCCGACAGCGGTTGCGGCCATCCCGCCCAGGATCAGCAGCCAGCGGGGGAGCGGCGCCCCGTGGCCGACAATATCGCTGTTGGCACGGGTGACGGCAAAGTGCGCCAGCCCAAAGGCCACGTTCGCCCAGATCGCGCCGCGCCACGGTCCCAAGTGAGCTACCAGGCGCGGCTCCAGCGCGCCACGCCAGGCGGCCTCCTCAGGCAGTGCGGTGAAGAAGGGTATCTCCACGAGCACCAGCCGCAGCCACGTCCACACGGTCAGGTTGGTGTACGTGGGGTGTTCTACCGGCCGCGCCAGGACGACCGGACGCAGGAAGAAGCAGATCGGGATGACCGCCAGCAGGAGGCCCCAGACGGTCCCCTTGCCCCATTCGACGGCGAGGCGTTTGGTCAGGTCGGGTGTTGCCCCTGGCGGGTCATCTGCCGGGGCCTCGTTCGCTGGGCCGAGCGCGTAGGCCAGGGTGCCGCGGCGGTCGAGGAGCAGCGCGGCCAGGAAACCCAGCAGTAGCCCGATGGTTTGCCCGACGCCCGACGGCATTGGCGCCTCGGCCCTCGTGGTGCGTTGCTGTAGGAAGAGACCGTTGGCGTGGGCCAACAGATAGGCGGCGAGTGCCAACGTCTTCAGCCACTCGCCGGCCGGGGCTGTGCCACTTTGGCTACCATCACTCGCGGTAGGTGTCATCACCGGAGAGGCCCCTACTGACCGCCTTTATAGCTGAAGCATCGGTAAGGGCTTGCGGCCGGGGCGCTCGCCGCTCGCGGCCAAGGGAGCCGCCTGCGGCAAGCCCTCATTGAGGCTGCCCGACCGATAGCCTTGCAGGTCGAGCGTGACGTAGCGAAACCCGATTTCGCGGAGCGCGGCGACGACCTGCTCATGGATACTATCGCTGAAGAAGCGCGGCATATCCGCAGGCGGCACCTCGATCCGGGCCACCTCGTCGTGGTGGCGCACGCGCATCTGACGGAAGCCGTGCCGCAGCAGGACCATCTCCGCGCGGTCAATCTGCTCCAGCTTCTCCTGCGTCACGCGCGAGCCATATGGAATGCGCGATGATAGACAAGCAAACGCCGGCTTGTCCCAAGTGGGCAGCCCCAGTTCGTAGGACAGGGCGCGGATTTCGGGCTTGCCCAACTCCGCTTCCAGCAGTGGCGCGCGTACACCTAGCTCACGGGCGGCCTGCATCCCCGGTCGGAAGTCGCCCACGTCGTCGAGATTGGCCCCGTTGGCGACGTGCGCCAGGCCCTCCTGCTCGGCCATGGGCCAGATGGTCGTGTACAACTCCTCTTTGCAGTAGTAACAGCGATTGGCCGGGTTACTGGCGTAATCTTCGTTCGCCAGCTCGGAGGTTTCCACGAGCAGGTGTCTGATCCCTAGCTCGGCCGCGAGCTGCTTGGCCGTGGCCAGCTCGCGCGCCGGCAAGCTCTCGGAGACCGCCGTCACCGCCACGGCGCGATCCCCTAGCTCGTCGTGGCAGACCTTGAGGAGCAGGGTGCTATCCACCCCGGCCGACCACGCAACCAGGACACTGCCCAACTCGCGCACGATGCTCCGCAGGCGTGCGTACTTCGCCGCGACATCAGGCGCAAGCTGGCGGTCCGTGGTCTCTGCCGTCATAGCCATGTGTGCCGCCCCTCGTCTTCCGATCCAACCCCCGGCCCCTTCCCTCCAGGGAAGGGGAGTCATGGCGGTGACTGGCCGCCGCTCTCCTCCAGGACAAGCTGTCCGCACCACGAACTCTCGCCCCTCCCCTGAAGGGAGGGGGTTGGGGCTAGGTCTACCGCCATTCTAGCAGAGGCGGAGGATGGTCAGTCGGCGATGATCCGCAGCGGCTCGGGGATGATCTCGTCGTCTTCGATGCGGTAAGCGTTGACTTCCGGCGTCTGCGGCTGGCGCAGCGACACGATGAGGTGATAGATGCCGGGCCAGCGGCGCGCATGACCGACGTCGGTCACGGAGGGGTAGGCCGGCGAGCGGGGATGCGAGTGGTAAATGCCCATCTCCCAGCCGTGCTCCTCCAGCGTGAACACGTGCAGCAGGTCGCGGGGATCAACCTCGAATCGGATGGTCGCCTGTTCAGCGACGTTGCGTGCCCGATGCACGTGGGCCACCCGGAGGCCGCCGGTTGTCGTATCGGCGCCGAGCAGCCCGCAGGCCTCCTCCGGCTCGCGCTCGCGGGCGTGGGCGAGGATGTCGTCCAGCAAGCGTTGTGGTAGCTCGATCACGATGTCGCTCAGACCTCGATGGTCTCGTCCGTCAGGATGTTGAGCAGCCGTTCCGTATCAATGCTCCCACCGCTGACGACACAGACGGTCCGGCCCCGCTGCGCGGCGGGCGTGGCCAACGCCGCCGCCACGGAGAGCGCTCCCGCCCCCTCGACAATCAGCTTGTTCTTGAGCGCCAGGACCTTGATCGCCGCCTTGACCGTTTCTTCCGAGATCACCATGACCTCGTCAACCACCTGGCGCAGCACGGGGTACATCTCGTCGAAGACCAGCGGTGCCCCGCAGCCGTCGCAGATGGTCGGTTGGGCGTCCACCCACATGGGCCGGCTCTCGGCAATGCTGGCATGTAGCGGGGCGATGTTGGTCGGCTGCACGCCAACGATCCGCACGGAGGGATTCAGCGCCTTAATCAGGCCGCCGATGCCGGCAATCATGCCGCCACCGCTGACCGGCACGTAGACCGACTCGACCTCGGGGTAGTCGGCCATGATCTCCCGGCCGATGGTGGCGTTGCCGGCGATCATCCCCGGGTTGTCAATCGGACTGATAAAGCTGTACGGCTCCTGCTGCCAGCGGGCCTCCAGCAGATAGCCCATAAGATCGTCGGACGGCACCAGGACCGTATCCACGCCGTAGCCTTGAAGGGCCGCGATCTTGCCGGCCGGCGCCGTGTCGAGCAGGAGGGTACGCGCGGGGACGCCGAAATGCCGGGCCGAGTAGCCCAACGCTTGCGCGGTATTGCCGGAGCTGATCGTGCTCAGGCCCCGTTGCCGTTCTTCCGGGGTCAGCGCCGCCGCCCAGTTGAACACGCCGCGCAACTTGAAGGAGCCAATCGGCTGGAAGATCTCCGGCTTGAGCAGGATGCCGGTCGCGTCCTTACCCCCGTGGAAGGGAATGAGCGGTGTATGGACGACCACCTCGCCGATCCGCTCGGCGGCCGCCTCCACTGCGGCGACAGTGGGCGGTTCGACAATCGGGCCGCCCCATCCCGTCGGCCGACTGGCTAGGTCTTGCATCGGGTTGCTCTTCACGGCGATTAGCGGCTGGCGACCGGCACGGTGGCGGTGGCCGGGGTAGCGGTGCCGTTCGTGGCGGCGCCTGCGGCTATGGTTTCGGTCTCCTTGGTGGGAGGCGGCACGCCGCAGAACTCCTCGTAATCAATCAGCTCATTGATCGTCGGTGTCTCACCGCAGACCGGGCACCCCGGGTCGCGCCGCGTGCGGAGCGTTCGGAACTCGACGGCCAGCGCGTCGAAGAGCAATAGCCGGCCGATCAGCGGGTCACCGATACCGAGGATCAGCTTGATCGTCTCCAGCGCCTGCATACTGCCCACAATGCCCGGCAGCACGCCCAGGACGCCGGCCTCGGCGCAGCTGGGTACCGCTCCTGGTGGTGGTGGGGCCGGATAGAGGCAGCGGTAGCAGCCGTCACCGGGCATGTAGATGCTGACCAGCCCCTCGAACTGGTTGATCCCGCCGTCCACCAGCGGCTTCTTCAGGAAGTACGCAGCATCGTTGGCCAGGTAGCGTGTGGGGAAGTTGTCGCACCCGTTCACGATGATGTCGTAGCTCTCGAAAATCTCGAGCGCGTTTTCGGCGTGCAGCGGCACGTCGTGCGCGACGACCTGCACATCGGGGTTGAGCGCCGTGAGCGTTTCGCGGGCCGAGTCGACCTTGGGTCGGCCCACGTCCTTTTCTTGGTGGAGAATCTGTCGCTGCAGGTTCGAGAGGTCCACCTCGTCGAAGTCCACAATCCCCAGCGTGCCCACGCCGGCGGCCGCCAGGTAGAACGCCGTCGGCGAGCCGAGGCCTCCGGCGCCGATGAGCAGCACCTTGGCGTTGAGCAGCTTGCGCTGCCCCACCGGCCCTACCTCCGGCAGCAGCAGGTGGCGGCTGTAGCGCCGGACCTGCGTCGGGGTGAACGGCGTGCCAATCGCGCCGCCGGCCAGCGCCGGAATGAGACTCACCTCGTCGCCGGGCTGCAACGGCGTGTCTTGCCCCTGGAGGTCTTCGATCTCCTCTTTGTTCACGTAGATGTTGATGTAGCGATGGAGCTGGCCGCTGTCGTCGTGCAACCGCTGATCCAGTTCGGGATAGCGTTGCGTCAGTTCGGCGAGCAGTTCCGCGACGGTGGCACTCCCCGCCTCGACGTAGGCCTGATTTGCGGTCACCGACCGGAACGGTGTCGGTATGTAGACCGTGACGCTCATCGTGCGTCCTCCTTTGTCACGCTGTCTGTGTACGTTTCTTAGTGTAGCCGCTGCCGTTGACGGATAGCACCCTCGCTACGGAGCGAGGCTGAGATAGCGCTCGCCGGTGTCCGGCAGGATCGTGACGACCGTCCTCCCGGCACCGAGCCGACGAGCGACCGCACAGGCCGCGTACACGTTGGCGCCGGCCGAAATACCGACCAACAGCCCCTCTTCCCGCGCCAGTCGCTCCATCATGGCGATGGCATCATCGTCGCTGACAGCGATGATCTCGTCCAACAGCGTGCGATCCAGCACGCCGGGCACGAAGCTTGCACCAATGCCTTGGATGGCGTGAGGTCGCGGCCGGCCGCCGGCCAGCACCGGCGAGCGCTCTGGCTCGACCGCTACGAGGTGTACGTGCGGGTTTGCCTCGCGCAGGACCCGCCCAGCCCCCGTGATCGTGCCGCCGGTGCCCACGCCGACCACAAAGGCGTCAACCTGCCCCCCCGTCGCGGCCACGATCTCCGGCCCGGTGGTGCGGGCGTGGATTTCGGGGTTGGCCGGATTCTCGAACTGCTGGGGCATGAAATAGCCCTGCTCGCGCACCAGTTGCTCCGCCGCAAAGACGGCGCCCGTCATGCCTTCGAGCGCCGGCGTGAGCACGAATTCGGCGCCCAGTCGCCGCAGCAGCTTGCGCCGCTCCAAGCTCATGTCCTCGGGCATGGTCAGCACCAGCCGGTAGCCCTTGACGGCCGCCACCAAGGCCAGGCCGATGCCGGTGTTGCCACTGGTCGGCTCGACAATCGTGTCGCCCGGCTTGAGCCGTCCCTCCTGCTCCGCGGCTTCGATCATCGCCTGAGCGATGCGATCCTTCACGCTGCCGCCGGGGTTGCGACTCTCCAGCTTGCCGAGGACCTGTGCCGCTCCCTCACCGGGCACGCGCCGCAGTTGCACGAGCGGGGTGTGGCCGATCAGGTCCAGGATGCTCTCCGCCAACTGTGCTTCACTCACTGGCGCACTCCATTGTTGACATTTCCTGGTCATTCCCGCGGAAGCGGGAATCCAGGCGCCTGGGCATTGAGGCACCGCCGTATAGCGCAAACGTCAATATAGCCTAGATGTAGTACCGCGACTGGGCGCTGAGCACACGCTGTCGGTTGAGTAAGTCCTCGATGGTGGTCTCTTCCAGGATACGCTCCATCTCCTGGCGTACACGCTGCCATAGCTCCCGCTGCACCCGCACACTCGGTAACGCGGCGGCCGTTTCGTTATTGGGCGGCGCCGGCCCCAACAACTCGCCTTCGAGAGCCAGCAGCACCTCCGCCAAGCGGATGTCGCGCGGTGGGCGCTGGAGCTGATGGCCGCCGCGTGGTCCGCGGGTGCTGCTCACGAGACCGGCCTTCCGCATGACCGACAGCAGCTGATCGAGGTACGACTGGGGTATCTCCTGCCGGGCAGCAATGGTTTCGCACCGTACCGGCCCTTGCCCGGCGCGCTCGGCCAAATCGAGCAGCGCCCGCAAGCCATAATCGCTCTTCAGCGAAACACGCATACCACCCTCAGCCCAAGAAATGGGGCGTTGCCATTGGTAGACTCTGACGAGGCGCTTACCGGTGCCGCACCCTGCTCCATCCACCTAATGTTGAGTTGAACACTAGGAATTATAGAAAAGCGCTCTCAGGATCGTCAACGTTGCGCGGCAGCGACGATCCGGGGCGTGGCAGACTCTGGTCAAGACTGTGGCAGTGGCCGGTGGCCTGGTTGCTCCTAGCCGCCTGCCTTGTCTTGCCGCTGGCCGCCTGCGAGCGGGACCCGGCGGCGGGGCCGGATGTCCCCCTGCCCACTGTCCTCGCCGTGCCCACCGAGGCGGTGACGCCAGCACCTACATCGCCTCCTGCCAGCCCCGCGATCCCCACCTTCCGGCCCACCCGCGTCGCCACGTCAACGGCGACGTCAACGGCGACGCACAACGCTACCATCACTCCGTCCGCAACGCCGGAGCCATCGCCTACGCCGCGTCCCACGGCGGTATTCTCCGCCGAGCGGGCGATGGCGCATGTCATGGCCTTGGCGAGCGAGATTGGCCCGCGCGTCGCCGGGGAAGAAGGCGCAGAGTTGGCGGCGGACTACATCGCCGATCAGTTTGATTCCTATGGCTACGAAGTCCATCGCCAGCTCTTCGAGTACACCAAGTTTGTCGATCATGGCAGCAAAGTGGAGCTGCTCCCGGACGGTGCGAGTATGGCCGGCATTCCCATGCATTATTCGCCGGCCGGCGAGGTGGAGGGTAAGTTGATCCCCGCCGGCATCGGTCGCCCCGAAGACATGCCGGACGGGGGATTCGATGGTGGTATTGCCCTCATCCGCCGCGGCGGCGGGATTGGATTCCGCGATAAAACCTTGGCGGCGGCTGAGGCTGGGGCGGGTGCGGTGATGATCTATAACGACCGTCCCGCGCCGCTCCGCGGGAGCCTCGGTGAGCTGGTGCCCGTGCCGGTGTTAGGTCTCGACGGTCGGACGGGTCAACACCTTGTCGAGCAGGCATCGCGCGGTCCCGTGTCGGTACGGGTGACCGTCGGGGCGGAGATTGTCAAGCGGGTTACAACCAATGTGATCGCCGAGCGTCCTGGCTTGGGTGTGCGGGTACTGTTGATCGGGGCACACTACGACTCTGTCAAGGACAGCCCCGGTGGCAACGACAACGCCTCCGGGATGGCGGTGCTCCTCGAGCTTGCCCGTGTACTCTCGACTCATGTGCTCCCCGAGGACCTGACCGTGTACTTCGTCGCCTTTGGCGCCGAGGAAGACGGCCTGCACGGAAGCCGGTACTTCGTAGACCGGCTGGACGCGCAGCAGCGACAAGCATTCGTCGCCATGCTCAACTACGACATGATTGGAGTCGGTGACGTGCTCGGCGTGGGGGGCAGCACTGAGCTTACGGACCTTGCCATCCGGTTCGCGCAACAGCAGGGGTGGACGGCACGACAACTGGGAGTGGAGATAGCGCACCGTAGCGATCACCACTCGTTCATTACTGCCGGGGTACCGGCGCTCGTCTTCCATGCTCCGAACGACACACACTACCACAAGGAGACCGATACCCCCGACCGTATTCAGCCGGGCCATCTGGCACAGTTTGGTCGGCTTGGTCTCGCTGTGGTTCAGCGGCTCGTGGCCGAGTGAGGGGGAGCAATGCCTGGCTTGCACGGGCAGGATGACGCGCAGCGCTTCGCGGCCATGTGCGCGCCGGTCCGGGCCAGGGTCCAGGCCGGCGCGCCGGTCAATCGGGCGCGGGAACGGGCACTGGTGCTCATTGCGCGCCTCGGGCCGGGACCGCTCCCCCCGCCCGGCCCCATCCCCGGTACCACGCCGCGCGTGCTGCTCATCCGCCCCGATCATCTGGGCGACGTGCTCTGCACCTCGCCGGCAGTGCAATGGATTCAATCCGTCTGCCCCTGGGCAACGATCACCTACATGGCCGGGCCGTGGTCGGCCGAGGTGGCCGCCCGGCTCCCCGGCGTATTGAGAGTCTGGTCCTACCCGTTTCCGGGCTTCGCACGATCCGGCCCGCCCGGTCCGCTGGCTCGCATTCTTCCCTACCTCCGACTGTGGTGGCTGGCACGCCAGGTGCGCGCGGCGCGGTTCGATCTGGCAGTCAACCTCCGCCCGGACTTCTGGTGGGGGGCAGCCCTAATGTATCTGGCGCACATTCCGCGCCGCCTCGGCTATCTCACGCCGGGCACGGCGCCGTTCCTGACGGACGGCCTGCCGCCGCCGGAGTCGCTGACCGCCGGCTCTGCGCCATCCGACAGCGATCAAGATGGTGCGGAGTTGGGGCTGCACCAGCACGTCGTGGAGCACAACCTGGACCTGGCGGAGATCGCTCTGGCAGAGCTTGGACAAGGGTATCTCGACCGGCAGTCGCCGCCGGTGACGCTGGAGCCGACGGAAGAGGACCGCGCGGAGGCCTTTCGGCTCTGGGCGCTGCATCGGCTCGACGCACCGCGGCCGGGCGCGGAGTGGACCATCCCGCCGGTGATTGCCGTGGCGCCGGGCGCGGGTAGTCCCGCCAAAGTCTGGGCGCCGGAGCGCTGGGCGTTGGTCATTGACCATCTGGCCGGCCGCTACGGTGTACGCTGTCTCGTGACCGGCACCGCCGCAGAGCAGCCCTTGGCCGAGCGCCTCGTGGCGGCACTGTCCACGCCAGCAGCCGTCGTTGCCGGGGAGACCTCGGTGGGAGTCTTGGCGACTCTCCTCCAGCAGTGCCGCCTCGCCATCGGCCCCGATAACGGCATGTTGCACCTAGCCGCGGCGATGGGTGTGCCCACCGTGCGTCTCTTTGGCCCGGCCGATCCGGTGCTCTTTGGCCCATATGGGCCGACGGTGAAGGAGCGCCGGGCGCACGCCGTCGTGCAGACGCCGCGGCCCTGCGCCGCGTGTGGCTACCTCGACCTGCCACCGCCGCAGCAGGCGATGTACCCCTGCATGGCGGACATCACCGCCGAGGAGGTCATCGCCGCGGCGCTACGGGTGTGGGTGGCCACAGAAGATGATGCGCCGAGGCGGCGAGGCCGGGCGACCACTGATTGAGGTGTCGGCTCGTGACCGAGAAACACCTACCGGCAGGCACACAGCGCCTCCTGGGACGCCTGGTCCGCACGGTGAGCGAGGTGCTGCTGGGACGCCTGTTCGGGGTACTGGGACTGTTCGCCCAATGGCGGCGACCCGCCCACAGCCGCCGGCCGGCGCCGCAGCGCATCTTGCTGCTGCGGTTCGGGCTGCTGGGCGACGCGGTGCTCTGGATTCCGGCCTTGCGCGCCGCGCGGCGTCTGTTTCCTAAGGCCCGCCTGGAAGCCGTCGTCTCCACCTATCAATATGCCGTCCTCAGCCGCTTCACCTATGTTGACCGGTTCATCGTGCGGGACACCGACCACTTCACCCGGCCGGTAGCGTGGCTCCGGCCAACAACGTGGCGGTCCTTTGTCGCGTTGGTGCGCCTACTCCGGCGACGACGCTATGATGTGGTCCTGAGTTGCTACGGGCGGATGGGGGCACGGCTGGCGCTGTTGAGCGGCGCTCCGCTGCGGTACGGCTACCGTGATGAAGCCGATCCGCGCGTCCTCACGCACGCCCTGCCCGGCGGCCGCTATCAGGAGCCGCTGCACGAGGCGGCGTACAACGTGCGCGTCGTCTCCGCCGCAGCGTCGGCTGCTCAACCCGGCAGCGCCGATGACAGGCCAGCGGACGACCTGTCGCTGACGTTTCCGCTGATGGCCGCCGAACGGCAGCGAGCCGCCGTCCTACTCGCCGGGGTGCCGCACGGGGTCTCGCTCGTCGCCATCCATCCGGGAGCGGCGAACGGCGCTGCCAAGCGCTGGCTCCCGGAGCGCTGGGCGCACGTTGCCGATACGTTGGCCGGCGAGGGCGTGCAGGTCGCGCTCCTGGGCGGCGCGGACGAGCGACCGTTGGTCGAGCGCATCGTCGCGGCCATGCGCCACCCGGCGCTGCGGCTGGAAGGAGCCACCAGTACCCCCGGCGAGCTGGCGGCGGTGCTCGCACGGTGTCACGTCGTCGCGGCCGGCGATACGGGGCCGCTGCATCTCGCCGTGGCGCTCGGCCGGCCGGTGGTCGCCATCCACGGCCCGACGGATCCTCAGCTCACGGGGCCGGTCCCCGGCGCCCGCGCCCACGTGCTGCGGACCGCAATCCCGTGCAGCCCGTGCTACAACCTCCGCGCGCCGGCCGACTGTCCGTTGGGGCATACGCTGTGCATGCGCCTCCTGCCGGCCGAGCAGGTTGTGACGGCGATCAGGGCCATGCTTGGGCCTCACCCCTTGGCCCCTCTCCATCGCCGAGGATAGAGAGCGGGACATAGATTCCCGCGCACGCGGGAACGACAGGCGGTAGACTCCCTCGCTCCACTGGCCACTGCGATTGTCCGGGTTAGTATGATTAAGCGCTGGGGAATCTGCCGTAAGCGTCTGAAGTACACGCTCGGCCTCGCCAAGAGCGCGAGGCCAGGGGCAAAGGAGGCGAGGACACATGCGAGGGGTTGTTGTTCCTGAGGCACGTCGCGTAGCCGTGCGCGAGTTCCCTGATCCCGAACCCGGCCCCGGCGAGGTGGTGGTGCGCGTCAGGATGGCGGCCATCTGCGGGTCCGACCTGCACTGGTACCGCGAGTTTACGCCGGGGCGTACCGGCCCAGACCAGATTGTCGGACACGAATCGGTCGGCGAAATCGCTGCCGTCGGCTCCGGCGTGTTCCTCCCCCGTGTCGGTGACCGGGTGGCGCTCTACCACATCAGCGGCTGCGGCGAGTGCCCGGCGTGTCGGGCGCGGCGCCCCAAGGAGTGCTGGACAGGCGTTGAGCGCATCCCGCAAGGCGCCGATGCCGACTACCAGCGGATGAAGTCGTGGAATGCGCTGCCGCTGCCGGACGCCTTCTCCTGGGAAGAAGGCACTGTGTTGGCCTGCAACTACGGCACCGGCTATGCTGCGTTGAAGCGCGGTGGCGTCTCTGCCCGCACCACCTTGGCGGTGTTCGGCCTCGGCCCGGTGGGACTCTGCACGGTGCAGGCCGGGTCTGCGCTCGGTGCCCGTGTTATCGCAGTTGACGTCGTGACGGAGCGGCTGGAATTGGCACGCCAAATGGGCGCCAGCGAGGTCGTCAACGGCAGCGAGCAAGACGTGGTTGCGACGTTGCGCGACCTTTCCGGGGGCCGCGGCGTGGACGCAGCCATTGACACCAGTGGCAACGCCGTCGCGCAGACGAACGCCATTGACGCCGCGCGGCCCCGCGGGACGGTCGTCTTTGTCGGGATCAAGCCCGAGGCGACCGTCGAGATCAAGGTGTTCGAGCAGGCCGTGCTCAAGCAACTCACCCTGGCCGGGTCGTGGATCTATGACATTGACGAGTGGCCGGAAATGCTCGCATTCGTCCAGCAGCACCAGTTGCCGATCAGGGACATTACCGGACCGACCTATGCGCTCGACGACGCTTCCGAGGCCTTTGCCATCGCCGACTCTGGCCGGAGTGGCAAGGTCCTCTTTGCCGTGAGCTAGTCCGGGTTGAAGTCACGCCGCGCTACCCGTCGTTCGGTAGGGGTGAACGGCCCCGGTTTGCCTCGCATCTGGCCCTAGCGCCGGGCGTCCCAGGTGTTCCAATGGGTCCGGTCGCGTCCCGGCAGGCGCTTGGCGGGACGGAAGTCCGTGCCGCGGAAGTAGGCGACCGGAATCAAGGCGACCTGTGTCACACTGTCGGGAATCTCCAGGATCGCCGCCGCCTCGCGCTCGTAGACGAGGTGGAGCGTCGTCCACGCCGTCCCGAGACCACGCGCCCGGAGTGCGAGCATGAGCGACCAGGTGGCGGGGAGGATTGAGCCGTAGAGGCCGGCTTGAGCGGACACGCCCGCCTGCTCGACGCGCCCTTCGATACAGGGGATCACCAGTACCGGCACTTCGTGCATGTGCTCGGACAGGTGGGTGGCCGACGCGCGCACACGCGACGCTTGCGCGATCCGCGGGTCGTCCGTGGCGGTCCCGGGTGGTGGCTGTGTCCGGTTGCTGGTAGCATAGGCCCGGAATGATCGGCGGTAGAGGTCGGCCAACGCGCGGCGCTTGGCCGGAGCGGTGACCACGACAAAGTGCCAGCCTTGACGGTTGGACCCTGAGGGTGCCTGGAGTGCGACCTCGATACAGCGCTCCAACACCTCCGGCTCGACGGGGCGCGCCAGGTCCAGGCGCTTCCGCACCGCGCGGGTCGTTGTCAGCAGGTGGTCAACGGTAGCCAAGTCCATCGGCACGTCTCCGCTCCTTCTGTCTGCCACGGCCCAATGCGCGGCCGGGGCATGTCCAGCGGTCGTGGCGCTCCAGTGTATACACTCGTTGCAGGAACGACTACATCGAGAGTAGGCAATCATGGCCAGGGTGACGAAACGGCGGGTGCTCATCCTCTGCACCGGCAACTCGGCGCGGTCGCAACTGGCCGAGGGGTGGCTGCGGGCGCTGGGCGGTGAGCGGTTTGCGGTGTTCAGCGCCGGCACCGCTCCGAAACAAGCGGTGCATCCGCTGGCGCTACAAGTGATGCGCGAGGCGGGTGTTGATCTGACTGGACACCGGCCCAAGGACGTGCGCCGGTTTCTCGGTCAGTCGTTCGATTGCATCATCACCGTCTGCGACAACGCCCGCGACACCTGCCCCACCTTCCCCGGGGCACAGCGGCAACTGCACTGGTCCCTGCCGGACCCGGCCGCCGTTGCGGGGCCGCAGCAGGCAGCGGCCTTCCGGCAGACCAGCGCCGAGATTCGCCAGCGCATCCGGCGCTTCATCGCCGACCAAACCGCAGTGTAGCCGGTGACGCGCCGGCTAACGCGCCTGCTGCAAGATAGCCTCGGCCTGGCTGGCTTCCCAGTCGGCCAGGAACCGCTCCAGCCCGATGTCCGTTTGTTGACCGGTCCATCTATTTATGCTATTCCGTAGGTGTCTACTATATGGCTATTTCTGGACCGAAAAAGGAAGTTTCGTAAGGAGAGAAACTACAAGGAGAGAAATCAGCAGAGAGGGAATTCCCAGCGAGCGCTGAGGTAGGAAAAGCTAGCCGCGGGGGATTTAGCGGAGAAGCGAGAGAGCAACGGTGTGCCGACACAGCGGAGAAGTGAGGGAGCGATGATATGCCGATACGTGAGAGAAACGAAGTGGCAGACTATTGGTTTGACAAGAAGATGAGGCGGCAGATTAGGGATCGTGGGTGGGGCGATCCTGATGCACCTGATCTGTCGGCGTTAGAGGAAGTCATCGCCAAGCCGGATAGGATTGAGGAAACTAGAGACTGGCGAGAAGGCAAGAGCAGCCCTGCTACCGGCTACGTTCGCGCCGATGGCCACTATGTTATCATCAATGACGATACCGGTGAGATTGTTCAGGTCAGTAATACCTACGACCCGGATTGGAGGGGGCCGTGGGAATAGTGGCATACTAGGACAGTTCTGCTGACGGTCAGAAGGTCCTAGAGGAAAACCAAGTTGACACGTGAAGAAGCCCTGAAGGAACAGTACCGCTCCAGAGGGCGTATGGCGGGAGGCGAGTTGCTCCTGCGACACCCCGAGGCGCTGAGGTTCATTGAGGATTGCAGAGCCGAGGGGATGACCATCCTGGGCATGGACTTCTTCGAGGAGCGAGGCGCCTATCTCGTTGCCCACACGAATGCGGCAGATTATTCCGCCCTCAGCAGGCACCCTCACGCTGTCGAGCGGATAGCCGACAAGGCGAGGGCCCTCATCAAGGATGGCCTGCCCGGCATACCGGGTGTGGTTGAACGTACCGACTGGGTGACGTTTGTCCTAGCCGAGGAGGCGGCTGTTACACAGCGTCGTCCCGAAGTACATTCACGTACCGGTGACAGACCGGTAGTCACGCCTGCTGCAAGATAGCCTGAGCCTGGCTGGCTTCCCAGTCGGCCAGGAAACGCTCCAGCCCGATGTCCGTCAGCGGGTGCTTCATCATCTGCTCCAGCACCGCGAACGGCAGCGTGACGACGTGCGCGCCACACTTGGCTGCGCGCACGACGTGCAGCGGCGCGCGGAGGCTGGCCGCGAGGATATTGGTTCTGATGCCCTGCACCCGGAATATCTGCGCCAGATCGCTGACGACCGCCATGCCATCGTGCGAGATGTCGTCGAGGCGTCCCAAGAAGGGGCTGACATAGGTTGCGCCGGCCAAGGCGGCAAGCAAGCCCTGGTTCGGGGAGAAGATCAAGGTCGCATTGATCGTGACGGGATCGGAGCGATCCGTGAGCGCCTTGATGGCGGTCAAGCCCTCCGGAATGGTGGGGATTTTCACCACCACGTTCGGATGCCAGGTACTGATGTCCTCACCCTGTTCGATCATTCCCTCCGCGTCGGTAGCCGTGACCTCGGCACTGACCGGTCCTTCTACGATGTTGCAGATTTCGAGCACCCGGTCGCGGAAGTTGGCGCCCTCTTTGGCGACAAGCGAGGGGTTGGTCGTGATGCCATGCACGACACCCCAGCGGACGCCTTGCCGAATCTCGTCAATGTTAGCCGTGTCCAGAAAGATTCGCACGGTCCTCTCCTCTCCTCCACGGTCTTACCCACTCCCCGGCGAGTAGGGGCCGCGTCGTTGAAATGTCTTCGCGCTACTCATATCACACCTTAGCGCGAGTGCGTACAGCAGGCAAGTCATGGAAGTATGGCAGCCGGAAGTTCTCGCCCGGTGACCACACCGCCAAGCGCCGTCACGTGTCTTGTAAGGGGCACGGCCGTAGGCCTGGGGTTGCATCTGCGTCTGAGATCGTGTGCTAATATCCACTAACATTCTCTGAACGTGAGACTAGAGACATGAGCGTAGCCCTCCTGTGGATCCGTGGACCATCAGTGCTGGTGCAGCATCCCCTCTCCTCATGTGGAGAGGGGGCCGGGAGGTGAGGCGTGGCGCTATTCCGCTCCTCGCAGCCATGCTCGTGGTGGTCGTGGTCTTTCCGGCGCCAGTAGTAGCCGCGCCGCCGGTCGGCACGGCGGATGTACACTTCCGGCCGGCGTCCGTGACGACAGCGGTCGGCGGTCTGTTCTCTGTCGAGGTGGTCATAGAAGCCGCTGCCGAGGTCGAGGGCGCTCAGGTGGTGATTGCGTATGATCCGGCGTACCTGGAGTTCGTGTCGGCACAGCCGACTGGACCGCTGACCCATCACCTCAGCAGTGAACCCGACGCCGCGGCCGGGCGGCTGTTCTACGCTGCCGGTGTGTTGGGCGGCCGTTTCCCCAGCGGTAGCTTTCCGCTGCTACGGCTGGCGTTCCGGCTGAAGGCAGCGCCCACTGGCCCGCTGGCGGTCTTGATCCCCCGCGAAAGCCTTCAGCGGACTATCATTGCCGCCGCCGGTACCAACGTACTCCACGAGACTCGCTCATTGACCGTGACGGTGGACCCAACGCAGTGTCGAGTCTTCCCGGTGGAAGGTACGGCGTCGCTATTCGAGCGGTTTTACACCGAGCACGACAGTCTACGGTTGCTGGGGCACCCCCTAGGCAGCGCCGGTGTCTGGAACGGGGTACCGTTCCAGCTCTTCGAGAAGGGACGCCTTGAGGACCATAGCGCCAACGCCGCACTGCCCCCGGAGCGACGCTTCCAATATGGCTTGCTAGTAGATGAGTTGATGCAAGCTGGTGTACCGCTGCCCATCGGCGGCGATGCTTCCACGCTCACATATGCCGACCTACGCGCGTGGGCGGCGCCGGAGGAGCGGATCGCGCCGCCCGCCGGCTTTACCGGCCTGACGGCACTGTTCCCCGACGGCTCGGTGTTCATCCCCTTCACCGCCGACCTGTCGCCGGCGCCGGGTCACGTGGTCGCGCCGTGGTTTTGGGAGTACATCAATCGGCAAGACCTTTTCCCCGACGGTTGGCTGCACGACGTCGGACTCCCGATCACCGAGCCGCTGGAAGCGTTGGTAGACAAGGGTCAGGCCAAGGGGCGGCGGATTATCATTCAGGCATTCCAGCGCACCATCCTGACCGACGACCCGATCAACCCACCCCAATGGCGGATCGAGCGGGCCAATGTCGGCGCCGACTATGCCTGCGCCTTCCCGGAACGGCGGGGCGGCTAAAATCCAGTAGCGGCAGGGCGGCCGTGGGCAGGACTAGCGGAGGCACGGTGGTGACGATCAATGACTGGCTTCCGGTGATTGTGGCCCGGTTTGGTGCGGGGATTCGGGCCGTTACAGGTCATCCTGTTCGGTTCTCAGGCTACAGGCGAGGCTCGTCTTGATAGCGATATTAACCTGCTCGTAGTCCTGCCACAGCTTGGCCACAAACGCAATACGGCGGTGGCTATGCTCCGGCTCCTGAGAGACGTGCCTATACCGGTTGATGTTGTGCCTACCGATCCTGAAGAGATCGTGCGGTGTGGACAACTGGTAGGCACTGTGCTGCGCGGAGCACTACAAAACGGCAAGGCCCTCTATGACCGAGCAGAGTGATGACCAACGCCAGCCCGGTCCACTGATGTCATTCCGTTGCCAGTGTGTCTCCGTTCTCCGTCGTTCCGGCGAAGCCGGAATCCAGCGGATTCATGGATGGCAGCGGCATTCCTACTTGGTATAAACCGTTGAGGAGGGGAGCGCGATGAAGATTACGGCGATTGATATTTCGGTCGTAGACGTGCCCTACATTGCACCGGTCCGCGCGGTGGGCTGGGCCAACCCGCCCTTCGTCGTGGTGCAGGTCCGCACCGACGATGGGCTGGTCGGACTGGGCGAGGCGTGGGGCGTTGCGAAGTCCGCGGTGGAGCAGACGGCCGAGACTTTCCTGGGCACCGACCCGCTGACGCTACCCTTGCAGACCTGTGACCGCCCCTTTCAGTCGGCCCTCTACGACTTGGCCGGCCAAGCGTTGGGAGTACCCGTCTGGCGCTTGATCGGGGACCAGCACCGTGACCGTGTGCCGGTCGCCTACTGGTCCTGCCACATGCCCCCGGAGGCGACAGCGCGAGAGGCCGAGCAGGCGGTGGCCAAAGGGTTTACGGTACACAAACTCAAGGCGCGCTCTTGGGACGCCGTTCGCCAAGCGGAGCTGATTACCAAAGCCGCCGGCCCCGACTATGCGATCCTGTTTGATCCCAACACCGAGTTTCGGCATGTCTCCACTGCGGTCAGACTGGCCCGCGAAATGGAGTCGTATAACGTCGAATGCTTTGAGGACCCGGTGCTCAAGCACGACCTCGGCTGGTACCGCCTGCTACGCCAGAAGCTCGACATACCGCAGGCGCTTCACCTGAGCAACCCCAACGATGTCCTGCAGGCAGTCCGAGGTGAGGCGGTGGATCGCTTCAATCTGAGCGGGAACGTCGCTACCATCCTCGCCTGCCATGCTATCGCCGAGGCCGCGCAGATACCGGTGTGGCACCAGATTGCCGGCCTGTCGCTGGGGATTCAAGCTACGTTCGCCGTCCACGTCGGCTGCACGCTCAAGCAGGCCACGCTCGCGTCCGACGAGTTGCCGTTCATCCATGAGAACGACCTGATTGGCGGTGCCTTGCCGGCCGAGCAGGGCCATTTCCAGGTACCGGCCGGGCCGGGGCTAGGGGTGGAGTTAGACACGGCGGCGCTCCAACACTACCGGATTGACTGAACCGGTGGGCGCTCACCTCCAGCCCTTTCTCCATAAGTGTAGGGATGGGGGAGTCCGGCGGGAGCGGTCGTGAGTGAGGCAGTGAGCACCGCGCTATACTGAGACCCCAGGCCAGGGTAGCCGCCCGTGAATAGCTGGCCATTTCGTTCGCCGAGAGAGGATTATGCAGCAAGCTACAGGTGCTCACGCAGTCGCACGTGCCCTCGCCGGGGCGGGGGTGCAATGGGTGTTTTCGCTCTCGGGCAATCAGATTTTGGACCTATACGATGCGCTGCTTGATACCGGGATCAAGCTGATCCATACGCGCCACGAGGCCGCGGCGGGGCACATGGCCGACGCTTGGGGCCGTCTGACCGGCCAACCCGGCGTCTTCCTGGTGACGGCTGGGCCGGGGCACGCCAATGGCGCCGTAGCGGCCGGTGTCGCCGGCGCGGCCGAGTCGCCTCTGTTGTGGTTGAGTGGCGGTAGCCCGCTGGCGCAAGCAGGACGCGGCGCCTTTCAGGAGCAGGATCAGGTCGGTCTCGCAACACCGGTCTGCAAGGCCGCGTGGTGTGCCAGCGATCCGCAGACACTCCCGCAGTTGATTGCTGCCGCCCTAAACCTGGCTGCTGCCGATCCACCCGGCCCGGTGCATGTCACCATCCCTACCGATATTCAAGCCGCAACGATAGCCGGGGAGACGGGTGCGACAGCCGGCCCGCCCCAGGAGGGGACGCTCGGAGAGGCTGACGATGCTGCGGGTATTGAGGCTATTGTGGCGTTGCTCGCGTCCGCGCAGCGGCCGCTGATACTCGCTCGTCCCTCGCTGGACCGCGGGCAGGCCCGGCGTGACCTCGATGCCTTCCTGGAATTGACGGGCATTCCCGGCGTGATCGTCGAAAGTCCGCGCGGCCTGAACGACCCGGCGCAGCCGGGCGTGATCGGGGCGCTCAGACGTGCCGACGCCGTGCTGCTGCTCGGCCCCGCCGACTTCTCGGTGGGATTTGCGTCGCCCGAGGCGCTGGCGCCCGGTTGCCGCGTGGCCCAGATTGCCAGCCCGGACGAGCCGGCGGCAGCGGCGGCCAGCGTCGTCCTCTGCACGGGCGCGCGGCGCGGATTGGAACAGCTCACCGCCGCTGCCGCCGGTCGCACTTGGCAACGCCGCGCCTGGTGGCAGCCCAGTTTGCCGGACGATCCCCGCGACGGTCGTCAGCCTGCCTCCGAGGAGGGCATCCATGCACTGGAGGTTTGTCACGCGGTGCTGGCGCGTCTCGGGCCGGGAGACTGTGTGATCTCGGATGGTGGCGAGTTCGGCCAGTGGGCACGCTTGGCAACGGCCAGCGCCAGAGCGGCGGGGGCGACGGTCGTGCTCAACGGCAAGCATGGCTCCATCGGCACCGCCGTGCCGTTCGCGCTCGCGGCCAAGCTCGCTCGGCCGGCGGCCCGCGTCGTCGCTTTCTCCGGCGACGGCGGTTTTGGCTATCACGCCCTGGAGCTGGATACGGCGGTGCGTTACCGGCTGCCGGTGTTGATCGTCGTCGGCAACGATGCGCGCTGGGGTTCCGAGTGGCACCAGCAGATTGACCGCTACGGCGCGGACCGGATTTTCGAGACCGCGCTGCTGCCCACGCGCTACGACCAACTCGCTACGGCGCTCGGCGCCGCCGGAGAGCGCGTCGAGGCGGCAGCGGCGCTCCCGGCTGCGGTGGACCGCGCCTACGAGGCGCTCGCGGCTGGCCGGCCGTACCTGCTCGACGTGCGTATTGTCTCTCTCCCCGGCCCAGCCCCCTCGCCGTAGCGCCAAGCTGTCCTCCCCCGGATGTGACTAACAGGGCGGCGAATGTGCCTCTTGCCGAATCATTCCTGTTGACTGTTCCGTGCAGCATCTCTTTGTGCAGCCTCACGGGACTAGCTCCGGCCCCTGCCGCCCCTGGCCCCGCGCGACGTGGGACCAGTCCAGCACCGTGATGCGCCCGTCGCGGTCGAAGTCGGCCGTCGGAGTGTAGCCAGCCTCGCCGGCAAAACGGCCGAAGTGCGCGCGCAGCGCCGCGGCATCTTGGGTGTCAATGCGGTCATTGCCATCCAAGTCACCGTCGCTGACGGCTCCAAAATGCACAGTGCGCGAGGAGGCCCGGCGCAGACGCACGCCGCGCTGCTCACGGCTCAGGCCGCCGGCGGGCTTGACGTTGACATCGAACGTCTCGTCGCCTACATCGTCGAGCGAGACCGAAAAGCGCCCGTGCTCATCCGTTTCCGTGGTGACCGTGAACCGCGCCGACCGGTTGGCCGGATCGCTGCCAGCGGGATAGAAGCGCACCGTGACGGCGGTCCGGTAGCTGGGATGCGGCGGCGACGACCGATGACTCCAGTGCAGCTCACCGATCAGCTCGGCCGGGGGCCGGGGTGCTGGCGCGGGCCGGCTATCCGTGGGCGGTGCGGGCTTGGACGTGCCGGTTGGTGTGATAGTGGCGGTAGCAGTCGCGGTGGGCGTGGGCGTGTTTGTGGCCGTGGCGGTAGCAGTCGCGGTGGCTGTATGGATAGGGGTATTGGTCGGCGTGGGGGTGAGTGTCGGTGTCGGTGTGACCGTAGGGGTTGTGGCGATCACCGTCTGGGCGGCGGGGAGGACTTGCAGCTTGCCAGCACCCCACGGTTCGCTCCATGGCGTCGCGGTGCCCATGTGCGCGGCGGTGTACTCGTCGCGCTGCGCCGTATTTCGGAGCAACGCTGACGCCTCCTCCGGTGAAAGCAGCGGGTTGGCTTGCAGTAGGAGTGCGATAGCGCCGGCCGCGTGCGCGGCGGCCAGACTCGTGCCTTGACGCATCACCTGGTGAGTACTGGCGTAAGGCGCCGGGTTTGGTGTCGGAACCCGGATCGCCCGCGCCCCGATGATCGGCTCGCCCGGCGCGGTGAGATCGGGTTTTTGTCTCCCGTCGCGCGTCGGCCCCCGCGAGCTGAAGTGCGCCACGCCGCCAGGCGTTGGCTGCGGTGTCGGAGGGGCATGGAGACTTAGCACACACGATGGCGTGGCCGTGGCGGTCGGGGTGGCCGTGCTGGTCGCGGTGGGGGTGATGCCGGCCGCTAGGGTTGGTGTGGGCGTGGGTAGGGCGTCGCACGGCCACGTCAGGCGCGTGGTGTAGGCGGCGACCGTGATGGCGCGGGCGGCGTTGGCCGGCTCGGTCAGCGTCCGCGAGGCGTCTCTGCCGCCCGTCGTGCCACCGAGTCCGGTCCGGTAGAACGCCAGCTCACCGGCGGTTGTCCAGGCGTCCCAACGCACCGTGCCGCTGCCGCTGATGTGACTTAGCTCGCCGAACCACGCGCCACTCTGCCCGCCAGTCGGCCGGGAGACGGTGAGCGACAGGTGATTGAGCGTCGTATGAACCGGGTGCGGCGCAGCGGAGGCGTCCACGGTGAACGTCGTGGTGGCACTGCCGTCTTGCACCGCGATGTCGCTCGTCTGCTCGCCCGGCGAGACGGTAGCGACCGGCTTGGTGCTGCCCGGCTTAGAGAGACTAAACTTCCACTGCTCCGTGGCCGGGTACCACAGCGAGAAGCTGCCTTCGCCTTCGGTTGTGAGTTGAAAGGCAAACTTGGACGGAGTGTCGGCGGCCACCGTGCCGGAGGCGTGCTTGCCGGCAGCGCCGGCGTTGCCTGCTGCCACGACGAAGATCACACCCGGGCCGGACAGCCGGTCAAGCTCCTGCTCGACGGAGTCCGTGCCATCGTGCGGGCCGTAGTCGAAGCCGAAC
>JAJDZR010000109.1 GCA_022824545.1 Chloroflexota bacterium
GTTCGGAGCTTCCTACGGGCCTAGAGCGGGTCGGGTTGACGATCAACGTCTCACCGTATTGCTGGCCGACGGCGCCGCGGGGCGTGCGGGTGCGGCCGGGTGACCGGGAACTCACCGTGACGTGGGCCGCTCCGGCAGACGACGGCGGCGGCGTGATCACTGCCTATGATGTGCGCTATCGGACGTTCAGCCCCCACGGCTGGACCGATGTTGCCGACGTCTGGACGACCGGAGACGGTGCGCTGAAATACACGATCACCGGCCTGACCAACGGGACAGAGTATTGGGTGCAGGTGCAGGCACGCAACGCCGCCGGCGGCAATCCTTGGAGTTCCACGATCTCCGACAGCTCTTGGTCTGCCTCAGTGACCGGCACGCCACGGAAGAATGGTGGCGGAGGTGGCAGTGGTGGCGGTGGCAGTGGCGATGGGGGCCGGGCACCGGCGGCGCCGCGCTCGCCGATCATCGGAAGCACGCCTGCCGCCACGGCCAAGGAGGTGGCCGGCAACCTGCTGGTGCTGCAATTCCCCGATGCGCCCGGTGTGGAGATTTATGTCGGCGTTGGCTGGATCAGCCGCGACGGCCAGCGGATCATCGTGATCGGGTTCGTGCGTGACGGTGATCTGGGGCAGACCTATGCCGTGGTGCGGCGGGAGGCGGATGGCAAAGTGGTGCGGCGCTGGATCGCGCCCGATAGCTACCTGATCTATGCGGTACCTTGGCCCATCGTGAACACCCAGTTCACCTTCCGGGTAGGGGTGATCTCAGCGATCCCGCTCGATGAGCAATATCCGTGGCCGAACATGCTGATGCGGCGCTTCGACGGTGGCGATGACCGCATCTTGGCCTACGACGCGGAGTTGGGCCAGTGGCGGCATGTACCGGACATCGCGACGTTCCAGGCGCTGGGCTTCTACTGGTGCAACGTGACGGCAGCGGATGCGGGCTTCTTCGAGCGGATCACCGTGGGGCCGCCGTATCCGGCGAGCGGCGTGCCGGCGCGGGCGGACTACCCGGTGTGCCTGACATAGGCTGTGCCTGACATAGGCTCTGTTGTCCTCACCCCCCGGCCCCCTCTCCATCGCCGAGCGATAGAGAGGGGGTGTTTGCCGCCTGTCGTTCCGGCGCCTGCGTACCCGAATCGCTATGCTCTCTGCGCTGGCGGTGGCCGTGCCGCTGCGGCCATCAGCGCACAGGAGGACGAGAGGATGAAGATTACCGACATCAAAGTGACCAGGTTTTCGCTCGGTCCGCTGGACGAGCCGTACTGGAACTCGATTATCAAGACGACGAGCCGGGGCTTCTCCCGGCTCGAGATTTACACCGATGAGGGTGTGGTCGGTACCTCGATGGGCGGCTCGGTGACGATTGAGGAAGGGCCGCTGAAGCCGGTGCTGCTGGGAGAAGACCCGCTGCGAACGGAGTACCTGTGGCAGAAGATGTACATGGGTGGCTGGCGCAAACCGGTGGCGAAGGGCGAGCACATCCGGGCGATGAGCGATGTGGACAACGCCCTGTGGGACCTTAAAGGGAAGGTGCTCGGTCAGCCCGTGTGGCGGTTGCTCGGGGGCGCGCAGTCGAGGGTGCGGGCGTATGCAGCCGGTGGCTACTATGCCGAGGGCAAGGGGCTGCGCGAACTGTGCGCCGAGATGGAAGACTACGTAGGTGAGGGCTACCGGGCGGTCAAGATGAAGATAGGCTGGCCCGGCGTGACCTTGCGCGAAGATGCGGAGCGTGTGCGCGCCGTCCGCGATGCCGTCGGTCCGGACGTGGACGTGATGATTGACGCGAACAACGGCTGGGACGCCGTCACGGCGATCAAGTTCGGGCGGATGTGCGAGCGCTACGATCCGTACTGGTTCGAGGAGCCGGTCCACGCCGACGATTTTCGCGGTGGCGCCCAAGTGGCAGCGGCGCTAGATATGCCGGTGGCGAGTGGCGAGAACGAGTACACGCGGTGGGGGTTCCGGGACCTGATCGGGGCGCAGGCCGCCGATATTATTCAGGCCGACCCGGTGATCTGTGGCGGGATTAGCGAGTGGATGAAGATTGCGGCCCTCGCCAGCGCCGAGCACCTGACGATGGCTCCGCACGGCGGCGCCCATCTCGGCTCGACGTGCGTTGCTGCCGTCCACAACGGTCTCATCACCGAGAGCTACACTCGTCTCCAAGCCTACCTGCACGAGTTCCTGGAGCCGATTGACTTCCGCGACGGGTACATCTACATGTCCGAGCGCCCCGGGCTGGGCCTCGTCTGGCACGAGGCGGCTATCCAGAAGCGGCTAGCCATGGCGGGGGGCTAGGGAGGCGCGGCCGAGGCGTTGGGCGGCGGAGAGCATAGCGCGCACCGAGTTGTGGCTCAGTTCAAGACGCTGGAGCCACATCTCTGGTCGCTCATATACTTGCTCGCGCCATTGGGACTCGCCGCCGGCCTGCGCGATTTCCGCCGGGTAGTAGTCGGCGGTCTCGAACGAGAGGCCCTCCGTGGCCCGGTAGCGGACCCGACCGGGCGCGAGGCATTGCACGATGGCCGGCCATTCGGCGTCGGTCGCGTTCGTCGGCTCGTGCGAGTGCCGGGCGATCAGTGCGGCGCCGTGAGCGGTGACTCCACAGGAGCCGGCTCCAACGTCGGCCGGCTGCCCGAACCAGGCCGAGAAGGCGTGGTTGGTCACGGTTTCCGTCTCTCGCTGGACGCGCGGGTGGGTGGCAAAGGCGGCAGCGGTGCGGCCCAGGATCAAGTAGTCGAACGTGCGTGGCGCCGTGAGCTGGTCGAGGACCGCGTATAGCTCGGCTGGGGCCACCCGGAGCCAGTGCAGCAGGCGGTCGAAGTCGCAGTAGTGGACGGTACCGGCGCCGGCTTGCACCGCGTCGAGGATAGCCTGCCGCCGGCCGACGCCGATGCGCCTGTCGGCGCCGGTGCTGACCGCGGCGCCGGCTGCTCGGAGCAGCGTAATCAGCCGGGCGTCCGTCTGAGGTGTGGCGACGACGTGGGTGCTGCGATACAGCCGCTGCAGCGCCTCCCCGGCCGCGTGCGCCGGCGCCACCATCCGGCCATCAGGATCGTGCAAGGTCGCGGCAAAGGCCGGTCGCGTCACGGCCCTTGCCCTCGCCAAGCCAGGACCTTCCACCCTGGCGCATACGTCAAGGCCCGCCACAGCCACTCGACGGGGCCAAAACGGAACCACGCCAGCCACAGCGGCGTCACCGCCAGCTGCACCACCCAGATGCCCCCCACAATCAACAACTGTTGCCAGCGCTCCACCGAGCCGTACAGGCCCAGGCCGTGACCGTAGAAGATGGTCGTGCAGATGACGGTATGCAGCAGGTAGTTGGTCAGTGCGGTCCGTCCGACGGCGGCGAGTCTGTGCTCGACCCGGCCGAACCATCCGCGCTGCGTGGCCAGCATCACCAGCCCGACATACCCACTACTCACAAAGATGCTGCCCCAGTAGTTGAGCTGATACCCCACTCCGAACAGCGAATACGTCGGCGCGAACTCGTTCGCATAGTTGGTCCAGGCGCTCAACGTCGCCAACGGCAGGCCAATGCTCAGGCCGATCAGTGCCATCCCCGCATAGAAACGCCCGGTGCGCTGCGCCGTCAGAACGCCCCACTTGTAGCCGGCCATCCCAATCAGCATCAGCCCACCCGCTCGCCAGATCGCCCACGTCAGCAATACGCCCGTTAGTACCTCGATCTCGCCCGGCACCCGCGCTGACATCTGCTCCAACCAACCGCCTCGATAGGCCGCCACCTTCTCGTCAATCGCGCTCGCGCTTGGCGACCAGTCGGAACGCACCGCAGCCACCGAATCCGCTGGAGACAGTGACCCCAACAGGGTCAGCACTGCCGGCACCAAGAGCAACACCAGTCCGAAAATGACTAGGCGCCGTGGCCGCATGTGCCGAAACAGGAACACGACAAACCCGGCAATCGCATAGGGGACCAGAATGTCACCGTTCCACAGCAGGAATCCGTGCGCCAGGCCAAAGAGCAACAGCCAGGCGTTGCGGCGGTAGTGAATGCCGCGCGCCGATTGCCCCCGTGCTTCCAGCCGATCCGCCAAGAGCAAGATACCCGCGCCGAACAGCGGCGAGAAAATCGTCATAAACTTCTGGTCGGCAAAAATGTGACTCAAGCTCCACACCGCGAGATTGATGCCAGTCAGGTCGCCGTAGGCGAGGGGGTTGAAAGTGATGAACTGTACCGGCATGGCAAAGAGCTGGATATTCATCACCAGGATTCCGAGCAAGGCAAAGCCGCGCAACACGTCCAGTGCCACAATCCGCTGCCCCGGCTCCACTGGACTGGGCTGTGTCGCGTTCACGCTTGCCTCCTGGAGACCCTTGCAAAAGTTGCCATCCCCGCCGCCTCCCGTCATTCCCGCGTGCGCGCAAATCTCCACCCCCTCTCTATCGCTCCGCGATGGAGAGGGGGCCGGGGGTGAGGGCCGGCCCTACAGCCGCTTGGCAAACTGGTACAGCACCCGGCTGACCACGGCCTGCACCGTCTTGGCGCAGAACGCGATGGGCCCCACGCTGTAGATTTCGCCCTGCTCGAAACCATCGGCCCGCAAGTCACGCAAGCACCGCTTGAGCAGCACCGCGCCCACTCCGCGTCCCCGGGCGCGTTCCGCCACGCCCATCGGGCCAAGCACCCCCCACCGCGCCACGTGTGTCGCGCCAAACCCGAGGAAGGCGTCACTCGCCGCCTCTTCCGCCACCTGCACGGCCGCCGGCGGGTGCCCTAGACCGAGCGTCGCCAGATAGGCCCAGCGCCGCCCCAGGTGCGCCCCCGGCGCCGGATAGGCCAGCTCGCGGGCCACGCCCTCGTGCAGCCAGTCGCGGTCCGCCGCCGTCGCCCGCCGAAACCGTATGCCGGCCGCAGCCGCAGCGGCCTCTGCGGTCGCGGTCCCCAGATCGGTGCGCTCCAGGTCAACCATCATGTCCTGCGTCACGCCGGTCCGCTCGTACCCGCGCGCCGCCAAGAAGCACAGCGCCGCTGTGTAGCGCACATCGAGACCCTGCGTGAGCCGGTTGTTGCCCGCGGCCATCGCCACCGCGTGCCCGGCCCCGGTGGCCCGCAGCCGCACCTCCAGCTCGTCAAGCAGGCGCGTAGCCACCCGCCGCTGCCGCCATTCCGATGCGACGGCGAACAGCTTGACCCCCGCCGGGCATTGCAAATGCGCGTTGGCCGGCGCTCCGGCCACAAACCCAACGACCTCCTCGTCGGCCATTGCCAGCAGGTTCAGTTCCGGGTCGAAATCGGGATCGCGCAGGATGCGGTCGGCAAAGACCGCCTCATCCACCCGGTCATACGCCAAGCAGCGCGCCAGCAGCCGCACGACCGACCCCCGATCCCCCTCCTCGTAGCCACGAACTAGCACATCCGGCGCCATCAACCTATTCCCTGCCTCACCGCGTGGACTCCCCTTGTATCTTGGTTTTGGTGTCCCAACCACTTCGGTTGGGCGGATCGGGGTGCGGCAGACCGATCTCCCCCTGGTCGCGGAAGGCCGTAGGGAAGCGCGGGTCGCCGCACCACCGCCGGAACGAGAGC
>JAJDZR010000226.1 GCA_022824545.1 Chloroflexota bacterium
TCCGCCTTAGCACGAGCCTTGTCGGTCATGCGCGCCAGCCACGGCAGCCCCCCGATCACGAGCGAGCGCGAGCGTGGCTTCCATTCGGACGCGGCCTCGGACACGTTTGCAGCCATAGTTCACCTCACCTCAGTCAGTAGCGGGATGTCTACACGACAGAGTATAGCCGGTCGCTCGCGGCGAGCACGCGGCGAATCGTATGCGCCGCTCCGTGCCCGGCCAGCGGCCGCCGCACGATCCGGGCCACCTGTCGCCAGCGCTCGGCCGGGGCCGACCAAGCGGCGGCGAGGTCCGGTCGCTTGCCGGCCAGCACGGCCTGGACCTGCCCCAAGAGCAACAGCTCGGCAAGCAAAGCATAGGCATCCAACTGCTGCACGTACAACTCCGGCTCACTGGGCCACTGTGCCGCGGCGGCGCACGACCAGCGCCGCTCAACCGCTGGCGTAAGCCCGCGCACACACTGCCCCGCGGGCTGCCAGGCGCCGAGGGCGAACGTGTAGTGGACGAGCCGCCGGGCCGGGTTGTCCGGGCCGATGGCGCCCATATCGAGGAAGGTCGCCCGCCAGCCCCGTCGTCCGCCTGATGATGCGTAGTGCTCCAGCAGGACGTTGCGGGCATTTACGTCAAGCGGTCCGAGCGTGAGCCGGCTCGCCGCGACGACCGCCCAGAGCGCCTCCCACTCCTCGGCGACCGTGCGCTCCTGACCGCCCGGCGCCGGCCGCTGGTCTATGAACCGCTGGGCCACCTCACGCGCAGTGCAGAACTCCCGTCTCCGGGCCGCCAACCACGCCGGCCGGCGCCGCTCGACCGCCGCGGCCGCACCCGGCAACTGCGCGAACGCCGCTTCGAGCCGCAGGAGGCCCCGCCCGGCGGCCGCGACCGGCGCTCGTCGTGCTGTGGACGAGAGGCACTGGCTCCAATCGTCGAGTGTGGCGCCCGCACACCACTCGGTAAGCAGGACACCCGGCTCGGCAGCAATCAACTCCGGCACTGGAGCGCCACGCGGCCGCACCTGTGCCAGCACCTGCGCTTCTAACGCCAGGCGGTCCTGTGCGGTGGCCGTTTCCTGGGGTTGGTCAGGGCGGGCAGCCAGCTTGATCGCAACCTCGCGCCCGTCGGTGAGCGTACCCCGCCAAACGCGGCCCTCTGGCCGTCGCGGGTCCGCCGGAGAGAGGCCGGCGCCATCAAGCGCAGCCAAGGGCACAGGCAGCCTCCTCCCCCGACTGGCAGCGCCCGGCCTAGCTCGCCTCGGCCCGCACGAGGGCCGTCGGTGTAGACGATCCCAGCGCCGCGTTGATTTCCTGGCCGAGGGTAGCCATCTCGATGGCGGCAACCGCCGCCTCGGCGCCCTTGTTGCCTTCCTTGACACCGGCGCGGTCTATCGCCTGCTCGATGGTGTCCGTCGTGATGACACCGAAGATCACCGGCACATCCGTATCGAGCGCGGCCCGCGCGATGCCGGCGGCGGATTGCGCCGCGACGTACTCGAAGTGCGGCGTAGACCCCCGAATGACCGTGCCGAGGCAGAGAATCACGTCGTATTGACCGGAGGCCGCGAGCCGCTTGGCAATGACCGGCAGCTCCAGCGAGCCGGGCACGCGCGCCACGTCAATGGCATCGTCCGCGACGCCGTGCCGCCGCAGGGTGCCAATTGCACCGCTGAGTAGCTCCTTGGTGACGAACTCGTTGAAGCGGGCAGCGACGATACCCACGCGCAACCCTTGGCCGACAACTGAGCCTTCCCACGTCTGCCCCATCGGTGGCCTCCCTCACGCTGACCACTGGCGGTCTCTTGCGTAGCCAATGCTACCAGTCCGCCGCGAGCGGCAATGCTCGGTTGGCATTGCCGGAGAGCGGTGCGGGATGTCTGCCGTAGGGGCAACCCTTGTGGTTGCCCTCGTCCCCCTGTGAAGCGGGGGGGCCTAGGGAAGCCTGCGCGGCCCCTCACGAGGACTGGCCGCGATCACTGAGCAGCGCCCGCAGCCGGGCCACCTCCGCCTCGGCCACCCGCGCCCGCTCTTCCGCTGCGCGCCACGCCGCTTCCGCTTCCTGTGGCATCGGCAGCCAGCGCTGACGCTCCGGGTCGTACAGCCGCAGATGCTCGCCGCGTGGGTGGAGCACCAGCCCCAGCGCCGCACTCCACAGCGACCCATCTGCATCTACCGCCAGCGGCCGGTACCGGCCTTGGTGCAGGCGGTAGCCCTGCAATGGCGGCCGCAAGTATTCATCGAGCGGATCGAACAGGAAATACTCGGTCACACCGAGCCGCTCGTAGAGGGCGTACTTCGTGCGGAGGTCTTCCCGCCGCGTGCTGCGCGAGGTCAGCTCGAAGACCACCGCCGGAACCTCCCCTTCCTCCCACAGCTTGTAGATGCGTCGTTGGCGGTTGCGAACGCCGTGGACCACAAACACATCGGGCGCCACCACCTGCCGCGGATCACCTTCCTGGTAGTACACGAACAGATTGCCACTGATATAGACGTGCGGATCGGCGCGGAAGAACGCCTGAAGCATGCCGATCGACTCGAACATCAACTGGCGGTGGACATCGGTTTCAGCCACGGGCTGGCCATCCGATTCGGGATAGTAGACATCCGCCGCGGCGGACGCGGGCGGCAGTGTCGGTGTAGTCGTCACCATGGTGGCTCTCCTGCATCGGCGCCCCGGTCGCGCAGTCCCGCTTCAGTGTAGCACGGGGAGGGCTATCCCCAGCCCCTTCCGTGGTACTGACTGAGGTGGGTATGGGCCAAGCCGTAGGGGCGCAACATGTTGCGCCCGTCCCCCCGCTGTGTGGGGGGACCATAGGGGGGGACAAAGCAAGCGGCCCTCAGACTTCGAGCAGGTGCCCCATCTTGTCCCGCTTGGTCCGCAGGTAGCGCTCGTTGTGCGGGTTGCTTTGCACCGGAATGGGGATTTGCTCCACGATCTCCAGACCAAAGCTGCCGAGGCCGGCCAGCTTTTTAGGATTGTTCGTCAGCAGCCGCATGCGCCGCACGCCCAAGTCGGCGAGGATCTGCACCCCGATCCCGTACTCGCGCAGGTCCATCGGAAACCCCAGGCGCTCGTTGGCCTCGATGGTGTCGAGACCGCGATCTTGCAGCTCGTAGGCGCGCATCTTGTTATGCAGCCCGATGCCGCGACCCTCCTGGTCCATGTAGAGCACCACGCCGCGCCCCTCTTGCTCGACCCGCTCCATGCACCAGTGCAGCTCTTGACCGCAGTCGCAACGGAGCGAGCCGAAAGAATCTCCGGTGAGGCAGCGGGAGTGGACCCGGACCAGTACCGGCTCGTCCGAATTGGCAATGTCCCCCTTGACGAGCGCCACGTGCTCCTCGCCACGGGTGATGTCTTCATAGGCGTGGGCGGTGAACTCGCCGTGCTCCGTCGGCATCGGCGTCGTCGCCACGCGGCGCACCGTAAGCTCGTGCCGCCGGCGGTGCGTGATGAGGTCGGCGATGGTGAGAATCTTCAAGTCGTGCTTGGCGGCAAAGACCTCCAGATCGGGCATCCGCGCCATCGTCCCGTCGTCGTTCATGATCTCGCAGATCACCGCCGCCGGATACAGCCCGGCCAGCCGCGCCAGATCAACCGAGGCCTCGGTCTGCCCCGGCCGCACCAGCACTCCGCCGTCGCGCACCCGCAACGGAAATACGTGGCCGGGCCGCGCCAAGTCGTCCGGCTCCGTGCGCGGATCAATCGCCGCCCGCACCGTGGTAGCGCGGTCGGCGGCGGAGATGCCGGTAGTAGTTCCTTTCCGCGCGTCAATCGAGGTAGTGAACGCCGTCCCCATGCGCGAGGTGTTCACCTGCGCCATCGGTGCCAGGTTCAGCTCGTCGAGGCGCTCACCGGTCATCGTCAGACAGACGAGGCCGCGGCCATACATGGCCATGAAGTTGATCGCTTCCGGCGTGACGTGCTCGGCCGCCAGCGCGAGATCGCCCTCGTTCTCCCGCTCCTCATCATCCACGATGATGACCATGCGGCCCTGCCGGTAGTCGGCAATGGCCTCTTCAACCGTCGCTGTCGGCACGTCTTCCCTCTCTGCGGTCATCGTAGCTGGTGCTGCATCAGCGGCGTATGCGTTGACGCGCCGTTGCGATGGGCCAGCCCGGCATGGGCGTAGCCGTCGCTAGGCGCGCCGTTGGCCTGCAGGTGCGTAATGAGATCGGCGATGGTGAGAATCTTCAAGCCGTGCTTGGCGGCAAAGACCTCCAGATCGGGCATCCGGGCCATCGTCCCGTCGTCGTTCATGATCTCGCAGATCACGGCGGCAGGGTACAATCCGGCCAGCCGCGCCAGATCAACCGAGGCCTCAGTCTGCCCCGGTCGCACCAGCACCCCACCGTCCCGCACGCGCAACGGAAACACGTGGCCGGGGTGCGTGAAGTCCTCCGGCCGGCTCTCCGGCGCAATGAGCGCGCGAATGGTCGAAGCCCGGTCGGCCGTGGAGATGCCCGTGCTCGTGGCATAGCGAGCGTCCACCGGATGAGTAAAGGCGGTGTGCATATGACCGGCATTGACCGGCTCGATCAGCGGTATCCCTAGCTCGTCCAGCCGCTCTCCGGTCATCGGCGTACAAATAAGACCACGACCATGCGTGGCCATGAAGTTGATGGCCTCCGGCGTGACGTGCATGGCCGGCAAGGCGAGATCACCCTCATTCTCCCGCTGCTCATCGTCCACCAGGATAACCATCCGACCACGCCGGTAGTCGGTGAGCGCCTCTTCGATTGTCGCTGTCGGCACGCCCTTCACTCCACTTTCCCCATAGACCGCCGGGGCGGCCGGGTGCTCTACATAGCGCCACTCTGCTGCACTTCGAGCGCCTTCGCCACGTACTTGGCGAGGATGTCGGCTTCCAGGTTGACGCGGTCCCCGGTCGTCAGTCGGTCGAATCTGGTTACGGCCAGCGTATGCGGAATCAGCGCCACCGTGAACTGCGTCGGGCTACAATCAACGACCGTGAGGCTCACGCCATCCACCGTGACCGACCCCTTGGGCACCAGGTACGGGGCCACCCCCGCCGGCGCCGAGTACGCGACGAGGAGCGAATCTCCTTCACGCCGTTGCCAGAGCACCCGTCCGGTCCCGTCCACGTGGCCCTGCACAAAGTGTCCTCCAAACCGTCCATCGGCGGCAAGCGGACGCTCCAAATGCACTGGACTGCCCACACCTAGCTCGCCGAGCGTCGTGCGTCGCAGCGTTTCGGGCGAGCAGTCCACGGCGAAGGTATCACCGTCTCTTTCAACAACGGTCAGACAGACGCCGCTGACAGCAATACTCTCCCCAAGCTGAAGCGCCGCGAGGACAAGACTAGCACGTATAACGAGTCGCAGTCCGTCGGGGACCTCACGGCGCTCCGTGATGATACCCGTTTCCTCGACCAAACCGGTGAACATATTCCGCCAACCTTCGTCAGGCGATAATCATATCGGAATATCGCAATCGGTAGCGCAGCCCGGGCCTCATCATCAATCGGGCCACGCCGCAACGGCGAGGTCGGTGGTGAGCTTCACGTCTTCTCCCAGGCGCTCGACATGCAGTACCGCCGGGCGGATCGCCTCACTCAATTGCGACACACCGACACCACCAATCGGCCCCGGGGCGTCGGCGCCGCTGACCAGGAGGGGCGCGACGTAGACCGTCACGCGATCCACCAGCCCGGCCGCCAGAAAGGCGCCGTGGACCGTGGCACCACCCTCGACGAGCAAGCTCATCACCCCACGACGGCCTAGCTCGGCCGCCAGCGCCGCGAGATCGAGTCGTCCGGCCGGGTCACCGGGTAGCGTGAGCAGGTCCACTCCCTGCGCGCGCAGGGCGGCCACGCGCACGGCGGGAGCAGCTGCGGTGATGCAGAGGGTCGTCCGGCCGGGCAGCGCCGGATCAAGCAAGCGCGAGTCTGGCGGCGTCCGTGCCTGGCTATCGAGTACCAAGCGCCACGGATGGCGCGGCTCCCGGTCTAGCTCTTCTGCCGACAGGCGCGTTGTGAGCTGTGGATCGTCCCGGAGCACCGTGTTGACGCCAACCAGAATAGCGTCCACCTCGTCGCGCAGGCGATGTACGTCGGCGCGGGCTGGCTGGCCGGTCAGGTAGCGGGAAGCGCCCGTGCGCGTCGCGATCTTGCCGTCCAGACTCATCGCGTACTTGGCCACAATCCAGGGGCGCTGCGTGGTCACAAAGCGGGCGTAGTCAGCGTTGAGTGCCCGCGCTCCCTCCTGCTCCTCGCCAACCGCGACATGTATACCGGCGCTCCGCAGCGTCACTACTCCCTGGCCGGATTCGCGGGGGTTGGGGTCGAGCGTGGCGACACGCACGTCGGTAATCCCGGCCGCCCGAATCGCGTCCGTGCAGGGCGGCGTGCGTCCCCAGCGATGACACGGCTCCAGCGTGACGTAGAGCGCCGCACCCCTAGCCGCCGCGCCCGCCGCTCGCAGCGCCATCACCTCCGCGTGATCTTGACCGGCCGGCTGGGTCCAGCCAGCGCCAACGATCCGGTCGTCACGCACCACGACGGCGCCGACTGCCGGATTAGGACTGGTCCGCCCTTTGGCGCGTCGGGCCAGCGCGAGCGCACACTGCATAAACACCGTTCGTATGTCCCGCAGTCGCCTCCGCGAAGTGTATCGGCAGAGTCACAGGGCAGTCAACGCCGGCAAAAGCCGCCAACGAGGGAAGAATCACGGCTTTGGAAACCGTAGATTTGGCGCAGTGCTCCTAGAGATACATGGTATGATGATGGCTTGCCGGCGCCGGGACCGATACGCAGGAGGAGTCATGCTGCAGGACGTGCTATCGTTGAAGCCGCCAAATGAGATCATTGACGAGGCGGCCCGCTTCTTTACGCAACGACGGATCAAGGTGATCGCCCGCTCCAAGAACTCGCTCCGCTTTGCCCTCTCGGCCGCCCACGCGGCCGAGGCCGGACAGGTGAAGGCCGTCCGCGAAGCGACGGGGCAGACCCGTGTGTCGGTCGAAACCGGCGGCCTGAGTGTCTGGCATATCGCCGAGTCGTACCTCCGCGATCTTCGTAAGCAGGCCCGTAGCGGGGCACGGGCGCGGCGGCGGCGCCGCGCCGCCGGCACGACGCGGCTCACGGGCGTCGCCCTCGACTCGCTCGGCAGTGCCCTCGGCATGGAGCTACCCCGACCGCAGCGGCCGCCGGCACAGCAGCCCGCTGCCCGCCGGCCCACTCCTGCGCCTGCCCCGGCCGCGCCGCCGGAGCCGGACCCCGCCGTAGCGCTCGACGACCTCGTTGCACCGCCACCCCTGGCGGCGTCCGGCGATAGCGACGAGTGACGAGGGACTGGCCCCCCTATGGTCCCCCCGCTGCGGCGGGGGGACGGTGCGTCCCCTCCCCCGTCGCAACGGGGGAGGGCTAGGGTGGGGGCTGCCACCGACTACTGACTGGGCACCGCGCGTACCTCGACTTTGGCCAAGCCGGTCCTGATCTCCAGGTCAATCCGGTTGTCGGGCGATGCGTCATAGCCCGGTGACTGGTAGACATCGGAAGAGTCGAGGCGCGGGAAGGCTCGCGTGTCAACCTCGATCTGCGCCAGCCCACCCCGGGTGCGGATGCGAGCCGGCGTGTCTGCCGGAATGTCAATGGTGATGTCGGCCGCGCCGGCCTCGACCGTCGCCTCCGTGTGTCCGTGAGCCGGGAGACGGAGGTGTAGCTGTGCCGCACCTACCTCTACCTCTAGCTCCGGGACCAGGAGCCGGGTCAGATCAAGCTCGACCTGACTGACCACTCCGGCTTTCAAGTCCATCTCTATCGGAATCTCGGGACTGAGTTGCAAGTCCCAGCGCTCGCCACTGTTCTCACTGTTGAAGTCGTATGTACCCGAACCGCTGACAATCCTGATCTCGGCGTGCTCGCCGTTCTGTATCCGTCCTACCTCCCACGCCGGGGCCTCGCGGCCGCTGCCCGCAGCGAAGTCCCCGGCGATGAGCCAGGGGCTGCTCGCTGGCAGGCTCGATAGATGCAGCTCACCCACACCCAAGCGCAGCTCGACCTCGGCACGCTCCACGTCTGCAAGCGGCTCCTCGATACGCGGTAACCGGCTGACAGTCTGACTGTGGGAGTGATCGCTGGTGATATTCACGGTCCAGCTCCCCGACTGGCTCGAATCGACGGCGACCAGGCCGAACAGCACGATGGCGGGGACGGCACAGATGATGACGAGCAGCATGACCAAGACTGCTGTACGCGGGAACCGCTGCCCGATCAGTAGCTCGATGCCGACCAGCACCGGGATGAGCGGCCAGAGGCGTCCCACCACGTCCCAGATCGAGACCTGGATCAATCCCGCGTTCTGCAGCAAGAGCAGCGCCCCCAGCCCAATCAGGATCAGGGGCAAGAAAATCGAGCCGAGGCGTCGGCCGCCGCCATTCAGGAGGTTGCTCATGGATAGCTCCCTTCCTACTTGAAGAGGTCCTTACCCCGGCCAGTGCGACGCAGCAACAGAACGACACCACCAAGCACGAGGAGGACCGGCCACACGCGCCAGAGGCTCCCCCAGTCGAAGATATTGAAGTTCGCCAGGAGGAAGATCACTCCAACGACGAGCAGGATGAAGCCTGCGGCCCGCTGCCGCCGCCGCACAGCCTGTTTGTCGTCCGACCACGTCGGCGGCATCGGCGGGATTTCCGCTGCCGAGCGGGGTAGATCGCTGGTGTCATCGGCGCTCACCCCGCGCGGCTCCTCGGGCACGACGATGGCGAGGATGATGTAGGCCAGGAGTCCGCCACCGCCGCTGGCTATCGTCGCTACGACGAAAAGCAACCGGACCAACACCGGGTCAATGTGGAAATACTCCGCTAGTCCACCCGATACGCCCGCGAGCATCCGCTCGCGGCGACTGCGATACAACCGCCGGCTTTCCCAAGACGGATCGCTATTAGCCATGACTCCAACCTCCCTGAACACGCCGCCTGCGGCCTACTCGGCGCACAAGCCTGCTCCGCCAGCTTTCGTTAGCTTTGACTAGCAAACCAGACACGATGTTTCGCAACGGCCCCCGCTCGTTATTCCAGCCTTCTTTCATCATGCATCATGCCGGTTGACGCTGGTTCCGGGTCATTGGTAGAATAGCGGTCAGTTGTGCCTTGGCCCGGCATGGCTGCGGAAGCTGGGCTTCGGGTATTCATGGCGGCTCATATTGCCCGCATAGCTCAGTAGAGGTAGAGCGCATTCTTGGTAAGAATGAGGTCCCGGGTTCGACTCCCGGTGTGGGCTCCTTCGCGCTGCGCGAGGCTCAAGGGTGTGGCATCCTCGCGGCCCCTCTCAACCGCCCCCCTACCGGATAGGTTGCGGCGCCGCTTGTGTGCCTCGGCCGTTAGGTCGGTGGTAGCGCGGGTACCAGAGAGACTGCCGGTAGTATGACGCGAAGTACGTAGGGAGCAGGAGCGATCATGGCGAAGGCGAAGTTCGAGCGGACCAAGCCCCACGTGAACGTGGGCACCATCGGCCACGTGGACCACGGCAAGACCACCTTGACCGCGGCCATGACCAAGTATCTGGCCCTCACCGCCCACAGCAACACCGACTTTGTCCCCTTCGACGAAATTGACAAGGCCCCCGAAGAGCGCACCCGCGGCATCACCATTGCCATCGCCCACGTCGAGTACGAA
>JAJDZR010000222.1 GCA_022824545.1 Chloroflexota bacterium
AGTTGGTGAAGTGCTTCATCAACAAGCTCAAGCACTTTCGCCGGATATGCTCCCGGTTTGACAAACTGGACGCTCGCTACCTGGCTTTCCTCCAGTTCGCCGGTGCGCTCATCTGGTTGCGATAAAATGTCAACAGAACCTGGAGCGTTGCCTGGAGTGAGGTGTGCAGATGACAACGCAGCCGAGCAAGCAGATCGAGACGATCCCCAATAGCTACCCCGACCGAGAGTACGAGGTTGACCTGACGCTCCCGGAGTTCACCTGTCTATGTCCGATGACCGGGCAGCCGGACTTTGCGACCTTTCGGATCGTGTACGTGCCGGGGCCACGGTGCGTCGAGCTGAAATCGCTGAAGCTCTATCTGTGGTCCTTCCGCGACGAGGGGCACTACCACGAGGACGTGACCAACATCGTGCGCGATGACCTGGTCGCCGCCCTCGACCCGGTCCGGCTCAACGTCACGGCCACGTTCAACGTGCGCGGGGGGATCACGACGGTCATCCGCACGAGCTACCAACGGCCGGGGTCGTTGCAGTAGACAACTGGGGAGGGTCGGGGAACAGCCCTCCTACTCCCCTTGCCCAGAGGGGATGCCGAGCGCCCAGTTCACCACCCGGTCAAAGAGCCGCACCGCCTCACTCGTGCTCCGGTCAAACGTGTCGTGATGCCAGTACAAGAAGACGGTCCTGGCCTTTGCCGTTTGCCCATTCAATAATTCGGCTCCTGTCTCCGCTACCATGAGTGCAGCATCGTCACCGAGCAAGTGTTTAGCCAGCACTTGCACGCCTGGGCCGGTGGACGGGTAGGCGACACTGAGCGTATCGATCCAATGCACCACCCGCAGCGGCTGGTCAGCAGGTAGCCCGGCAGTGATCGGATGATCCGCATCGACAATCCGAATCTCGGTTTGCCTCGGGCGCGTGCCTCCCCGCAGCGTCAACGGCACGCGCGACTCCTCCAGCAGCCGCGGCTCCCAGAAGATCAGCGGTGTCATCGTTTGAGCGTAGCGCGCCGCCGTGTCGGGCATCTGGATACTGGAACTAAGCAAGAGCAGCTCATGGCTTGCGGCAACCTGTACCGGATCATGCGGACTTCCCTCGTGGGTCCCGACCACGGTGACCGTCGCCCCCCGCGCCTCCAGATGCGTCACGACGGCGACATCGCTCGACGCCAACTCCGCAGGATGATGCACCACTAGGGCCATCCGGGTGCCCGGCGGCAACGGCGAATGGGCATCCGGCACCGGGAACTGCGGGAGTAGTTGCCGGAACGTTTCCAGGTCACGCATCTGATGCAGGAGTTGTGCATTGGCGTCCAGCGAGTTCGCGAGCCGTTGCATGGCCGCTGCCCACTGTGCTACCGCCGGCTCCTCCTCGGGCCGCCAGCGGGCCGCTTCCGCCGCGATGGCCGGGCGCAACTCCGTCACGAGTGCGGCGATTCGTTCGCGCACAGACGCAGTGTCCAGCACCCCGGCGAGATGGTGCTCGACCTGTGAACTGAAGTAGGCCTGATACTGCGGGTTGGCCAGGAGGCTGGCCAGGATCGGTATAAGTGGACCAAGCGCACTGTTGTCAATCAATACTTGGCTGAAAGAAATGTCCTCGGCGGAATCAATTTCATGGGCCAAGCCGAAGGTCATCTCGGCGTCCCACACGAACAGCCGCCACCGGGCATCAGGCCCATTAAGCATCCGGGTCGCATACCAGTTGCCGCCGCCCCAGTCGGTGTCTCCAGCCCACAGATTGAGGATGACGAAGGAAGTGAAGTTCTCAATGTTGAGCCGCTGCAACGCCTGCTCATACTGCGCCGCCGCGCTCAAGTCCATGCCGATAATCCAGTACACAAACTCGTTCCACGCTACATGTTCCCCAACGCCAGGGCGAACTGTGTCCCATTCGTCATGGTCAAAGTGCGTGGCTAGGAAGGTCTCATCAATGCGCTCGGTCAGGTTGTACAATCCCCAATACGATCCGTTCAGATACACCACCACCCAACGCCCTCGGGCCGCCACCTGGCCCATCGCCCCGTGCAGGTCCCGCACCAACTGGTCCCGCACGTACACGGCCCTCCTTCCAGCACTCAACCAACTATCATTGAACCCCGCCCGCAGCACGAGCCGGTCATACGTCTGTCCCGGCTCCGGTCCGAACAGCGGATACGCCAACTCCCGCGGCCCATATTCCCCCCGGAAGTACAACCGGAACGACTGCTTGGCCAACCTCCGGCCAGTATTACCGTGGATGCGTAGCCCAGCCCCCACGCTGAAGCCTACCTCTCCCTCCGGCGATAGCCACTCCACCGCTACCGGCCGTTCCCAACTGCGACCACGCTCTTGCGCGTTGGTGTAGATGCCCGTTGCCTCATCCCACAGGTGGGCCGGATCAGTGACCAGCGATAGTACCGGTAGGCTCACGCTCTCACCCACCAGATATGTCGCCGTAGTGTCGGCGCTCACCGGGACGCCGTCGCGCAGCGCCACCGCCCGCAGTACCGTCGTCTCCTCCACGGCCAAGGGTGCCGTGTACTCGTGGCCACCCACCATCGGGTCCGACCCGTCCAGGGTGTAGTAGACCGCGCTTCCCGCTACCGGCGCCGCCAGCCGCACCGTCACCAGGCCAGTAAAAAGTCCACGGTCCAGCGTGACCACCACCTGCGGCGTGCCCGGTACCGCTCGCGGACGAGTCGTATTCGCCGCCCCGGGAGTTGGGTTCGGAAAAGCCACCCACTGGTCGGAGCCAGCCAGCCGTCCCAGCGAGACATCCGCTACTTGTGCTCCGAACATCACCTCGTCCACTACTTGGCCGTCCGGGTCGAACAAGCCGACGTACTCCCCGCCGCGGCGCAGCCGGAAGCTCGTGTGCCAGCCTTCCGGTGTCACCTGGTCTCTGCCGGAGGCCCAGACCAGCAGAAAGGCGCCCGGCGCTAGGGTGCTGGCCGGCAGGGACCACTTCGCCGGCTCGGCGGGATCATCGGTGAGGGTGTAGCCGGCGAGAGGGATGGGGGCGTCCGTGGGGTTGTGCAGCTCGATCCAGTCGGAGTAGCCGCCTTGGTCATCGGCCACCGTGCGCGTATTCGCCGCCAGGAACTCGGTGATGAGGATATCCGGCGTGGCAGCCTGCGCGACCGGTGGGCTGATAGCCAGGAGGCCCAGGAGCAGCCCCAGCAGAAAAACTTGATTAGGGAGAAGCAGCCGACTCATGGGGACATCCTCGCCACCTCGCCTGGAGTGGAGGGCCTAGAGTCCGTCCACGCTCAAGGGAGGATGGCTCCGAGGCTAACGGTCCGCTCGTGGAGAACTAATCATACCTAATCGGGGATTGTGCTTCGGATAGAGCCTGGCTATAGCTCGGAATAGCCGGAGAATGCCAACGGCGCTCTAGGGTTCGTCGTAGGTGTCGGGGACGACTCACGCTCTCGGCGCCACCAGCACATCCAGTGCGTCCGCCGAGAGCTATTGTCCCGGATGGAGTTGCAAGTGACCGATCTTGCCTGGTACGGCTCACCGTCACGGCTACGTTCAACGTGCGCGGGGGAATCACGACGGTTATTCGCTCCTCATATGACAGTGCCAGTGCAACTTCCCAGCCGCAAGGATCAGGCTAGAAAGCGATCCACTATACATTTGACCTTGTGGGTTGACGCCGTGTATACTTT
>JAJDZR010000233.1 GCA_022824545.1 Chloroflexota bacterium
GGCGGCTTACCGGAGGGCGTCACGGCCGGCAGTCTGCTGACCGGCGCCGAGTTCACACTCCACGGCAAAGAGCAATACGCCCGCATCGAGGTCATCAGCGAGACCGGCCAGCGGGCCTGGTCCAACCCCCTCTTCCTCGCCGCCCCACTATCGTAAAGAGCGTGCAGCTTTGCAGGATGCAAGGATGAGATGGATTCCCGCTGGCGCGGGAATGACGAGCGCCTGGGCGCGATGAATCGCGCCCCTACACAAAAACCTACCCTTGTCAGGTGGGGGGAGCGGCCAGGGCACCCCTCCAGGGATAGGGAGAACATGGTGGCCCTCACCCCCTGACGAACCAAAGCCGCGCGGGCAGTGCCAGGTGTGGTGCGGCTTTGGCCCGTCACTCGGCCCCCGCTCCACCATGTAGGGGAGACGATCCTCATCTCGGCTCCAATAATCGGCGTCTAGCACTTGCGCGGCCTTTATCCAGGCTGTAGAGTGAAGCAGTACGCCTCATTGCATCCCAAAGAAGGAGCCACTCCGACGACTAACGACCGTCCACCCGCGAGAGGACAACCCCCAGATCGCTCGCCCGGACAGCGTCCGGTGGGCAGAAGACCCGCTCCCTCCGCGCAACCGCCTGGCCAACGTGGGCCGGGCGGGCCGCCGCGTGGTCCCGGTGGCCCACCACGCGGGCCGGGCGGGCCACCGCGCCGATCCGGCGGCCCTGGTGGCCCACCGCGCGGCCCTGGCGGGCCGCCGCGAGGACCGGGCGGAGCACCACGCGGCCCCGGCGGCCCAGCGCGTGGTCCTGGTGGCCCACCACGCGGGCCAGGGGGGCCACCGCGCGGACCCGGCGGCCCCCGACCATTTGGCGGACGGCCGGGTGGCGGGTTTTCTCCTCGCCCACCACGGCGCGGCGTGCGGCCCGTGCCTCGCAGCCCGGAGCCGTACCGCGTCAATGGCTTGATTCGCGGCGTTCAGGAAGTGCGCCTGGTTGACGACGATGACGAGAACGTCGGCGTCGTGCGCTTCACCGAGGCGCTACGGATGGCCCGCGAGCGTGGACTGGACTTGGTCGAAGTGGCAGCAAAGGCCCAACCACCAGTTTGCCGCATCCTCGATTACGGTCGCTTCAAGTACGAGCAGGAGAAGAAGAGCCGGCAGGCGCGCAAAGCCGGGCAGGCGGCCAAGGCGGCGCAGGAGATGAAGGAAGTCCAGTTGTCGCCGGCCATTGGGGAGCACGATCTGCAGATGAAGGTGCGCCGCGCCCTCAAGTTCCTGCACGCCGGCCATCCGGTGCGGATGGTCGTGCGCTTCTTCGGCCAGAACACCCGCTACCTATCACATCCCCAAGTAGGCTTCGATGTCATGCGACGGGCGATTGAGGCCTTGGGACCGGACGTGAAGCTGGACCGTCCGCCCAAGCTGGAATCCCGCCGCATCGAGGCGATCCTGCGCTTGACGAAATCCGGCACAAGCGCCTCGACGCCGGACGCTGGACCAGCCGCCGCTACCTCCTAGCTCCTCGCCCGCTCCCAGGTGCCCGGATACCTGCCCGTGCGGGCATTACCATAGCCGCGTCGAGGCTGCCGCAGCGGCGAGATGGTGGGAATACCGAACACCCCCCTCTCCACACGGTAGAGAGGGGGCCGGGGGTGAGGTCTACTAGCGGGCCGTCAGCGGATGACCCTGTGCCAAACGCCCCACGGCCCAGTCCGGTGTCTGTTGAACACGATCCCAGGTAAAGCCCAGCGCATTGAACGTCGCCAGGTCGGGCACCCAATGCCGCTGCCCGCCCGCACCGATCTGCCACACCCGGCCGGCATCGTCTCTGAGTAGCGCACCGGGATAGAAGCGGAGCACCGGTCCTACGCGCAGGGACGCGATCACCGCATCGGTCACCTGCTCGTAGCCACCAAGTCTGAGCGTATGCAGCGTGGTCAGGTCCGCAATCAGGTAGCGCACCCCGCCCACAACCGCGTACTGCGCCGGACCCGATCCCTTCAGCAAGCGTAGTCCCGGCCCACCCGGCCCACCCGGCTCGGCACTCTGATGCAGCGGGTACGCGACCACCCAGCGACGCGCGACCCAGCCTTGCTGCCCACCATGTTCCGGCTTCAACCGGATCGGCACCCACCGAAGTCCATCGCGCGCCACCTCCGCGCCGAGAATGTAGACCTCAGTGAGGAATGGCAGCACGCGCAGCACCGCCGCACCCATCTGCGGGGCCGCGCGCATGTTCAATCCGCCGCTCGTAGCGACGCGCCCGGCAGCGAGGGGCGTGTCGCTGGCGAGTGGTGCTGCACCGGCGGTCTGCGTCGTCGCACCGAGCAGCCAGACCGCCACGGCAATCCCCAGGAGCACGGCGCAGCGAGACCACCGAGAGCCGCGCGCCGATGCTGTCTGCCCGCCCATGTGCAGCACGCCTCCTCGCCGGCATGGATGCCGTGTGTGGCACCGCCGGCTGACGGGTCGCTCCCTAACTCCCCAGTAGCGATCAGTCCATAGAACGAATACGGGCTGGAGATTGACACGTTGACCGGCCGCAAGTGAGATGCAGAGCACCGCACACCCGCGCCGGCAGAGACACGGCCGAGACCGCGCTACCCACTAACAGAACGCGGCGACGAGTGCTACGGCCTCAGAATGGGAGGCTCAGAGGAGCACCGGCGTGCCCCTGGACGGACCCATGCAACGGCGTCCGGCACTCAGCCTCCCTCGCCGGCAGCACCCGGCGGCCGCCGGCGGAGATAGTAGGTCAGTTGAGTGCCGCGCGCCGTCTGGCGGATGACGCGGCGCTCCACCTCCCACCCATCGTCAAGATACCGTTGCAGTTGGGCCTCAGAAGCCGGATCGTTCAGCGTCGCCTGTACAATCATCCGCTCCCACCGCCCCCCGGGCAGCCGGCGCACCGCCGCGACCCCCACGCCCAGGCCGGCCACCGCCACCGTTGCCACGGCGGCATAGGCAATCGCCATACGGCGACGCAACTGCCGACCATCCCCACCACCGGTCGCCACGGCCGGCGCCGTCGTCATCGCAGCAGCCCTCTCCCCTTCACTATCCGGTGGCTAGGCGCTACCAATCCTTAGACTCGTCGCGGAGTTGCTCGAAGCCGGCTTGCACCACTCGACTGTCCGAGCCGTAGGAGAGAAACCGAAAGCCCTGCGCGATGCGCTGCTCCGCTTCCTCGCGGCTCCCGCAGGCGTACCCGGCCACGGTGCCCGTCTCCTTGCTTGCCGCCGCGACCTGCAGGACAAGCGCCTCGTGGTAGGCCGCGTCGTGGCCGTTGGCGCGCACGTCCAGCATCAGGTCGCCCGGACCGATGAACACCACGTCCACGCCCGGCACCTGCATGATCTCGCTCACCCGCGCAATCGCCGCCTCGGTCTCGACCATCACGACGACCATGATCTCGTCGTTGGCGTGCGCGAAATACTCGGCCGGGCCGCCCACACCGCCGAGGGTGCCGAGCCGCACACCACCACCGGAGCGCTGGCCCTGCGGCGGGTAGTACGCCGCTTGGACCACCGCGCGCGCTTCCTCGGCATTCTGAACCATCGGCACGACCACGCCGAACGCGCCCATATCGAGCACCCGGTTGATGACGCCCGGCTCGTGACCCCGCACCCGGACCAGCGGTACGTGCCCGGCACCCAGTAGCTGGCCAAGCGCCGCGTTGAGCGTCGTCTCCGTAAACTGGCCGTGCTGCCAGTCGAGCCACACCCAATCGAACCCCATGTCCGCCACCTGCGCGATCATGTCGGGCGAGTCGTAGACCATCAGCGGACCGGAGAGCACTCCACCGGCACGCAGCTTGGCAAGTGCTTGGTTGGCTCGCATAGCGAATGACACTCCTTCCCTAGAGAGGGTACCGCTCCTGGTCTCCTACCGGCCAGGACGGGTGGTGGGGCTGACCTCATCCCCGTCATTCATCCTGCTCATCCTTGCGTCCTGCAAATCCTGATTCAGACTATACGGCGCTACGTATCGAAAATATCGCGCACCGCGCAAGTAAAACCGGGCAGTACGTCTAGTCCGTCGAGGGTGCCGTGCTCATCGAGCGTCACGACCGCCCGGCCCGGCTCGTACACGTCCACCGTGTATGTATCCGGCTGCACCACCCACACCAAGTACACGCCGTACCGCAGCCACATCCGCGCCTTGTCGCTGACCTCCCGCTGACCATCGCTGGGAGAGGCAATCTCCACCACGAGGTCGGGAACCACCTCGGCATAGCCCCGGACTCTCACACCCGGCGGTAATCGCGCCGCCGAGATATAGGCGGCTGACCGGCTCGCGCACGGTATCCGGGTCCCGC